>NZ_JBXAPF010000001.1:0-40858 GCF_058803665.1 Lysinibacillus sp. GW821-FHT14F06
AGCACTCAGTCGGAACGGAAATCAACCTCTCGTTTTGAAAAAGGGCTATACTTTTTAATTTGTCACCTTGATTTCATGGACATAATAGTATTTCAACAACATGAGGCTACCGTTTTTGGTAGCCTGTTTTTTTATAACTTAATTTTAATAAATCTCTCTAGCTAAATACAAGTTCAAGCTTTTATGGAAAATAAAAACACTAATGATAAGGCTGATAATTGTAGGAACTAAAATCACCAATAAATTGGCTGCTACTAGTGATAAATAGTAATGAATCGGAAAATTAATGATAAAAATAAGGAGAATGGCAATGATCATCCTAAAATTACGCATCCCCTTCGTCTCTTCTAGATGATGAATATAAAACTGTATACAGATGAGCAAAGAGGCACTGCTAATATAAGCAAAATACATGGCAAAATGCTCTGAAAAATTTTCGTTTGCAGCGGATTGTGAAAAATAAGCTGGTGCCATTAGAACAAACAACACTATTACGATACCGTAGCAATATAGATAATCAGCCTGAAGCTGTGTTTTTTTAGTTAAAGGGAGACTGTTGACAAACAATTCCCAATTAATTTTATAATCACTCTCATATAGCCCTCCAACAATGGAAGCAGAAAAAACAACTGCAAATATACCCATTGAGGGATCATCTAAATAAGGTATATCCATGTAACTGATAATAGCACATATTATAACTATAAAAAGAATTGACCATTTTTGTACCATTATTCTTTGTAAAAGTAGAGCCTGCATGAACTCCCTCCTCTAAAATTCTTTGTGTTTATAAATGGCTGTTGAAATTAGAGAGGATAGCCAAAGAATTAGAAGGCCAGCAAAAGGTGCTAAAAACATAAACTGCTTTATATTTGTTAAAATAACTAACAAATCTGATAATTGCTTGTTGATTAGGCCGAATAAAAAACCTGGGATGAAGCAAATCGCAATAAGCACCATTCTTCCTTTGATGGAACCAAATTTAATGTAGATGGGTAATAATAGTGCTAGCATACAAAAGGCGAACGTCACAATAAGATTAAATGTTAGAAAAAACTCTGCTGAAGCCCAGTTATTTGGCGTAAAACGATGAATAATCAATACAATCGGCAGTGCAAAGATAAGCCCGACAATCAAAAGAAAGATACTAAGGATATATTTACTAAGTACGATATCCCCTTTTGAGATAGGTAAAGTATTTGCATATTTATCCCAGCTGCTTTGTTCATCATAGGTAAGAGCTGTGATTGCTTGGAAAGTCACAATAAATACAACAATTGTTAAGAGAATTGAACCTTCCTGTATAAAAATTGACATCAGTAGAAAAAAAATCATTACCATGGCCTGTGCCTTCAATTGACGTTGAATTGTCATTAAATCTTTTAATATAAGACCTACCATGTTCATACACTACCTTTCACATAAAATAGCATAATATCTTCTATAGAAGGCTTTTCAAGGGAAAATACTTCGTTTACTTCATTCTTTAACACTAATGCCTCTACACCAAAGGCTCCATTACGTGTTCTTAATATGGCATGCTCTGGTAGTGCACTTACTTCCTCTTTACTGCCTTTAAATATACCGTACTCATAAAGCAGTACATCCTTACCTTCACTAAATAAAATTTCACCATTATGAATAAAGGTAATATAGTCAGCAATCTTTTCTAAATCACTTGTTATATGGGAAGAAAATAAAATGCTGTGTGTTTCATCCTGCATAAATGCTAAAAACAAATCGAGAATTTCATCACGGATAATCGGGTCTAGCCCACTTGTTGGTTCATCTAAAATTAATAGCTTTGGATGATGTGCCAGTGCTAATGCAATAGACAGCTTCATCCTCATCCCTCGCGATAATTCTTTTACCCTCTTCCTCTCAGGAATTTTAAATTGTACCAATCGCTCAAAATAATAACTTGAATCCCACGTTTTAAATACTCTTTTCATAAATTTGTCGAGCTGCGTCGCATTCAGCGTTTCAGGAACGTGTAAATCGTCAAAAACTACACCAATGTCGTTTTTTATCGATAATTCATGTTCGACAATTTCCTTGCCAAATAGCAAAATTTCGCCATATTCCTTTTTTAATAAATTGAGCATGCATTTTATTGTAGTTGACTTGCCAGCACCGTTTTCTCCAACAAAACCCATCACTGTGCCTTGGGGTACGGAAAAGCTTACATCTTTAAGAGAAAATCCTTCAAAGCTTTTATGTAGATCATGAATTTCAATCGCATTCATTTAGTTACCCTCCTCTAAAATCATTATCAGTAATTCCTGCAGTTCCTCTTTAGTTAGTCCAGCCATTTTTGCCGTTTTGACTGCTTTTTGCATATGCTCCTCAACCTGACGTAATAATTCCTCGCGTAGAAAATCTTGATTTCGCTCTGTGACAAAGCTTCCTTTTCCAGCGACGGTTTCGATAAAGCCATCTCGCTCTAAATCAGCATAAGCACGTTTTGTTGTCATCACACTAATTTTTAAATCCTTTGCAAGCGCACGGATAGACGGCAGTGCATCACCAGCCTGTAATTTATTTGCTAATATTGCTTCCTTTAGCTGTATTGTTATTTGCTCATAGATGGGTTTATCACTGGCATTGCTTAAATGGATATGCACAAATTTCTCACCTCGTTCAACTGTATATGTACAGTATATACAGTGTGATGATTAAATGCAACATATTCCTACTTAAGGTAGGGGGCACGAATTGCAAAAACTCGGCATATATTGAGGTAACGGTTCAAGGAGGGAGATGAGGGATGCTACTATCAGAGATGGTGGATAAGGAGTTAATTCAAGTTGAGGGTGGCGTACACTTTGGCATACTGGCACATACGGAATGTCTATTAGATGTGCAAACAGGAAAGATACATGGTTTTGAAATTGTCAAAGATAAATTACCATTCCAAAAAAAGAAAGTGAAAGTTAGTGAAATGATACCTTGGCATGAAATTATATTAATTGGAGAAGATCGCATTTTATTTAACAAAACAACGACGGTACAGTCAGAATTTTTACAGTGAGGTGAGCTTTTGGAAAACGAAAAGTGGCTTGTTATCGGTGAGGATTCACGATTAAAGGAATTAGCGACAATGTTAAGAAGCCCATCAAGAACGGTATTTTATAAAAGAACATCCGTTTGGAATGAAGAATTAAATAAACTAGTATTAGAATTCCAACCAAATAAAATTATTCTTCCTATACTTCCATTAAAGATTGAAGTAGAACAACTATATGGAATATCTCAAGTGAAGTTTTATACAGGGCGTTTAACTATGCATTGGAAGCAATTGCTAGAGAGAAATGAAACAAATTGCTATTTACAGCAGGAGTCTTTTATTTGGCAAAACGCAAGATTAACTGCAGAGGGATTTATCGCCACGTTTTACGGACTCGAGCAGAAATGTATTTACGGACAAAACTTTACTATCGCAGGATTTGGGCGCATCGCCAAAATGCTCGCTTCTTTACTTGTCAAGATGGGCGCTAATGTCCATATTGTAGCGCGTTCGGTTGTACAAGTGAGTGAAGCAAAAGCATATGGTTACAAAGC
Organism: Lysinibacillus sp. GW821-FHT14F06; assembly: GCF_058803665.1. Classification (NCBI taxonomy): domain Bacteria; kingdom Bacillati; phylum Bacillota; class Bacilli; order Caryophanales; family Bacillaceae; genus Lysinibacillus; species Lysinibacillus sp. GW821-FHT14F06. The sequence continues at coordinate 3,562 of NZ_JBXAPF010000001.1, forward strand.
AACCAATTTAGATGATCGCAAATGGTCTATTAACAATAGTATTTTTATCAACACAATTCCAGCTAAGTGGATTACAGAGTCATTTATAGAGCATGTCCCAGCAGTTTTATATGATTTAGCCTCAGAGCCAGGCTGTTTAGATATAGATGCTGAACAACTGCAAACATATGTACTATTACCATCATTACCTGGGAAATACTTTGCACATGATGCTGCAGAAATATTGTGCAAGGCAATAGAGGAGGAAGAAAATTGCTAACGGGGAAACGAATTGGTTTAGGTATTACTGCCTCACATTGTACGTATGAGGATGTGATACCTAAAATTCAGAATTTCATCGATGTAGGCGCAACTGTTATCCCTATTATTACGCATTCTGTTTTACATGCAGCTACACGTTTTGGTACTGGAGAGGAATGGATTGCAAAAATCGAGGCATTGACTGGCGAAAAAGTTATTACATCTATAAAAGAGGCAGAACCCTTTGGTCCATCCAATCCTTTAGATGCAATGGTCATTGCACCAATGACTGGTAATAGTATTAGTAAATTTGCGAATGCTGCAACAGATAGTCCAGTACTGATGGCTGCGAAGGCAACTTTGCGGAATGGCTCTCCTGTAATTTTGGGCATTTCAACAAATGATGCACTCGGTTTAAATGGTATCAATATTATGAAGCTGCTTAATGCAAAAAATATTTACTTTATTCCATTTGGGCAGGATTCTCCTCATTCAAAACCTAATTCACTTATTGCTGATTTCGATCAAATGGTCCCAACAGTTCATGAAGCAATTACGCAAAAAAAGCAATTACAGCCGCTGTTGATACAATATTTCAAATAAATCACGAATTACACACAATTTTCAGTATTTTTGTGATACAATAGCACACATTATGGAACTTGTATTCAAGGAGAGATGACAGATGACAAAGCAGTTAACAGTTGCGGTTGTTGGGGCAACAGGGGCAGTAGGAACAAAAATGATGGAGCAGCTAATTAAACGAAATTTTCCGATTGGCGCTATAAAGTTCTTAGCTTCTGCACGTTCAGCAGGAAAACCAATTAAATTTAATGGTAAGACATATACAATAGAAGAAGCGACACCTGAAGCTTTTGAGGGCGTCAATGTCGCTTTATTCTCTGCTGGCGGATCGGTATCAGCTGTATTAGCACCTGAAGCTGCAAAACGCGGTGCTGTTGTTATTGATAATACGAGCCATTTCCGCATGGATCCAGAGGTACCATTAGTTGTACCTGAAGTAAATAGAGAAGATCTTGCGAAGCATAAAGGGATTATTGCTAATCCAAACTGCTCTACAATTCAAATGGTTGCTGCACTGGAGCCAATTCGCAATGCATTTGGTCTAACAAAAGTGATTGTTTCGACGTATCAAGCTGTTTCGGGGGCAGGTATTACTGCAATTCAAGAATTAAAGACACAGAGCGCAAATTGGGAAGCAGGTAAGGATGTAGAAGCAAATATTTTACCTTCTGGTAGTGATAAACGTCATTATCCAATCGCACGTAATGTTATTCCACAAATCGATAAATTCACAGATAATGGATTTACATACGAAGAAATGAAAATGATTAATGAAACGAAAAAGATTATGCATGCACCAGAACTAAAAGTAGCTGCAACTTGCGTTCGGGTGCCAGTCGTTTCAGGACACTCTGAATCTGTTTATATTGAAGTAGAAAACGAAGCAACAGTACAAGAAATCTTCGACGTATTACGCAATGCACCAGGCGTTGTTTTACAAGATGATATTACAACACAAACTTACCCAATGCCGATTTATGCCGAAGGGGAGGACGCTACTTTTGTAGGACGTATCCGTCAAGATTTAGATAATAATAAAGGATTCCACCTATGGATTGTTTCCGATAATTTATTAAAAGGCGCTGCATTGAACTCTATCCAAATTGCAGAAGCAATGCTTGAGGATAACTTACTATAAGAGGGGTGTAAGGATGAATTTAGGTCGAATTGGAACGGCTATGATTACGCCGTTTAAAGAGGATGGCACGATAAATTACCCAGAGTTAGAACGAATTATTAATCACTTAATAGACAACGGTACAGATTGTATTGTTGCATGTGGCACAACCTCTGAAAATCCAACGATGTCCACAGAAGAAAAAATTGAAGTTGTACGCTTTACAGTTGAAAAAGCGGCAGGACGTGTACCTGTTATAGCAGGGACAGGAGATAACGAAACAGCTTATTCCATTGCAATGACACATAAGGCTGAAGAAAATGGTGCAGATGGTATTATGCTTGTAGCTCCGTACTATAATAAGCCAAACCAACGTGGTATCTTCGCACACTTTGAAACCATCGCAAAAGAAACTAGTCTGCCTGTTATGCTTTATAATGTACCTGGACGTACTGGGATCAATGTTGCTTACGAAACATCTGTTGCGTTAAGTAAAATTCCAAATATCGCTTGGATAAAAGAAGCGAGTGGCAATTTAGATCAAATGGGCGATATTATTGAGAATGTCGACGCAGATGACAATTTCTTGGTATATAGTGGTGATGATGGTTTAACACTTCCACTACTAGCAATTGGTGGTGCAGGAATTATTTCAGTTGCTGCCCATGTTGTTGGGAATGATATGCAATTGATGATTAAGGCGTTTGAAGAAGGAAATCACAAGCTAGCAGCCAAAATTCATCGAGCATTACTGCCACTAGTACGTGCACTATTTGCTCAACCGAATCCTTCACCTGTCAAATATGCAATGACAAAATTAGGCTTTGATACACTCAATGTCCGTTTACCAATGATGGAGATGACAGATGAGGAAAAAGCTAATTTTGATCGAATTTGGGATACGTATCAAGAAAAAGCGAGAAGCTTTAGAGAAATAAATAGCTATAATTAAGCCTTTAAGACTTTAGACAAACTTGAATTTGTCTAAAGTCTTTTTGCTATGTAAAAGTTGCTCTCTTAATTGTCATCATAGTTGGGAGTGCTCGGGTAAGAGAGAAAAGCGCTCAGGTAAAGGCACGGTCCGCTCAGGTGAGGGAGAAAATTGCTCAGACAACGACAATATCCGCTCAGACACCGGCATTATCCGCTCAGGTAGGAAGAAAAAACCCCCCAGTAGCACTGGAAAAAACGAAAATTAGAAACAAAACTGCTATAGATAGTCCCTCTAACCAACTTGAAATAGTTTTCATTACTATAAGTCCAAACTTTCGACCTTCCTCAATGCTAAGTCTCTACCTTTCTTTCCATCTAATAGCAACAGGGATTCATACTAATTTTTTGTTTCCATCATGAAACATGTATTTTTAATTTGTGCAAAAGCTTTGCAAACCGTATAATGAATGTTAAGTGGTTGCTGTTCGGGATATCTTTTAGGAGGAAATAAATTGACAAAAAAGAAAAATGAATTAATTCGTATCATTCCACTGGGTGGTGTGGGCGAAATTGGTAAAGCAATGTGCGTAGTAGAAATTGATGAGGAACTATTTGTAGTAGATAGTGGACTAATGTTCCCAGAAGACGAGATGCTGGGCATTGATATTGTAATTCCAGATATTACGTATTTAGAAGAAAATAAAGAACGTGTGAAAGGTATTTTCTTAACGCATGGTCATGAAGATGCAATTGGCTCAATTGCCTATGTATTACAAAAAGTAAAAGCTCCAGTGTACGGATCAAAGCTAACAATTGCACTTGCTAAGGAACATTTAAAAGAATTACCTGCACCACATCAGGTGAAATTCTTTGAAGTTACCAATCGCAGTCGAATGAATTTTAACTCAACGTATGTAACATTCTTCCATACAACACATAGTATTCCCGATTCGTTAGGGGTAGTGTTCCATACATCTGAAGGAGCAATTGTTCATACAGGTGAGTTTAAATTTGATCAATCTGCGACAGGTAAATTTAAGCCTGATTTAGCTAAGATGGCACAGTTAGGAGAAGAAGGCGTATTTATTTTGCTATCTGAGTCATGTGAAGCAGAGCGACCAGGTTATACGACATCTGAGATTGTGATTGAGGAGCAATTATCAAAAACATTCCATTCAGCACCAGGTCGTATTTTAGTCGCTGTGTACGCATCGAATTTTATTCGCATTCAGCAAGTATTTACGCAAGCTCAAAAATCATTCCGCAAAGTTGTCATTGTCGGGAAACCATTAGAAAAGGCTGTGGATTTAGGTGTGCAGCTAGGGTATTTAACAGTTGAAGAAGAAACAATTATCCCTATTTCAGAAATGCATAAATATCAAGACGATGAGATTATTATTATTGCCACTGGTAATCGAGGAGAACCACTCGATGCGCTAGAAAAAATCGTTCGTAAGCATCATCGAGACATTAAAATTAAACAGGATGATACAGTCTTAATTACTTTCACACCTTCACCAGGTATGGAAGTACAAATGGCTAATACAATGAACTCTATTTCAAAAGCTGGTGCTGAAATTTTGACATCTAGCAAAAATGTTCATGTATCAGGTCACGGTAGTCAAGAAGATTTAAAGCTAATGCTTAATTTGATGCAACCGAAATACTTTATTCCTGTGCAAGGGGAGTACCGTATGCTAATTGCGCATTCTAAACTCGCTCAACAATTGGGTATGCAAAAATCCCAAATTTTTATCGCTGATAAAGGGGATATTGTAGAGTATAAAAATGGTAAAATGCGTATGAGCGGTCGTGTACAAGCTGGTAATGTATTAATTGACGGTATTGGTGTTGGCGATGTAGGTAATATTGTTCTGCGTGATCGTAAATTATTATCTCAAGATGGTATTTTCATTGTTGTTGTCACATTGAACCGTGCTCAAAAGAAAATTGCATCTGGACCAGAAATTTTATCACGCGGTTTCGTTTACGTTCGAGAATCGGAGGAGCTAATGGTGGAAGCTTCTGATATTGCAAAGAATGTTATTGAAAAATATGTGGGTAAAGATACATTTGAATGGACAAACATTAAGCAAGAAATTCGAGATACACTGAACACATACTTATTCCAAAAAACAAAGCGCCGCCCAATGATTATCCCAATCATTATGGAATATTAAAAAACTCATCGTTCAATCTTTGAGTGAGAAATGAATGAAAAAGGATTTTCTAGCCGAGTGTACACGGTGGAAAATCCTTTTTTTTGAAATAATTAAGTTCTACATGATAGGATTCATTTCATATATAGAATGGATTGTAAAAGAGGGTGAAATAGATGGCGACGAGTAAAAGAAAAAAAGTCACTAAAGGAAAAGGGACAACCGAAAAAAAAGAGATGCATCCGCTAATGTTTGAAATATTAGGACTCATCTTAATTGCAATTGCCGTTATTATAATTTTTGAATATGGCATGATTGGACGTTTTCTAACAACGATAGCAATGTTTCTTTTAGGAAATTTATATTTTGCTGTGCCATTTATGCTTATATTTGTTGCTTTATTGCTGATGATTGGCCGGAAAAAAGTAAGCATGAAGGACCGTCTGATTTTAGGAATGTTCCTAATAGTTATGAGTTTAACAATTTTTAGTCAAGGTATTCTTTTTGAACAGTTAACAAAATCAGGTGGTTTATTATCAGAATCTGTGTTGCGGGAGTCATGGCGTATTTTAATTAATACTGAGGGTGTTGTCCAGCGAAGTAATGCACTTGGCGGGGGAATGATTGGTGCCTTGCTATTTAGTATGCTACATGTTCTATTTGAGGCTTCAGGGGCTAAGGTTGTTGCTTGGGTGATTTTCTTTATTGGGTTAATTTTAGTTACAGGAAAAGCCCTTGTGCCATATTTAGCAGAAATAATGCCAGCTCTTTTTGGTAAATGGCAAAAAAAACAAAAAGAGAAGAAAAAGAATGAACCAAAGAAACCTAAAAATCGCCGATCAACAAGTGACACGACGGATGAGATTACCGCTGTTGATCATACTTATGAAATACAAGAAGAAGAGGAAATTACCCATGAACCAATTATCTCAGCCTTTACTCAAAATGTTTCTCAAGAACGAGAAGTGTTTGAGAGTAATGACATTGAGGGTATTGAATATGGAGAGATCGTGGATGATGTCCAAATCCAAGGCGCTGATACAGTGGAAAATGCAGATTATCAACTTCCCTCTTATAATTTATTACAATTGCCACCGCAACATGACCAAAGTGGTGAATATTCAGTGATTCAGGCAAATGCAAAAAAATTAGAGCAAACGCTACAAAGCTTTGGGGTAAGGGCAAAAGTTACCCAAGTTCATTTAGGACCAGCCGTAACTAAATACGAGATATTGCCAGACATTGGTGTAAAAGTAAGTAAAATTGTAAATCTTCAAGATGATCTTGCCTTAGCACTTGCTGCAAAGGACATACGTATGGAAGCACCTATCCCTGGAAAATCCGCAATTGGTATTGAAGTACCGAACAGTGAGGTAGCCATTGTCACACTACGGGAAGTGTTAGAGTCAAAAGACGGAGCGAAGCCAGAAGCTTTATTGCAAGTCGCATTTGGCCGTGATATTACAGGACAAGCTGTACTTGCCGAACTTAATAAAATGCCACATTTACTTGTAGCTGGCTCAACTGGAAGTGGTAAAAGTGTGTGTATAAATGGCATAGTTGTATCCATACTAATGCGTACAAAACCACATGAGGTCAAATTGATGATGATTGATCCAAAGATGGTGGAATTGAATGTTTATAATGGGATTCCCCACCTTTTAGCGCCAGTTGTTACCGATGCACGAAAGGCTTCACAAGCATTAAAAAAAGTCGTTGCAGAAATGGAACGTCGCTATGATCTGTTTTCACATACAGGTACACGTAATATTGAGGGCTATAATAATCACGTACAAAAGGTAAATGAACAAACTGATGAAAAACATCCAAAATTACCTTATATTGTTGTGATTGTAGATGAGTTAGCGGATCTAATGATGGTTGCCTCAAGTGATGTCGAGGATTCGATTACTCGACTAGCGCAAATGGCACGTGCTGCAGGCATTCATTTAATTATTGCCACTCAACGTCCAAGTGTAGATGTACTGACAGGTGTAATTAAAGCGAATATTCCTTCACGTATTGCTTTTGCGGTATCTTCCGCAATTGATTCCAGAACGATATTAGATATGGGCGGCGCAGAACGGTTATTAGGCCGGGGTGATATGCTATTTTTACCTGCTGGTGCATCAAAGCCGAAACGTGTACAAGGTGCCTTTTTATCAGATCAGGAAGTAGAGTCTGTTGTTAACTTTGTTATAGAACAGCAAAAAGCGCAGTACCAGGAAGAGATGATTCCGACAGAAGAAGATACCATTCTTGAGGAAACAGATGAATTATTTGATGAGGCTGTGCAATTGGTTGTAAGTATGCAGACCGCTTCTGTTTCAATGTTGCAGCGCCGCTTCCGTATCGGCTATTCAAGAGCTGCCCGCATTGTCGATCAGATGGAACAACGAGGAATCGTCGGTCCTTCAGAGGGAAGTAAACCCCGACAAGTACTTATTCATCAATACGATTAATCAACATAATTTCGGATATTGTTGTATATTTGGCGAGTTGTATAGATTGTACAATTACAATTCAAAATTCGGATAGTAATTACGCTAAGGTGTAATTGATTTCATTCTACAAAAATGTTATATTTATGAACGATTAGTAGGAATGTTGTACATCAGATGTCTGATCTCTGATTTGGTGGTGATATATGTGACTATTAAAGCAGATCATCGTCATCTCTATCTTCAAGTAATTGATCGTTTAAAGTCTGACATTGAAACAGGCGTTTTCAAAGAAAATGAAAAACTACCGTCAGAATTTGAATTATCCAAATCACTAGGAGTCAGTCGAGCAACACTTCGTGAAGCGCTTCGACTGTTGGAAGAGGAAAATGTGATTGTGCGTCGACATGGGGTAGGTACGTTTGTCAACCCTAAGCCGTTGTTTACATCAGGCATCGAGCATTTATCGAGCATTTCTTCAATGATTGAGACAGCTGGTATGGAGCCCGGTTCCCTCTTTTTAAAGGCGACCGAAAACATACCTTCTGAGGAAGATTTAAAACGCTTCCAATGTGATGACGAAGATAAAATACTCACGATTGAACGTGTCAGAACAGCGGATGGCGAGCCAGTCGTCTATTGTATAGACCGATTACCGGCTAGCTTTCTGCCAACTGACTTTGTAGAAAATAAAGAGGTTTCACTCTTCTCTGCACTTGAACAATCCGGGAAAATTCATGTGGCCTATGCTGTAACATATATAGATCCAGTAGGGTATCATGAGCAAGCGTCACCGATTTTAAATTGTGGTCGTGAAACAGCTCTTTTAGTATTAAAGCAGTTACACTACGATGATCATGATCAAGTAGTGCTATATTCAAAAAATTATTTCCGAGCTGATAAATTCAGCTTCCATGTAGTTCGTAAACGGGTGTAGAACATTTCTAAATATTTTTCCTGCTAATTACATTACCTTTGGGGGGTTAACACAATGAAAAAACGTAAATTTGGCTTAGTATTATCATCAGTTTTAGCTGCGAGTGCTATTCTTGGTGCATGTGGTGCGAAGGAAGAAAAACCAGCTAAAGAAAATGAAAATGCATCATCAGGTGAAAATAACAGCGAGGAAGCATTCTCAATAGCAATGGTTACGGATGTAGGTGGCGTGGATGATAAATCATTCAACCAATCTGCATGGGAAGGTGTTAAAGCCTACGGTAAAGAACATGACCTTTCAAGAGGTGAAGGTGGTTTTGATTACCTACAATCAAAAACAGATGCTGACTATGAAACAAACTTAAACAACTTAATTCGCCGTAATTTTGACTTAGTTTTCGGTATTGGCTTCATGATGGCTGACGCTGTGGAAGCAGTTGCTGCAGATAACCCAGATAATCATTTCGCATTAATTGATGCAGAAGTAGAAGCTGACAATGTAGTAAATGTTATGTTCAAAGAGCAAGAAGGTGCTTTCCTAGCAGGAGTTGCTGCTGCGAAAATGACTAAAACAGGTAAAATCGGCTTTGTAGGCGGTGTAGATATCCCAGTTATTAACCGTTTCGAAGCTGGTTTCCTAGCAGGAGCAAAGGCTGTAAATCCTGATATTGAAATCCAAGATAAATATACTGGTGCATTTGATAAAGCAGATTTAGGAAAAATCACTGCGAACAGCATGTACTCTTCAGGTGTAGATATTATTTTCCATGCTGCAGGCGCAACTGGTAACGGTGTTTTCTCTGAGGCAAAAGAGCGCAAAGCGAAAGATCCTAATGCAAATGTATGGGTAATCGGTGTAGATGCTGACCAATATGAAGAAGGTAAAGTAGACGATAAAACAAATATAACGTTAACTTCTATGTTAAAAGGTGTTAATACAGCAGTAGTAGATATTTCTAATAAAGCGAAAAACGGTAAATTCCCAGGTGGTGAAACACTTACTTACGGTTTAGCTGAAGATGGTGTAAAACTTGCTGATTCTCGTGGTGCAATCCCAGCGGATGTACAGGCAGTAATTGACGAATATAAAGAAAAAATTGCTAGCGGTGAAATCGTCGTTCCAGAAAAAGTGGAAAAATAATTCATCTCTTGATCATCATAAGGGACTTTTAGCAGACCCTTATGATGATTTTTCAATCTATCGTTATATTTCGATTATTTATACTATTTGATTATTTTTAAATAGAGCTAGGAATTTCATATAATTTAATTGCGAGTTTATGAGTATTGATGGAAACAAGTTAATAGAAGAAAGGTTTCTAACGATGACCTTTCCTGTATTAATTTATCTTCATTCAGCAAATGTTTTTTGTATCGAAAGCATAGCGGCATGTTTTATGCGCGTAAGTGTAGCGGCAGCAGCAGATACAGAAGACTTTCACCTCTACAGGTGGTGAGATGAAGGAGGTTTTGGTTCCTTTTCAGTGGGTGTCCAAACACCTACTGAAATAGAGGAACTCAGGCTAAGATCTTCACATCCTGTGAAAATGCCTGAGTGACCAACATCATGTTGCTGCCGCTGCGTTAGCACTACGCTTTCGCACAAAAAACATCTGTTGGCCCAAAGCCTCTGGCGGATGTCGCGGATTTTCAAAGGAATGAATAAAGGATGTTAGCCTAAAACCTTCGCATCCTGCGAAAACGGCTAACTGACCTGCATCGGTAAAAACGCCACGTCCTGTGGCATTACCGAAATGATCGACATCGTGTCGACCCTCGTGCAGGCCTGGGTACAATTCAAAATCCGGACGCATTGTTTATCTGTGCGAAAGTGAAGCGACAGCAACAAATGTTTTCTGTAGCGAAAGCAAAGCGGCAGCTACAATTACGCCAAGGCGAAATTGATCTTCATTCAGAAAAATACCAACCTCTATTGGTAGGACAAAATATGAGTGAATTTTTTGTTAATTGGGAAAACCAATTGCCCACTGAGCGAAGATAGAAATATTGGCTTACATCACTGCTTTAATGACAGTAACAAATAGCTAGTATTAGATTTATTACAATTCTTCATATTATTTCAAAAACTAGACGTATTATTTATCTGTATCAAAAGTCTAAGCAGCAGATACGAATACGGCCATAGCGAAATTTTTTTTACAAAAGTGCCTATTAAGGGAGTGACTAATTTGGAACATGTGATTGAGATGCTAGGAATCCGTAAAGAGTTCGGCGATTTCGTGGCGAATAATAATATCACCCTCCAACTAAAAAAAGGCGAAATCCATGCATTGCTAGGCGAAAACGGTGCAGGTAAGTCGACTTTAATGAACGTCCTTTTTGGTTTATATCAACCAGAGGGAGGCGAAATTCGAGTTCGTGGGAAGGCTGTTAATATTACAAACCCGAATGTTGCTAATGATTTAGGAATTGGTATGGTCCATCAACACTTTATGTTAGTGGAAAATTTTACAGTAACAGAGAACATTATTTTAGGCTCTGAGCCGACGAAAATGGGGATCGTTAACATTAAGGATGCAGCTAAAAATGTACAAGCTCTTTCTGAAAAATATGGCCTTGATGTTGATCCGTATGCGAAAATTGAGGATATAACGGTTGGGATGCAACAGCGTGTTGAGATCTTAAAAACTTTATATCGAGGAGCAGAGATTTTAATCTTTGATGAACCTACTGCATCTCTAACACCACAGGAGATTACTGAATTAATACAAATTATGCGTCGTTTAATTGCAGAAGGAAAGTCAATTATTTTAATTACTCATAAGCTAAAAGAGATTATGGAAGTTTCAGACCGCGTAACTATTATCCGCAAAGGTGAAGGGATTGGAACTGTTGTCACAGCAGAAACAAACCCAGAACAACTAGCTGAGATGATGGTAGGTCGTCAGGTTGAATTCAAAACAGAGAAAACAGAGGCTACGCCTACTGAAGAAGTGCTATCTATTGAAAATGTGTTTGTTACAGACTACCGTAATATCGATAAAGTAAAAGGACTTAACTTAAATGTTCGTAAGGGTGAAATTGTTGGTATTGCAGGTATCGATGGCAATGGTCAATCTGAATTAATCGAAGCCATTACAGGTCTGCGTAAAATCAAAAGTGGTTCTGTGAAATTAAATGGTAAAGATATAACGAATATGAAGCCCCGAAAAATTACTGAGGCAGGTGTTGGGCATATTCCTCAAGACCGTCATAAGCATGGTTTAGTGTTAGATTTCCCAATTGGGCATAATATTGCATTACAAACCTACTACCAGCCTCCCATTGCAAAGGGCTTTGTAATGGATTACAAAAAGGTATCTGAAAAAGCACGACAGGTTATTAAAGAGTACGATGTGCGTACAGGTAATGGTGAAATGACGCCAGCACGTGCACTTTCTGGTGGTAATCAGCAAAAAGCAATCATTGGTCGTGAAATTGATCGTAATCCAGATTTATTAATTGCCGCTTTACCAACGCGTGGACTTGATGTAGGGGCCATCGAATTTATTCACTCTCGTTTGATCGAACAACGTGATAATGGAAAAGCCGTTCTGTTAATTTCATTTGAATTAGATGAAGTTATGAATGTTTCAGACCGTATTGCTGTTATATATGATGGACAAATTGTAGATGAATTAAATCCAAAAGAAACTTCAGAACAAGAGCTTGGCTTATTAATGGCAGGTCAAAATAAAAAGAATAATACGAAGGAGGGGAACGACTAATGTCAAATCGTGTCATTAATATACTCGTTCCTATCATCTCTATTATTATCGGTTTAATTGTTGGTGCTATCGTAATGGTAGTCAGCGGCTATGACCCAATACAAGGTTATATCGCTCTTTGGACAGGTATTTTTGGAGATTCATATTCAATCGGGAACACAATCCGTCAAATAACACCGTATCTATTGGCAGGTCTTGCTGTAGCGTTTGCCTTCCGTACAGGCTTATTTAATATTGGTGTTGAAGGTCAGTTAATTTTAGGTTGGCTTGCTGCCGCATGGGTAGGATATGCCTTTGAATTACCAAAAATAATTCATTTACCATTGGCATTGCTTGCTGCGGCAGTAGCAGGTGCATTTTGGGCCTTTATTGCAGGTTTCTTAAAAGCGAAATTTAAAGTTCACGAAGTAATTGCGACAATTATGTTAAACTACACTGCACTTTATATTGCGAACGCAGTGATTAAAAGATTGTCAGACGGTAGCTTTAAAACAGAACGTATTCATGAATCAGCCTCTTTACGTTCTCCGTTTTTAAGAGAGCTTACAGACAATTCAAGTCTTCACTATGGGATCATTGTTGCACTTTTAATGGTAGTTGTGATGTGGTTTATTTTAGAAAAAACAACACGTGGGTACGAGCTTAAAGCAGTAGGATTTAACAAAAATGCTGCAGAATATGCAGGTATGAGTGTCAATAAAAATATTATTTTAGCCATGACGATATCAGGTATGTTTGCAGGTCTAGGTGGAGCGATGGAGGCACTAGGTACTTTCCAAAATGCTTCGATTAAACCAGGTTTTACAGGGATAGGTTTCGATGGTATCGCTGTTGCCTTACTAGGTGCGAACACACCACTAGGGGTTGTATTTGGTGCCTCATTATTCGGCTCCCTTAAATACGGTGCACTAAATATGCCGAACGCTGCAGGTATTCCAGAAGAAATCGTATCCATTATTATTGCATTGATTATCTTCTTCGTAGCATCAGGCTACATTATTCGAGTTGGTTTACAAAAGTTAAGCAAGAAAAAGGAGGGACAATAACATGAGCTTTTTAGAAATGTTATATTTCATCATCCCTTCTGCGATTCTTTATGCAACACCATTAATCTTTACGGCTATCGGTGGTGTTTTCTCTGAACGCTCTGGTGTTGTTAACATCGGGCTAGAGGGTTTAATGATAGTTGGAGCCTTTGTCGGTATTTTTGTCAATTTAGAATTTGCTTCAGTGCTCGGTTCAGCGACCATTTGGGTAGCAATGCTTGCAGCTGTTATTGTAGGAGGTATCTTCTCACTTTTCCATGCTGTAGCCTCAATCTCCTTCCGTGCCGATCAAACGGTATCAGGGGTAGCTATCAACTTATTAGGTTTGGCTGTAACAGTCTTTTTAGTAAAAATGATTTATGATAAAGGTCAAACGGATATGATTGATCAACCTATTCGTCGTTTTGGAATCCCTTATTTAGAGGATATTCCATTTTTGGGTCCATTGTTATTCAAAGAGGTTTATAGTACTTCCATATTAGCTTTAGTCGTAGCAATTGGCGCATGGTTTATCATCTATAAAACTCCATTTGGTTTACGCCTTCGTGCAGTTGGTGAGCACCCGATGGCAGCAGATACAATGGGTATAAATGTGAATAAAATGCGTTATATTGCAGTTGTAATCTCTGGAGCACTTGGTGGTTTGGGCGGTGCTGTCTATGCGCAAACAATTACACATGACTTCTCACACGCAACAATTGCTGGGCAAGGTTTCATGGCGATTGCAGCAATGATTTTCGGGAAATGGCATCCAATTGGAGCACTTGGCGCTGCGTTATTCTTCGGTTTAGCGCAAACATTGAGTATCGCAGGAAATCAAATTACATTGATCGAAAATGTACCAGCTGTATATTTGCAAATATTACCTTATGTCCTAACGATTTTTGCATTAGCTGGCTTTATCGGTAAAGCAAGTGCACCAAAGGCTAGTGGACAACCTTATATTAAAGGTAAGCGTTAAAACGAAGATAAAATGGATCTAAAAAGTTAAAGGCTGAGCGAAAATGCTCAGTCTTTTTCCTTGTACATATCTTCTATATTTAAGAAAATAGAGATGTTGCTTCATCATGCTGATGTAATTTTACACTTTTTATATACATACTTTGGATTCTTTTTGCAATTATAGACAATAGCCATGTATAGTATGTGTAGTACATTGTTATATTAAGAAGGATAGGAGGGTTTCCATATGTTTAAAACAATACCTTTTGCAAAAGGTGTCAACTTGCATATCCGACAAACAACCCAATTTAAAACCGTAAATTTTTCAATTAAATGGAGAAGAGCATTAACAGCTCAAAATGCATCTGAACGTACTGTGTTAACAAATGTTTTGCAACATAGTAACGCCAAATATACAACGACTGCTGCATTCCGAAGCTTTTTGGATGATTTATATGGCACAGTTTTGTATTTTGACACTTCTAAACGTGGTAACGAACATACAGTACTAATGAATATAGAGACTGTTAATGATCACTATTTAGCCAATACAAGTGTTTTAAATGAAGTGCTTGGTATTATACACACTGCAATATTTGAACCTAATTTAGAAAACGGCTTCTTTAAAGAATCCATTGTAGAACGTGAGAAGAAAATGGTCATCCAACGTATTGAATCCATCTTCGACGATAAATCTCGTTTTGCTCAGGTTCGCCTTCAACAAATTTTACGTCCAAATGAACCAGCCTCTATTTCTGCTAACGGCACTGTTGAGGACATTCAAAAAATTACTCCTACTTCATTACTTGAAGCATATCAATCCATGCTTGCGAATGATAAAATAGACATTTATGTCGCAGGGGATATCAATGAAAACGAGATTGTAGAGAAGCTGAAAAAAGCGCTACCATTTAACGATCGTACGCCAGAAGAAATTCCTGTGGTGCTACCACAGCAACATCCACAAAATGATTATGTTCGCGAACAACAAGAAATGAAGCAAGGAAAAATGCATATTGGCTTTAGTACACCTGTAAGATTTGGTGATGCAGATTTCGCAAAAATGCAAATCTTTAACGGTGTCTTTGGCGGTTATCCACATGCTAAATTATTCATGAATGTCCGTGAAAAGGAAAGTCTCGCTTATTACGCATCTAGTTCATATGCATCACATTATGGCTTAGTGTTTGTTGTGTCTGGTATTGAACCAAAGAATGAAGAAAAAGCGCTATCACTCATTAAAGAACAGCTTACTGTGATGCAAGCTGGCGAAATTACAGATTTAGAATTAGAGCAAACAAAAGCTATGCTAACTAACCAATTAAAAGAATCATTGGATTCTGCCCGAGGACAAATAGAAATTTTTGACCAATATAAAGATTTACCCGAGGAGTTCTCTGTTGAAACCTGGGCAAATAAGTGGAAAGCTGTGACGAAAGAAGATGTTGTTAATATGGCAAAGCAAGTGCAGCTAGAAGCGGTCTATTTCTTATGTGGGAAGGAGCAAGCCGCACAATGAAAACAATTGAATTCAAGCAATTAGATGAAACTCTTTACTATGAAAAACTTGAAAACGGCTTAGATGTTTATATTTTACCAAAAAAAGGATTTTCTAAAACCTTTGCCACATTCACAACTAAGTATGGCTCTGTTGATCGTACATTTGTGCCAATCGGGGAAACAGAAAGCATTACAGTACCTGATGGCATTGCCCACTTTTTAGAGCATAAAATGTTTGAAAAGGAAGATGGAGATGTCTTCCAAAAATTTAGTGAATTTGGTGCTTCTGCCAATGCTTTTACGTCATTTACACGTACTGCTTATTTATTTTCATCTACAGACAATATTTATAAAAGTACCGAAACGTTACTAAATTTTGTGCAAGAGCCTTATTTTACTGAAGCAACGGTCAATAAAGAAAAGGGTATTATTGGACAGGAGATTACCATGTATGATGATCAACCAGATTGGCGTCTGTACTTTGGTACGATTGAAAATATGTATCATACACACCCAGTAAAAATTGATATTGCTGGTACAATCGCGTCAATTGACGGTATTACGGCTGATCATTTATATACGTGCTACAATACTTTCTATCATCCAGCTAATATGCTTTTATTCGTTATTGGAGCTGTAGATCCGAATGAAATGATGGCATTTATTCGGGAAAATCAAAATAACAAAGAATTTCCTGAGCCAGCACCTATTCAACGCTTCTTTGATCAAGAGCCAGTTGAAGTGGCAATAAAAGAGCGTACATTGAATATGGATGTACAAAAGCCGAAAATGTATATTGGTTTAAAAGCAAAAGATACAAATCTTTCTGGGCGTGACATGTTAAAGCATGAGCTATCTGTTCAAATTGCGCTAGAGCTTATTTTTGGCCGTACCTCAAGCTTTTATGAACGTGTTTATGATGAAGGTTTGATTGATGAAACCTATGCCTTTGATTTTACGTTAGAAAAAGGCTTTGGCTTTGCTATGATCGGCTCTGATTCAACTGAACCAATTGCATTAGAGAAAGCTATTAAAGAAGAACTAGCAAAGTATGATGAAGAAGTACAATTTGAGTCAACGGATTTAGAACGAGTAAAACGTAAGAAAATTGGATTCTTCTTACGCGCATTGAATTCCATTGAATTTATCGCTAACCAATTTACTCGCTATTCGTTTAATGAGATGAATTTATTCGATGTTGTACCTGTATTAGAGGAATTGACGATTGAGGATTTGAAAAAAGCATTTACTTCGGTTCAAGGTGAATCTCAACAAACTGTTTTTAAAATTTTACCGACAGAGAAGGGCACACAGTGAAAAAATATGCCCTTGTGTTAGGGGCATCAGGGGAGATTGGTCGTGCTATTTGCCAAAGTCTAGCCGCAGACGGTTGGTCTATCTATGTCCATTATTCAAATAACGAGAAGGCTGCCCGGGATTTATTTGCTTCCCTTTCAGAAAATTTTCCTGCACAGGAATTTATGCTTGTGCAAGGAGACTTTTCCAAAGAAACAGGTGCTGAGGCAGTTGCTTCACAAGTTTTTAATGTGCAGGCAATTGTTTTTTCAAGCGGTCAGGCGCATTATTCTCTCCTTGAAGATACAACAGTTGATGATATGGATGCTTTATGGCGTGTCCATGTGCAAAATCCTATGCGTTTGACAGCATTACTTTCATCCAAGCTCCGAGCTCATGATGTTAGCTATGTGCTTTTTATCGGCTCAATTTGGGGTGAAGCAGGCTCAGCTGGTGAAGCACTATATGCTACGGTAAAGGGTGCTCAGCACGCTTTTGTGAAGTCCTATGCCAAGGAAGCCGCATTGTCACGAATTCGTGTGAATGCAATTGCACCTGGATTTATTAATACTTCGATGAATAGTCATTTAAGTAAAGAGGAGCTTAATTACATTTTAGAAGACATTCCGTTAGGTATTATTGGAGAAACAACAGATGTGGCTGAGATGGTACGTTTCTATCTTTCAGGAAAAGCAGATTATGTAACAGGACAAATAATTCGTTTAAATGGTGGTTGGTACATATAATATTCTTTTTTGCACATACTACATGTGTAAAGGAGGAGGAACATATGACCATTTTAGAAAACTGGCAAAAATGGACATCGTTTTTAGGTCAAAATGTAATGCAGGCAGAATCAAATGGGATGCCAAAGAAAATGATTCAGCAAGCTGCTGTTCAAATTGGTGAATATTTAGCGGCAAATGTCGACCCTAAAAACGAACAAGAGCGAGTGCTGTCGGATTTATGGGGCGTTGCCTCTGAAGATGAAAAAGAAGCACTGGCGAATTGTGTCATTAAGCTTGTTCAAAATAAGCATGTGCAGTAAAAAAAGAGGAGAGCTTTCTCCTCTTTTTTCTATATCAAAAACATTCTTTCTATCGAAAAGGGAACGTATGTAAGCCTATTTAATGGGCTGATAAAAAAAATAGTAAGTTTTTAAAAATAACGAGGTATTTCCATGTATTCTAACTTTCCATTACATAAAAAATCAGCTATGATGGAACTTATAAAGGATTTTTTACGTTAACTAATAGGAAGGGAACGAATGTGTTTGAGCGATTGGTACTTTGAATATGAAATTCAGGTGAATCGCCCTGGATTATTAGGAGATATTGCTTCACTTTTAGGGATGCTTCGTGTCAATATTATTTCAATTAATGGTGTCGATGAGGATCGACGGGGAATGTTAGTGCATACAGACAATGATGAGGCAATTGAGCGTTTTCGTACAATTGTTTCGACAATGGAACATATTAACGTAACCAAATTTCGACAACCTAAACTCCGTGATCGTTTAGCCATTAGGCATGGTCATTATATTCCTCGAGATGCAGATGAAAAAAATACTTTCCGTTTTGTACGAGATGAACTTGGTATTTTAGTTGACTTTATGGCTGAACTTTTTAAAAAAGAGGGGCATAAGCTCATTGGAATACGCGGTATGCCTCGTGTTGGAAAAACTGAATCGATTGTTGCGGCAAGTGTATGTGCTAATAAAAAGTGGATTTTTTTGTCGTCTACAATGATAAAGCAAACTGTCCGAAATAAACTCGCTGGTGATGAATTCAGTGACAATAATATTTTCATATTAGATGGCATTGTGACACGTCGCTCTTCTGATGAACGACATTTACAACTAGTGCGTGAAATGATAAATATGCCTTCCATCAAGGTGGTAGAGCATCCAGATATGTTTGTACAGCACTCAGAATATAGGATAGAGGATTTTGATTATATCATTGAACTACGTCATCACCCAGATGAAGAAATCACTTATGAAATAATGGAAAAAAATCATATGATGTCCGAATCCGATTCATTCGGAGGATTTAATTTTTAATTTGATATTAAAGTAGGTGTTATGAGTGGCAGAATTAGGGACTCGACTGAAAGAGGCGAGACTGTCTAAAGGCTACAGTTTAGACGATTTACAAGAAATAACGAAAATTCAAAAGCGTTATTTAGTAGGAATTGAAGAGGGCAATTATTCGATTATGCCTGGTTCGTTTTATGTACGAGCCTTTATTAAACAATATGCAGATGCTGTTGGGTTAAACGCAGAAGAACTTTTAGAAACCTATAAAAGTGAGCTACCAAGTACACCGAACGATCAGGTCAGCCAGTCCATAACGAATAGCCCAAGTAGAAGAAAAGTTTCAAAGGGCCCTTCCAATAAAATGATGGAGGCAATGCCGAAAATAATTGTTGGTCTATTTATCATTGTCATCATCGTTGTAATCTGGGTTTTAGTGCAATCTAAAAATAGTGCAGGAACAAATGATCAGAACGAAACCCCTTCAGAAATAGAATATGATTCAAAAGTAAAACCAATCGATAGTGAAAAAGAAAAAGCAGATGCTGAGAAAAAGGCTGAAAATGACAAGAAAGATTCAGCAGATTCTACGGATTCAACAAAAGAAGAAACATCTGATGAAAATCAAGCTGAAGATGTTAAACAATCGATTTCAGCGGGTACTATAGAAGCAGATGGAGCTACAACTTCTTATACGTTAACAGGTACAGACACACTTAAAATACGTATTGAAGTTTCAGGTCCTACATTCGTCGGTATTCGTAACCAACAGCAGCAAGAATTATTAGCAGATACACGCGTCTATAATGCAGGAGAAGTTGTGGAATTTGATGCAGCATCTGAAAACTATGTTCGTATTCGCTTAGGTAATTCACAACAAGCTAAGATATATATTAATGACGAGCTTTTAACGTATGCACAGCAAATTGTAACGCAAAACATCGTCATCAATTTCAATAAAGAACAGTAGTCATCTAATGATGACTACTTTCTTTCATCATGAAAGGTGTTAGAAAAATGAACATTCCAAATAAAATTACCATCTCTAGAATCTTACTTATTCCGTTTTTTGTTATTGTAATGATGTTTGATTTTGGCTGGGGAACAATGTCACTATTCGGTGCAAAGATGCCTGTTCATCACTTTATAGGTGCCCTTATCTTTATCTTTGCTTCAACAACTGATTGGGTGGATGGTTATTATGCACGTAAGTATAATCTTGTGACGACATTTGGGAAATTTTTAGACCCGCTGGCTGATAAACTGCTTGTTTCAGCGGCTTTTATTTTAATGGTAGAGCTTGATATGGCACCTGCTTGGATCATTATTGTCATCATCAGCCGTGAATTTGCTGTTACAGGTTTACGTTTAATATTGGCAGGTGGAGGAGAAGTCGTAGCGGCAAATCAGCTTGGCAAGATTAAAACGTGGGCACAAATTGTTGCCATCGCGGCAGCACTTTTACACAACACAATTTTTACGCTTATTGGTATTCCATTCGATATAATAATGTTATATATTGCATTGTTCTTCACATTATGGTCTGGATGGGATTATTTCTATCTAAATCGACGTGTTTTACTTGAGTCTAAATAAGAAAGGTCTTGTGGATCATGAATGCTGAAATTCTTGCTGTTGGCTCAGAATTATTGCTTGGTCAAATAGCGAACACAAATGCTAAATTTATTTCTAATCAATTGTCAGAGCTGGGGATAAATGTGTATTATCATACAGTTGTTGGAGATAATGCCAAACGTTTAGATGAGGCTATAACGGTTGCGGAGACTCGTGCAGATTTAATCATCTTTTCTGGTGGGCTTGGACCTACAAAGGATGATTTAACAAAGGAAACAATTGCACGTCATCTGGATGTTTCACTTGAGTTTGATGATGTCGCATTGACTTATATTGAGCAATTTTTTGCTAAAAGAGGTCGTCCAATGACTGAAAATAATCGTAAACAGGCATTAGTGTTAGCTGGTAGTGAAGTGCTGGCAAACCATCATGGAATGGCACCAGGCATGATACTAACAAAAGGTGGACGAACATATATCTTGCTGCCTGGGCCTCCGAAAGAGCTTGAGCCGATGTTTCAATTTGAGGCAAAGCCAAAGCTTGGTGCGTTGTTAAACGCTGGAGGAGTTATTGTCTCTCACGTTATGCGCTTTTATGGTATCGGGGAGGCAGAGCTGGAGGTTCGTGTTCAAGATATTCTTGATACACAAACAAACCCTACTGTTGCACCTCTTGCTTCAGATGGCGAAGTAACGTTGCGTGTAACTGCTAAAGCGGAAACCATGGAGGAAGCACAGCAGCTTATTGCAACAAAGGTAGCTGAAATTCAAGCGCTTGTCGGCGACCATCAATATGGTATAGATGATGATTCTCTTGCCTCTAAGACAGTAGAAATGTTACTTGATAATCAGTTAACTATCTCTGCTGCAGAAAGTTTAACTGCGGGGTTATTTCAGTCAGAGTTAGCAGAAATTCCAGGAGTAGGGGATGCGCTTGTTGGAGGCGTTGTAACGTATACAGAAGAGGCAAAAATAAGACAGCTCGGCATTCCTAAACAATTACTAGATTCACATGGCATTGTCAGCAGTGAATGCGCCGCGGCTATGGCTAGCACCGTAAAGCAAAAATTCGGTACAAATATTGGTATAGGATTAACGGGGGCAGCTGGACCAACAGCACACGATCACCAACCAGTTGGAACTGTTTGGATTGGTATCGCCATTGACGATGAGGAACCAATCACATATTTACTTCATTTATCGGGTATGCGTAATACAAATCGACTTCGAGCCGTAAAGTTTACCTGTCATTATTTAATGCAGCTTTTGGAAGAAAGAGGATATACTAAACGCTATTAAATAGAGAAAAAATAGGAATTTGGGTAGAGGAAAATTACCCAAATTTTTATTTTGAAGAAAAAACGAATGAACGTTCGCTTTTTTCTTGCGTGTTCTCTCAAAAACAAGTATAGTAGAGATAGAGAAAAACAGTGAACAGTTTTCGAAGGAGGAAAATAAATGAGTGATCGTAAAGCAGCCTTAGAACAGGCTTTAAAACAAATTGAAAAGAACTTTGGTAAAGGTTCTATTATGAAACTTGGCGAAAAAACAGATTTAGAAATTGCTACATCATCAAGCGGTTCGCTAGCACTTGATGCTGCACTAGGTGTTGGCGGTTATCCACGTGGGAGAATTATTGAAGTTTATGGTCCTGAATCATCAGGTAAAACAACGGTTGCTCTACATGCGATTGCAGAGGTGCAAGCAGCTGGAGGACAAGCAGCATTTATCGATGCTGAGCATGCATTAGATCCAATTTATGCACAAAAATTAGGTGTTAATATTGATGAATTACTATTATCTCAGCCAGACACAGGTGAGCAAGCACTTGAAATTGCTGAAGCATTAGTTCGTAGTGGTGCAATTGATATTATCGTTATTGACTCGGTAGCAGCATTAGTGCCAAAAGCTGAAATTGAGGGAGATATGGGTGATTCTCATGTTGGTTTACAGGCACGTTTAATGTCTCAGGCATTACGTAAACTTTCAGGTGCTATTAATAAATCGAAAACGATTGCTATTTTCATTAACCAAATACGTGAAAAAATTGGTGTGATGTTCGGAAATCCAGAAACAACACCAGGCGGACGTGCTCTTAAATTCTATAGCTCTGTTCGTTTAGAGGTTCGCCGCGCAGAAGCCATTAAACAAGGTAATGATATTATGGGGAATCGCACAAAAGTGAAGATTGTGAAAAACAAAGTTGCACCACCTTTCCGTACGGCAGAGGTAGATATTATGTATGGAGAAGGGATTTCAAAAGAAGGAGAAACAGTTGATTTAGGTGTTGAACTGGACATCGTTCAAAAAAGCGGCTCTTGGTATGCTTATGGGGATGAGCGTTTAGGACAAGGACGCGAAAACGCAAAACAATATTTAAAAGAAAATCCTGCCGTTATGGAGGAAATCGCTAATAAGATCCGTTCCTCTTATGGTATCGCTGCTACTTCCTACACAATCGCTGCTCATGATGAGGAAGAAGTGGATGAAGAATTAATGCTTCTTCTTGAAGATGAATAATTTAAATGCATTGTTCCTGCTCTAATTTGAGAGGGAACAATGTATTTTTTTGTCTATATTCCATATAAAGGTGGGTATACTCATGTAGATAGCATCCTGTATTGAGTGAGAGTATAACGTAAATTTTAAAAAATTATAACCATAGTACTGATTATTTCTAATTAGGTAAAACAGATAAATGTAATTCTAGTGTAAAAGTATTAGGAAGTTTATTCACCTATTGGTTATCAATTACTTTTTTCTGGATAGGGGCGAACAGGTGCCCGACTATCCTTGACAGAGCTTAATGCTAGCTATACAATTAAATATGTATAATTTCTGAATTATGACTTTAAACAGGCAGTACATTTTATCTTCATTCAGTAAAAAACTCCCACCTCTGAAGGTGATGAGATGAATGTGGATGTGGTTCCTTTTCAGTGAGTGTTTAAACACCTACTGAAATAAAGGAACTCAGTCTAAGAATGCCACGTCCTGTGGCAAAGACTGAGTGACCAACATCATGTTGGCCCAAAGCCTTGGACGGATGTCACAGATTTTGAAAGAAATGAATTGTGTGTGCACAATTCAAAATCCTGACACAATTACGCCGAGGCGAAATTGATGTATGCGCTGACTGAAACTGTATTACCTAAATAGCAAGAGGAGGTGTTCATATGGATGGAATTACTATCATCTCCGCTTTGCTTGGAATCATCGTTGGTGCCGCTGTTAGCTATATCTACATGAAAAAAGTGAATGACTCAAAAATCACTGGTGCTAAACATGTTGCTGAAACAATCGTTGAAGAAGGAAAACGAGAAGCGGAGGCATTGAAAAAAGAAGCACTACTTGAAGCCAAAGATGAAACTCACAAATTTCGTACTGAAGCTGAGAATGACATTCGTGAACGTCGTTTAGAACTTCAAAAACAAGAGAACCGTTTATTGCAAAGAGAAGAGAATCTTGATCGCAAAGATGATGCTCTAAATAAGAGAGAAGCAGGCTTAGAGCGTAAAGAACAAGCTCTTGCCGAAAGACAACAGCATATTGAACAGATGGAAAGCAAAGTGGACGAGCTCGTTGCCTCGCAAAAAGCAGAGCTAGAAAGAATTTCTGCTTTAACTAGAGATGAAGCAAAGACTATTATCTTAGGGGAAGTAGAAAAAGAGCTAGCAACTGATATTGCTGTGATGACGAAGGAATCAGAAACACGTGCGAAAGAAGAATCAGATAAAAAAGCACGTGAAATTTTATCATTAGCATTACAACGTTTTGCTGCGGACCACGTTGCTGAAACAACGGTGTCTGTCGTGAACTTGCCAAATGATGAAATGAAGGGTCGAATTATTGGTCGTGAAGGACGAAACATCCGCACATTGGAAACGCTAACAGGTATAGATTTAATTATTGATGATACTCCAGAAGCGGTTATTTTATCTGGCTTTGACCCTATTCGTCGTGAAACGGCTCGACTTGCACTTGAAAAGCTTGTACAGGATGGCCGTATTCACCCTGCTCGAATTGAGGAAATGGTGGAAAAAGCTCGTCGTGAAGTGGATGAACAAATCCGTGAAACAGGTGAGCAAACAACATTTGAAATTGGCATTCATAACTTACATCCTGATTTAATGAAAATTTTAGGCCGTATGAAATATCGTACAAGCTATGGGCAAAACGTCCTAAAACATTCAATTGAAGTCGCATATTTGGCAGGATTATTAGCTGCTGAACTTGGTGAAGATGTAGCATTAGCTCGTCGCGCAGGCTTATTACATGATATTGGTAAAGCAATTGACCATGAAGTTGAAGGTAGCCATGTCGAAATCGGTGTGGAATTAGCAACAAAATATAAAGAACATCCAGTAGTCATTAATAGTATTGCTTCTCACCATGGTGATACAGAAGCAACATCTGTCATTGCAGTATTAGTGGCTGCAGCTGATGCATTATCGGCTGCTCGTCCAGGTGCTCGTAGTGAGACACTCGAAAACTATATCCGCAGACTTGAAAAATTAGAAGAAATTTCAGAGAGCTATGAAGGTGTAGAAAAATCCTATGCAATTCAAGCTGGTCGTGAAATTCGAATTATTGTCCAACCTGAAAAAATTGATGACTTAGCTTCACATCGCTTAGCACGAGATATCCGTAAGCGAATTGAAGAAGAGCTCGATTATCCAGGTCATATCAAAGTTACTGTCATTCGTGAAACACGTGCTGTGGAGTACGCGAAATAATATTGAATGTTAGAGGTTTCTCAAGATGAAAATCTAGGGAGACCTCTTTTTTACTTTTTTAATTTGCACATTAAGGAAAAACGTTGTAATCACTATATTTTATATTTTTTTTGCTTAATGCTCTTACTGAGGTTACAATTAATGATGTTATAGAGCCAGCCATTAAAGGGTCGTGACAAAGGTCTTTGCTAAGCTTCGACTTGTTGCAATGAAATGGCGGTGTAATTGATAGAAAGAGGCGTATGTAAAAATGAAAGTATTGTTTATAGGAGATATTGTCGGTTCGATTGGCAGAGACGCAGTAGAAAAATATTTACCGCGTTTAAAGAAAAAATGGAATCCAGACGTTGTAATTGCAAATGGTGAAAATGCAGCGGCAGGTCGTGGCATTACTCGTAATATTTATAATGACTTATTACAAATGGGTGTAGATGTCATTACAATGGGAAATCATACATGGGATAATAAAGATATCTTTGATTTTATTGATGATGCGGATTATTTGATTCGTCCTGCAAATTTCTCAACTGAGGCTCCTGGTAAAGGGATGGTGCAGATTTCCAAAAAAGGTGTGACCTTATCAGTTATTAATCTGCATGGCCGAGTGTTTTTACCTCCACATGAGGACCCATTTGCGATGGCAGAGAAATTAATCGAGGAAGCACATAAAACATCACCGTTGGTATTTGTGGATTTTCATGCGGAGGCAACAAGTGAAAAAATTGCGCTTGGTTGGCATTTAGACGGCAAGGCATCGGCAGTAGTAGGCACACATACCCATGTACAGACAGCTGATGCACGTATTTATCCGAATGGAACAGCCTATATTACAGACGTTGGTATGACAGGTCCTTATGATGAAATTTTAGGGATGACAAAGGAAAGTGTTATTTATAAATTTCAAACAAATATGCCATCTCGTTTTGAGGTACCAAAAAAAGGACGAGACGTGCTAAGTGGCTTTTTTGTAGACATTGATAATCAAACAGGAAAAGCAACGCATTGTGAGCGAATCTATATAAATGAAGATTATCCGTTTCAAGGGTGAGGGAAGAAACTATTGTGTATGCTCTAAATGCACGATAGTTTTTTCTATCCAATTGACAATGAAAAGTCATTCTTTTTTGATTGTTTGCAATATATCAGAAATGAAAATAGTCTATTTTCTTCTTGCCGAGCATAAAATGAGCTACGGACAATAACTTGAGGTCCAAAAAGGGGGACATGAGTTGTTGAGCGTAAACACTATTCGCGAAACGGGGAGGAATAATTGTGGATTCATTAAAAGTATCATCACGCTCTAATCCAAATTCAGTTGCAGGTGCATTAGTCGCGGTAATCAGAGAAAAAGGGCAGGCAGAAATGCAAGCAGTTGGGGCAGGTGCACTTAACCAAGCCGTGAAAGCAGTGGCCATTGCACGCGGATTTGTAGCGCCAAGTGGCACAGATTTAATTTGCGCACCGGCGTTTGCCGATATTTTAATTGCTGGTGAGGAACGTACAGCCTTGAAACTTCTAGTAGAAAAACGTATTCGATAAAAATGGAATGAAGTAAAATGCCTTGCACCTTTTAAAGTGCTGGGCATTTTTTCGTTATGTTGGAGAAACATCATAATTTCGGAAAAATTACTCATCCTTAACGTGTTAACTGTCACTTGAAATTAGTAAGTTAATTTTTTATACTGCATTAATAGGCCGTAATTAATCTGAACCGAAAATTTAAAGCATTAGGTAATCCAGAAGTTTAGCGGAAACAAGAAGTGAAGTGAAAGAATAATCGTCGAAAACGTCCTACTGCTTAAATTTCACTTTTTACTTAAGCGTTTTGATCATTACAATTTATTGAACAGGATTTTCAGTCAAAGGTCTGATTTTCGATTAAATCGTGGAATAACAATAGTGCGGACCGTTTCTTCGTGTTAAACTTATGAAGGAAAAATAGTAGTATACATTGGATTTAAGGAGTTGTTGACATGTTACATCAGCTTTCATGGAAAGTCGGTGGGCAACAAGGTGAAGGGATTGAAAGTACAGGTGAGATTTTCTCAATGGCAATGAATCGTTTAGGTTATTTCCTATACGGTTATCGTCACTTCTCTTCTCGAATTAAAGGTGGCCATACGAATAATAAAATTACAGTTCGCCCAACAGAGGTTCGATCTATTGCGGATGATTTAGATATTTTAGTAGCGTTTGACCAAGAAACAATTGATGTTAATTATAAAGAATTAACAGAAAAGGGCGTTATTTTAGCGGATTCTAAATTTGAACCAGTGAAGCCAGAAGATTCTAAGGCACCATTATTTGCAGTACCATTTACAGAAGTAGCAGCAGAGCTAGGTACTTCATTGATGAAAAATATGGTGGCAATTGGAGCAACTGCATCATTGTTAAATTTAGAAAACGAAGTATTCCAAAATGTTGTTGATGATATTTTTGGTAAAAAAGGTGAGGAAGTCGTTCAGAAAAACATGGAGGCCATTGCACGTGGTCGACAAATCATGAATGACCTGTTAGGTGATCGTGTAGGTGAGTGGGAATTAGCACCAGCAGATGGGAAACGCCGTATGTTTATGATTGGTAATGATGCTATTGCACTGGGCGCACTTGCAGCTGGGACACGCTTTATGGCAGCCTATCCGATTACGCCAGCTTCTGAAATTATGGAATATCTGATTAAAAAATTACCGAAGTTTGGTGGTACAGTTATTCAAACAGAAGATGAAATTGCTGCAGCGACAATGGCAATTGGTGCAAACTTTGGTGGTGTTCGTTCCTTTACAGCCTCAGCTGGTCCTGGTCTTTCATTAATGATGGAAGCAATAGGACTTTCAGGTATGACAGAGCAGCCACTAGTTGTTGTTGATACACAACGTGGCGGTCCATCAACAGGACTACCAACAAAACAAGAGCAGTCAGATTTAATGGCAATGTTATATGGTACGCATGGTGAGATTCCTAAAGTAGTGATTGCACCTTCCACAATGGAGGAAGCATTCTTTGATACAATCCAAGCCTTTAACATTGCAGAGGAATTACAATTACCAGTTATTTTAATGACTGACTTACAATTATCTCTAGGTAAACAATCTGTTGAACCATTTGATTACAACAAAATTGAAATTCGTCGCGGAAAAATTGTCACTGATGACATTGAAGAGGCGGCAGATAAAGCTTACTTTAAACGTTATGAAAATTCAGAAGATGGTATTTCGCCACGTGTACTACCTGGTACATTAAATGGTATTCACCATGTAACAGGTGTCGAGCATGATGAAACAGGTAAACCGTCTGAAGCAACTGGTAATCGTCAAACGCAAATGGATAAACGATTCCGTAAATTAGCTTCATTGACATTTGATCAGCCAGTTTATATAAATGCGCCACATGAAGAAGCGGATATTTTACTGGTTGGCTTTAACTCAACCCGTGGTGCGATAGAGGAAGTACAAGAACGATTAAATGCTCAAGGCATGAAGGTAAACCATGCGCATATTCGATTGGTTCACCCATTCCCATCTACTGAGGTAGCACCTCTTGTAGCGAAAGCGAAAAAAGTAATCGTTGTAGAAAATAACTACACTGGTCAATTAGCAAATATTATGAAGATGAATGTTGGTGGTCACGATAAGATCGAGACGATTACAAAATACAATGGTACACCATTCTTGCCAGGTGAATTAGAAAATCGTGTGAAGGAGTTGACTCACTAATGGCAACATTTAAGGATTTTCGAAATACAGTAAAACCAAACTGGTGCCCAGGCTGTGGAGACTTCTCTGTACAAGCAGCCATTCAACGCGCTGCGGCAAACGTTGGCATTGAACCAAATGAGCTAGCTGTAATTTCTGGGATTGGTTGTTCTGGTCGTATTTCAGGCTATATTAATTCATATGGTTTCCATGGAATTCATGGTCGTGCATTACCGATTGCACAAGGATTAAAAATGGCAAACCGTGATTTACATGTTATTGCTTCTGGTGGTGATGGTGATGGCTTTGCAATTGGTATGGGTCATACAATTCATGCCATTCGACGAAACATTGACATTACTTACGTTGTTATGGATAACCAAATTTACGGTTTAACAAAAGGCCAAACATCACCACGTTCTGCTGCTGGATTTATTACAAAATCTACGCCAGGTGGTGCGATTGAACCATCATTAAAACCTTTAGAAGTTGCGTTAACAAGTGGAGCTACATTTGTGGCGCAAGGCTTCTCAACTGATATTAAAGAATTAACAGCATTAATCGAAGCGGGCATTAATCATAAAGGCTTCTCGTTCATCAACGTATTTTCACCTTGTGTAACATATAACAAAGTAAACACTTACGATTGGTTTAAGGAGAACTTAACAAAACTTGCTGATATTGAAGGTTATGATAATGCAGACCGAGGTATGGCAATGCGTACGGTAATGGAACATGAAGGCTTAGTAACAGGTATTATTTATCAAGATACTGAAACAGCCTCTTATCAAGAAAAAGTACCAGGCTATTCAGAGCTACCACTAACAGATATTGATATTAAAATGAATGAAAATGATTTTAATGAATTAGTAAAAGAATTTATGTAAAATAAATAAAAAGCGTATTTGAGAAGCATCTTAAATACGCTTTTTTTCTGTTGAAAATTAACAAGAGCCTGATTATTGCCCCCAAGGCTGTTCACCATATCTTTTGAGCATTACGACTTCACCATCATTTTTTTTAATACGATTATACACATACTTAATTTTGTATTCGTTGTATTTTTCTAATTCGATTTTGTCGTAGAAATTCTTTGATAGAGCTAACTCTCGTTCATCAATTAAAAGATAGCGCTCTCCGTTTTTCTCCATAATATTTTGTTCATCAATTTTAAAGGTACTTTCTATTTGTACATCATTAAAAGTATAAAAACCTGCAGCAAACAAGCCTATAAATAAGAGTGATAAACAGATAGCTATCCAATTTCCCCTTCTCAAGACCATCCCCTCCTTTTTTAATGCTTATCTTTCATACGAGTAGTCCATATGAAAAGTTTCATATTATTCCGTTATTTGAAAGTAGTTGTGGAAAGGTGTAAATCCTTATAAAATCCTTATAATCATTTTCTACACTATAGTCATCGAAAGGATGATGACTTCAAATGGATAATATAATTTTAAAAACAGAAAATCTGTGTAAAAGCTTTAAGGGGCAAAAAATTGTAGAGGATTTGTCGCTGACAATATCACGCAATACTGTTTACGGCTTACTGGGACCTAATGGTGCTGGAAAATCAACAACATTAAAAATGATGACTGGTATGCTGCGTCCAAATACAGGTAAAATAATTTTTAATGGACATGAATGGAACCGCAATGACTTACATGATATTGGTGTATTAATTGAAACACCTCCCCTATATGAAAATTTAACGGCAAGAGAAAATCTGAAGGTTCGAACGATTGCGCTTGGATTACCAACGTCACGTATTGATGAGGTATTAAAGATTGTTGATTTGACCAATACAGGGAAAAAAAGAGCTGGACAATTTTCCTTAGGAATGAAACAACGATTAGGAATTGCCATTGCGTTGTTAAACTATCCAAAGCTTTTAATTCTCGATGAACCAACGAATGGCCTTGATCCAATTGGCATTCAAGAGCTAAGAAAACTAATTCGATCTTTTCCAGAGCAAGGTATTACAGTGATATTATCTAGCCACATCCTGTCAGAAGTGGAGCAGGTCGTTGATGAAATTGGTATCATTGCTGAAGGGAAATTGGGCTATCAGGGAGTTGCACCACAGGGACAGGAATTGGAGGCATTATTTATGCAGGTGGTGACTGCTAATAGAAAGGCAGGCAATTAGTATGATTTCTATAGTAAAGGCAGAAAGATTAAAATGGAAAAAGACGTTTATCCCAAAATTAATTTGGCTTGCACCGATCGTCACATTATTATTGAGTGCAGTGTTAATGGGGGGAAGTTTTTTTCAAAAGGGCGCTTATAACTGGTGGTACTCAATGCTCTTACCTGGTGCACTGACAATTTGTTGTGCACTAGCAGTAGAAAAAGATGCAAAATTAAAGTATCATAGCATTCTCGCAATGCCGCTTGATCTTAAAAAAATTTGGTTTGGCAAAATACTAACATGTAGTGTTTGGCTGTTGGGTATTACGTTAATATTTTTCGCTGGTATTACTGCTGGTGGCGTACTTTTCGGCAATAGCTTTCCTATAGTAAAAAGTCTTTTAGGCAGTTTATTAATATTCTTATCTTTTTTATGGCAAATCCCACTTTGTCTATTCCTTGCTGCAAAATTAGGGACGTATATGGCAATTTTAATTAATTTAGTCGGTAATATAGCTGGAATGGTTGCATTTGCTGATGGCGAATTTTGGTACAGTGTTCCTTATGCCATTACAGCAAGATTAATTTGTCCAACTCTAGAAATTTTGCCAAATGGTTTACCAGTTCCTGAGGATAGCCCATTATTAAGCATGTCGGTGATTGCTCCTGGAATTCTAATTGTACTCATCTGGTTTGTCTTCATTAGCCTTGTTACCGCTCGTTGGTTTCAAAAAAGGGAGGCGAAATAGTGATGGTATTCATAAGATTGCTTAGGGCAGAGCTTCTTAAAACAAAAAGAACACCTTTTTTACTCATTCATCTGCTAGTACCTATCATTATTTCAAGCTTATTTTTAGCGTATTATTCCTATTCACCATGGATATTTGATTGGAAAGTATCAGCTTATTTTCAGACGCTTTCTTGCGGATTTCCTATTATTATTGGATTAGTTTGTGCAATGGTATCGGAGCAAGAGGCAATTGCAGGTCATTTTCAAGAGATGCTAACAGCTAGTAGAGTAAAAATCATAACGTTTATTAGTAAGCTCCTTCTTTTATTGTTGTATAGCTTTGGAGCGATTGTCTTGTCCATTGGTATCTTTAGTATTGGTTTTGTAGAGCTTTTGCATGAAGATACACTTGGTTTTCAGTTTTATTTTATGGCTGGATGTATTTTATTTGCTAGCTATATCTGTTTATATATTTTGCATTTATTTATTAGTCTTCATTTTGGAAAGGGGGCTTCCATTGGACTAGGGATTGTGGAAGCACTTATAGTAGCGTTACTGCTTACTGGACTAGGGGATGGTATCTGGACGTATATACCCTATGGTTGGGGTGGTCACTTCGTAGAATTATGGACATTAAAGGCATCTGGAACTAATGTATCCTTAATGGAAGCAGGTTTACAGGCAGGTATTATTGCTTGTGGATGTGGAACATTGCTGATATTCATGCTTTCTTGCTTATGGTTCTGGAAATGGGAGGGCCGAAAATCTGAAAATTAGTTACTAAAGGAAATGATGAGGAACATATGGCAAAAATATTAGCAGTAGATGATGAAAAAGATATTTTGGTCTTGATAAAAAATGCATTAGCAAAAGATGAACATTTAGTAACGACCATTACTAATGCGTTAGAAGTAAATAAAATGGATCTCGGTACCTTTGATTTACTATTACTGGATGTGATGATGCCAGAAATAGATGGGTTTACACTATGCAGAGAAATTCGGCATGCTGTAGATTGCCCAATCCTTTTTCTAACAGCTAAATCATTAGAGGAGGACCTAATGTATGGTCTTGGTCTGGGTGCAGATGATTATATCATTAAGCCTTTTGGCATTGGGGAGCTTCGGGCTAGGATCAATGCTCATTTGAGACGTGAAAAAAGGGAGAGACGTAACATTCTTTATGCAGACAATGTTCATATTAATTTGTCTGGAAAAGAGCTGTTTGTCGACGAGGAGAAGGTAATGCTAACGAAAAGTGAATATGAAATATGTGAATTTCTTGTTCGTAATCGGGGACAGGTCTTTTCGAAAGAAAGGATTTATGAAACGGTTTTTGGATATGATGGAACAAGTGACAGTACAGCAATCACTGAGCATGTTAAAAATATTCGTTCGAAGCTTCATGTCTTTGATGTAGATGTAATTGAGACTGTTTGGGGGATTGGGTATAAATGGAGACATTGAAGCACACAAAAGGAACACGCCTTCATACCTTTTTCCTTCGTTATCTTCTATTTTTATGCTTAGGTACCATTCTGCTAGTAGTATTATTATTTGGTTTATTTTTATTGACCTTTTCTACCAATATTGTTTTACCAGCCAATTATGCAGAAACACAGATTTCCCTATCAAAGGATCGGATTGCGACTAGTAGCTCGGTCACTTCTGAGATGATTCCAGACCTTGTTGACTACGCAGTATTTTCGAAAAAGGGACAGTTTCTTACAGGGAATCTTTCCGAAAAGGAAGCTTTTAAGGCTTGGAAAGTCATGAAAAAAGGAGAAGCTCAAGGTGTCTCTCAATTTTATTCGGTGATAGAGCGAGAAAATGAGATTTGTATTTTACGCTATTATTTAGTGCCACAGTATCGGTCACCGATGTTAAGAAAATATTTGCCTAATCCTCAATTATTAGAAATTATATTATTTATAATTGGAATAATAGCATTAGCAACTTTCCTTGCTGTCCACTTCGGCAGAAATCTAAAGAAAAAAATGTTTGGCTTGCAGGAAGCTATCGAAAAAATACAAAATCAAAATTTGGATTTTAGTATTAACCCAACAGGAATTCGTGAAATAGATGATATATCCATCTCACTTGAGCAGATGAAGGAAGCATTAAACAACTCATTAAAGCAGCAATGGGAACTAGAGCGAGCTCGCAGAGAACAAATATCAGCTCTTGCTCATGATTTAAAAACGCCTCTTACCATTATTCGAGGAAATGCAGAACTTTTACAGGACACTGCCCAAGATAAGACGCAAAGAGAATATAATGACTATATTTTAAAGAATACAATGGAAATTGAAAAATTTACAAAACAGCTAATAGATATATCGAAAATGGAGAAAAGAATTGTTAGTGAAAAAATGAATGTAGAAATGGATGCATTTATTCTACTGCTAGAACATCAAATAAAGGCTCTTTCTTTAGAAAAAAGTCTTGAAGTGATTGTTAAAAAAGACAATCTTCCTGTTTCAATCTTTATGGATAAAGAGCTTTTTTATCGAGCTATGTTGAATCTGATTGTCAATGCAGTTGAGCATACGCCAAATAAAGGTAAAGTCATATTATTTGTTCAGGGAGAGATGAATTTCGTTCATTTTACTGTAGTAGATAGTGGTGCTGGTTTTTCAGCAAAAGATTTAAAGGAAGCTACAAAGCAGTTTTATCGGGGAGATCCAAGTAGAAATTCAGCAAATCATCATGGAATGGGGCTTTATATTGCCCAATCTATTATTACTAAACATGATGGAACGTTGAAACTCGAAAATGATTCAACATCTGGGGGAGGCAAGGTAACAATTACGATACCAATATATCCTTAAAAAGAGTG
Source organism: Lysinibacillus sp. GW821-FHT14F06 (assembly GCF_058803665.1). NCBI lineage: Bacteria > Bacillati > Bacillota > Bacilli > Caryophanales > Bacillaceae > Lysinibacillus > Lysinibacillus sp. GW821-FHT14F06. Next base: position 38,220 of record NZ_JBXAPF010000001.1, read on the forward strand.
AATTTAGCGTAGAGCTAATTCATTCTTTTTTTATCTTTATTTCAGACATGTGAAGCGTGATACAGAAAACGCTCGATGAGATAAACATACATGTACTGTGAGCTGGATGGCTTTATTTCGATATTAAGAAAACTAATTAACATTCCTCAATGGTGAGCGGCTATAAAAGTTATTTATAATTAAACAGCCTTTCCATTAAATGCTTTAGTTTAAATAGCTGACACTTTTCACTTTGACAAAGCTGCTTTCATTTGAATGCCTTTACACCAATGATATAACAGTGATTTGGTATAGATTTTTAAACATTGCAAGGAGGAATGCTATGAGTAAAATATGGAAACAGGCAGTATCATTATTCGCCATCTGTTTATTATTCACACAGACTATATCTGTACTAGCAGAGACAAATGACATTGCACAACCGATACTAAACACAATTATGACAACAGATGGGCAAACTTATAAGGAGGGTGACATCGCTTCGAGTCCTGTTACAATTCAAGTCACAATGTCCTCAGCCGATAGTGCCAGTATACAGATAGAGCTATCCAAGGACAAGGGTGATTCGTGGGAGGAACTGGATAGCATGGCACCCCTTGTGCTAACAGAGGAGGGTGACTATTATCTTTGGTTTAGAATCAAGGGGCAGCCAGCCATTAGCAAGCATCATGTTCGTATTGTACCTCAGCCTCAGCTCACTGTATTAGCTGGAAGTCATCCGATTTATGTAAATGAAGCATCAACTGGAGATAATGATGGTACCAGCTGGGATAACGCCTTCAAAGATTTACAATCAGCACTCAATGCAGCTCAAACAGGGGATGAAATTTGGATTGCCACTGGAACCTATACACCCACAAAGAAGATTTCTGCAAATGATCCTCGTACTGCAACCTTCCAAATGAAAAACGGAGTAGCAATTTATGGAGGCTTTCAGGGAGCAGAAACTAAATTGGCTGAGCGTAATGTTCAAGCAAACCCAACAATATTAAATGGTCTAGGGGATATTTACCATGTATTTTATCACCCAAATGGCTTGAACTTAGATAGTTCAGCTGTACTTGATGGCGTGACCATTACAGGAGGGAACGCCAATGGGAGCTTGGAACACGGGAGTGGAGGCGGCATGTACAACTTGAGGAGTAGCCCAACTATAACGAATGTAACATTCAGTGAAAATAAAGCAAGCGATGGTGGGGGGATGTACAATGAATACGTTAGTAGTCAGACCATAACGAATGTGCTATTTAGTGGAAATATGGCTAAAACTGGTGGTGGTATGCAGAATAACTTTAGTAGCCCAACCATAACGAATGGGGTGTTTAGTAGAAATGAAGCATCTTTTATAGGAGGAGGAATGTACAATTTTCAAGGAAGTAACCCAAGCTTAACAAGTTTAACTTTTAATGGGAATAGGGCAAACAATGGTGGTGGCATGTTCAATGAAAACTCTAATCCGACCTTAACAAGCGTAACATTTAGTGAAAATTACTCAATGTTCAATGGAGGCGGCATGTACAACTGGGCTAGTAGTCCAACCTTAACGAATGTAACATTCAATAAAAATGAAGTAGCTGCTGATGGAGGAGGCATGTACAATAGGATCACTAGTAGCCCCACATTAACAAATAGTAAGTTTAATAGAAATAAGGCGACTGATAATGGAGGCGGCATGTACAATGATCGTAGTAGTCCGAAACTAATGAATGTAGAGTTTAGTGGTAATACAGCAAGTTATGGAGGCGGCATCTACAACATTAATAATAGCCCAACGCTAACGAATGTGACAATCAGCGGGAATCAGTCAAAGGGAACGAAAGGTGCTATCTATGGTGGGGATATGCAAAGTAAAATTCAAAATAGTATTATCGTTGGCAACCATAATGAACCAGCTCTTTCTAACTATACGGGTACGATTGCTAATAGCTTATTGGATGTAGAGGAAAATGGGGCAGTATTAGCTAAGTTTCACAAGACAAACTCAGATATTGAAACGGACACTTATGAACCTGAAGCTTTATTCACCAATCCAATTCAGTCTGATTATCGACTAAGAGCAAATTCACCTGCCATTAACAAAGGGAATAATAGTAATAATACTATGCTAACCGACCTTGCTGACAACCCTCGCATTCAAGGAGGGGTAATTGATTTAGGAGCTTATGAGGCATTTCCTTTTACGGTTATTTATCAGGGAAATGGAGCGACAGGCGGAGACGTACCAGTGGATAAGGAAACATATGATCAAGGACATTCAGTAAATGTACAAAGCAATAGTGGCAATCTTGAAAGAACAGGGCGTATATTTGCAGGTTGGAATACACAGAAAAACGGCAAAGGCTTTCACTATGCGGAAAATGCAACATTCCTTATGAGTCCAGCCAATGTTATCTTATACGCTGAGTGGACAGGGGGCTCCGTGTATACAGTCCAGTATGATGCGAACGGTGCAACAGGTGGTCAAGTGCTACAAGATGATAACGAGTATGAAGAAAACGAAATGGTAACGGTGCAAAGCAATAGTGGCAATCTTGTGAGGGCAGGCTATACATTCAAGGGTTGGAACACACAAGCAGATGGAAAAGGTACACTATATGCAGAAAATACAACGTTCCCAATGGGTAAAGCGAATGTCACAC
>NZ_JBXAPF010000001.1:40955-49656 GCF_058803665.1 Lysinibacillus sp. GW821-FHT14F06
AGGTACACTATATGCAGAAAATACAACGTTCCCAATGGGTAAAGCGAATGTCACACTGTATGCAGAGTGGACAAAAAAATCAACATTTGCGGTCACATATGATGCGAACGGTGCAACAGGTGGTCAAGTGCCACAGGATCACAACGAGTATGAAGAAAACGAAATGGTAACGGTGCAAAGCAATAGTGGCAATCTTGTGAGGGCAGGCCATACGTTCAAGGGCTGGAACACACAAGCAGATGGAAAAGGTACACTATATGCAGAAAATACAACGTTCCCAATGGGTAAAGCGAATGTCACACTGTATGCAGAGTGGACAAAAAAATCAACATTTGCGGTCACATATGATGCGAACGGTGAAACAGGTGGTCAAGTGCCACAGGATCACAACGAGTATGAAGAAAACGAAATGGTAACGGTACAGAGCAATAGTGGGAAGCTTGTAAGGGCAGGTTATACTTTCAAAGGATGGAATACACAAGCGGATGGAAAAGGCATCCTCTACCCTGAAAAAGCAACCTTCCCAATGGGCAAAACAAATATCACGTTATATGCACAGTGGACAGTAAACCCACCAATAACAGATGGAGGCACTACATCTCCCACATCATCAAACGACAATGATTTTTCTCCATCAACACCTGTGAAAATTACGTTTCAGACAAATGGAGGCACAATATTAGCGCCGATCGAAATGGCTTACAATACGAAAATAAGTGATTTACCAGAACCTACTCGGCAAGGTTTCCATTTTGAAGGCTGGTATCATGATGAAGCGTTAACGACAAAGTGGGCTGAGAATAATCTTATAAGGGACAATATCACACTGTATGCGAAATGGACAGTATTGCCAGTGGAAGAATCGGAAGAACCAAAAGAGCCACAGCAGCAAAAGCCATCTGTGGTAACTTTTCAGGATATCGAAAACCATTGGGCAAGAGAAATGATCGAGGCATTAGCAACGCAGGGCATTATTAAAGGCTATGAGGATGGTACTTTCCGTCCAAATGAGCAGATTAGCCGTCAGCATGTGATGGCACTCTTTACACGAGCCTTTAAGTTCAAAGCTATTCGTCCAGCAACAGTCTTTTCTGATGTGACCCCAAATCATCTATACTATAATGAGATTATGACAATGCAGCAGGCAGGGATTATTGACGGTACGAATGGCACTTTTGCCCCTGCAGACTATCTTACAAGAGCACAATTAGCAAAAGTTTTAGTGGGTACATTGCGGCTAACACCTGAAGGAAGTAGCTCGTTCCATGATGTATCCAGTTCACATTGGAGTGCGGGCTATATTGCAGCACTAGAACGTAAGGGGATTGCCTTAGGAGATAATGGCTATTTTCGTCCAGAGGCTCCTGTTACAAGAGCACAATTAGCAGCCTTTTTATACCGTGCAATGCAGCAAGGGATGTCTGATTTTTAGAGGATACTCATCTTTTTTTTCATCCATTCGGTGTATTCACTCATGATTGCGGATAAATACATGGATAGTGGGGGATATCTATGTTAAAAGGTGTTAAAATTTTAAGTACTATTCCAATAATTATTTAAAGCTGATGCGAATACATTCTTTTTATTTCTTTTCGCCACAGTTTGGATGGTCCCTCAAAAAAATTTTTCAGGTTATTACTTATAATTTTCTAATAGATGTGAAAGCCATTGCTCAAATGAAGTTCTTCATGGTATCCTATCAATAAATTAGATTCAGTCCTTTTTTAGTGGATTTGTACGGTTTCCACCTAACTATCCTTAATAAAGGACTTTTTCTATGTGTAAAAGAAATATTGAATGTTTACTTATTTGGAGGAATTATTATGGCAGAAAGAGGTAGACCTAAAGGAGCGAGTGGCGAAGAAAGTCGGGCATTATTACTAGAGATCGCAGCACAAGAATTTGCTCAGCATGGATATTACGAGACTAAGGTGAGTTCGATTGTAAAAGGTGCTTCATTAAGTCAGCCTACTTTTTATCTGTATTTTAAAAATAAAGAGGCCATTTTTGAAGAATTAGAGAGCTTATTTCAAATGCGAATTATTAATTTTGCAAAGCAAAGCCGCTTACAGCCAATGCTTGAGTTTACAACTGTGAAGGCACGAATTACTCATAATTTAAAGGAATTATTAGCGTTCTTTGCTAAGAATCCAGATTTAACGCGAATCGGATTTTATTTATCAACAAAAGCTGATGAAATAAAGGTACAAATTGTGCAACAAATAAAAGATAATCTTGATTTCGAAGTAAATGCTGGCTATTTTCGAAAAGATTTGGATACAAGAATGGTCGCAGAGTCCTTAATAGGCATCATTGAGCGATTAACATTTATTCAATTACTGCCAAAGAAAAAAGAACCAGAAGAGATAGCCAACGATATTGTGAATTTATTAATAGATGGTATGTTGGATAGGGGAAGTCATGATCAATAATCAACCACTTCATAATTTTAAAAAAAGAAAATATTGATTTTTTCTTTTTTTAAAGTTGAATATTACTTTTAAGTAATATAATATTAGGAATATGTAGTGATTACCATTAGTATTTCAAATGGTTCACTCAATTAAAGAAGAAAAGATGAGGTGAATGTAATGATGTATCCACCGATACCATATGTAGGCGATAAAGGAGGCCGTATTACTGTTAAGTAATTATTACTTAAGGGTCTGACTTATTTAGTCAGACCTTAATCTTTTAAAAGGAAAGACTGTTTAATATGTAAAACTAATCTAAAATTGTCACAATTTGCTTTTATAGCAATTTAAAACTTTTAAATAATATAATTATCGCATATGTTTGTTACTAGCATATGCATTAGAACATGATTGATGTAAGAGAGTGCTCCTATTCTTTTTCAATCAAATATTACTTTAAAGTAATATTTGGTTGAAAAATCATAGATTGGCAGAAGTAAAATGTATAGAAAGAGGAGAATGCTATGAGAAAAGCATGGCAGCAGGCAGTATCGGTATTTGTCATCTATTTGTTAATGACACAGATTGTAGTTGGTAGTTTCCCAGTGTTTGCTGAAACGAATAATCATGAACAGCCCACACTGACTGTCACACTCACAACAGATGGAGAACCCTATACAGATGGTGACATTGCTTCAAGTCCTGTTACTATTCAAGCGACAATGACTACAACTGATAGTGCTAGTCTACAGGTAGAGACTTCTAACGACAAAGGAAATACATGGACAGTATTCGATACTTTAACACCACTTGTTTTAACAGATGCAGGGGACTATCATATTTGGTTTAGAATCATTGGGCAATCCGCCATTAGTAAGCATGTAATTCGCATCGTAGTACCAAAGCAATCATTATTGTCAGCAGGTAACTCTATTATTTATGTGGACGCAACTGCTACTGTTGGAAATAATGATGGCACAAGTTGGGACAATGCATTTCAAGATTTACAATCCGCTTTACATAGCGCACAAAGCGGACAGCAAATTTGGATTGCTGAAGGAACATACACACCGACAAGAAAAATGGATGTAACGGATCCACGTAGCGCAACATTCCGAATGAGGAATGGTGTGGCAATTTATGGCGGTTTTAAAGGTCATGAGGAGACATTAGCCCAGCGAGATTTGCACACATACAAAACCATATTAAGCGGAGCACTTCCTAGTGGAGAAAATGCCTATCATGTATTTTATCATCGATATGACCCTGATGTAAGTGTATTAAATGAAACAGCCATTCTCGATGGTGTCACAATTACGGGAGGTCTTGCTAATAAGGGGACACATATGTATGGTGGCGGGATGTACAATAGTGATGGCAATAACCCACTCTTAAGAAATGTCATATTTACCGGGAATAAGGCACAGGGAGATGGCGGCGGCTATGGAGGTGCTATGTATAATACTAGAGGTAGTAGCCCGATTTTAACAAATGTTATATTTAGCGGAAATGAGGCGTACCTAGGCGGCGCTATCTACAATGCTAGTAGTAGTCCAAGATTAAGTGGTGTCATATTTGATGGAAATAAAGCGACTGGCTATGGAGGCGCTATCTATAATGGTGGTAGCAGTAGTCCGACTTTAACAAATGTAACATTCGCTAGCAATGAGGCAGTATACGGAGGTGGTATATACAACGGTAACGTGAGTAATCCCATCTTAACGGAAGTCGAATTTAATAGAAATAAGGCAACTCAGCATGGTGGTGGCATGTACAATTATGCCAGTAATCCAACTTTAACAAACGTAACCTTTGATGAAAATGAAGCTACTTTTTATGGAGGTGCTCTATACAATGATGCTAGCGGTCCCAACTTATTGGAGATAAAATTTATCGAGAATAAGGCGGAGTATGGAGGTGGTATGTTTAATACTGGTAGCAATAGTAGTCCACTATTGAAAAATGTACTATTCAATAAAAATCAGGCAAATCAGTTAGGTGGAGGTATGTTAAATACGAACTATAGTATGCCAAGCTTAACCGATGTTACGTTTGATCAAAACAATGCAATCAATGGTGGCGGCATGCACAATACAAATAGTAGCCCGATTTTAACAACTGTAACATTTCGTGAAAATAAGGCAGGTTATGGTGGAGGGGCTATGTCTAATGATGGTGTCAGTAATCCAATTTTAACGAATATGATATTCATTGGAAATGAAGCGTATATTGGAGGAGGTATGTTCAATGATGGCAGTAGCAGCCCCAACTTAAGAAATACGTTATTTACTGGCAACAAGGCAGATTTTGATGGTGCTGCTATGAGTACTGATTCTCCAACTAGCCAAATTATCTTAACAAATGTGACGATTAGCGGGGATATTCCAAAATATGGAGTAAGTGTTATTTATGGAGGCGGTTCCGCTAGTAAGATTCAAAATAGTATTATAATTGGTAATAATAGGAAGGTCGCTATCTCAGATTATCAAGGATCGGTTGAAAATAGCTTACTGGATGTGCAGGTAAGTAAGAATGTAAGAGGAAAACTATTTGATGCGAATGGGAATGCTATCGATACACCTATTTTTTTACCAACTGATGTGTTTGTAGATGCAAACAAGAAAGATTACCATTTAAAAATAAATTCTCCAGCAATAGATAAAGGGAATGCTAATTATCCTGAATTAGCAGATATAACGATAGACCTTGCTGGGAAAAAACGTGTGCAAGGAGCAGCGATTGATTTAGGCGCATATGAAGTGCCAAATTATTATAAGATTATCTACGATGCAAATGGAGCAACGAGAGGCAGTGTGCCACAAGATGACGAGAAATATGAAGAAAATGCCCTTGTGACAGTGAAGGTTAATAATGGTAATCTTGTGAAAACAGGCTATACCTTTAAAGGCTGGAATACGCAGGTAGATGGTAAAGGCACAGCGTATGCAGTAGATGATACCTTCCCAATGGGTACAGAAAATATCATATTATATGCTCAGTGGACAAAGAATCCAACATATACGGCCACATATGATGCAAATGGCGCAACAAGTGGTACTGTGCCACAGGATAGTACATTATATGAGGAAAATGAAACAGTAATTGTACAGGGAGATAGCAACAATCTAGTAAGAGCAGGCTACACGTTCAAAGGCTGGAATACACAAGCAGATGGTAAGGGAATATCCTATGCCGAAAATGCAACCTTCCAAATGGGAAAAGCCGATGTCATTTTGTATGCCCAATGGACAGCGAACCCAACTTATACAGTCATATATAGTGCAAATGGCGCAACCAGTGGTAGAGTGCCACAGGATAGTACATTATATGAAGAAAACAAAACAGTAATTGTACAAGGAAATAGTGGCAATCTAGTAAGAACAGGCTATACATTTTCGGGCTGGAATACAGCACAAAATGGTAAGGGAATAGCCTATATAGCAAATACGCCTTTAATAATGGGTGCGGCAGATGTAATTTTGTATGCCCAATGGACAGCGAACCCATCAACACCGGGTGGAGGTAATACCACTGATCCATCAACACCAGGCGGAGATAATTCCTCTAATCCACAAACATCTGATAACAATAATGCCTCTAATTCATCAACGCCTATTCAAATATCCTTCGAGACAAATGGTGGACTATCTTTAGAGGACATGGAGATTACCTATAATACAAGAGTCAGTGATTTGCCTGTACCAATAAAGGGAGGTTATCGTTTTGACGGTTGGTATAGAGATAAAGCGCTAACGATGAAATGGGCAGAAGATACGCTTGTGAGAGAGAATTTAACGCTCTATGCAAAATGGACAGCATTGCCAGTGGAAGAACAGAAAGAACCACAGCAACCCCCACAGCCAAAGCCTTCCGTGGTGACTTTCCAAGATATCGAAAACCATTGGGCACAGGAAATGATTGAGGCATTAGCAACGCAGGGCATTATTAAAGGCTATGAGGATGGTACTTTCCGACCGAATGAATCAATTAGCCGTCAGCATGTTGCCTCATTATTCACACGTGCTTTTGAATTCGAGGGAATCCGCCCAACAGCAGCCTTTTCGGATGTAGCACCAAATCATCTGTACTATGATGCGATTATGACCTTACAGCAGGCAGGCATTATTGATGGAGCGGATGGAGCATTTCGTCCAACAGACAATATCACACGTGCACAATTGGCTAAAATTTTAGCAAATACACTACAGCTCAAATCAGAAGGTACGAGTTCTTTTAAGGATGTAGATAGCAATCATTGGAGTGTTGGCTATATTGCTGCCTTAGAGCGGGCAGAGATTGCATTAGGGGATAATGGCAAATTCCACCCTGAAGCTTCTGTGACAAGAGCCCAATTGGCAGTTTTTTTATACCGAGCAATGCAGCAATAAAAATGATTTTTTAGGCGTGAGGCTATCTAACAGCTTCACGCCATTATACTATGATAGAGTAATATTTTTGTTGAATATTACTTTTCGATAATATAAAGTAATGAATAGATAGTGAGGATAATTCTGATGAATCACTAAATAAAGAAGAAGGAGGAATTAGATGCAACAACCATTAAAAAAGGGGAAGCTGCTGTTGGTCATTAGTGTTGTTATTATTCTATGCAGTTTGGGCTTGTTACCAAATGCAGCAAAGGCAGCAGAAATTACAGTTAATGGAGAGGTTATATCCTATATCCAGTACCTAGAAGGAGATTCTACAGGGATTTTTCATATATATAGTGGAGATTATTTAACAAAAAATTATGCCGATAGAGATAGTTTACCGACAGATGCGAAATGGATAACCTTTTTTCCAGTTACTTTGCCATTAGATAATGGTATCGAATACATGTTTAGTCGTGATGGAAAATCTGTAGAAAAGCAGTATGTTCACAATTGGACTGATATTCCTTCTGATGTCAAATGGATAACAGTAAGTAATTTTGACGGTGATATTGGGAGTGGGAAAAATCCAATAACGAATCAAAAATACCGATATAGTGTAGATGGGGTAAATGTTTTAGAAAGTGCTACCGTTCCTGCTAATGCTTTATGGGCTAATTTAAGTTACTATGAAACCATTTCAAACGGAACACATAAACGTTTAAGGTATGAAAAAGTGAATTACACACTAAAATTAAACCCTACTCCACCAGTGATCAATTTAACAAAGTCCCCTACAGGATGGACAAATGGTGATGTTACAGTTACGGCTAATATTAGTAGTGAAAGTGATTTGAAGATTCAAAAGTGGGATTATGGCATTCGTAATGAATCATATTTTAATACTGCTGGAAACTCATTGGTAGGTTCTTCTGTTAGTGTAGATCAAAATCGAACGATTACGTGGTATGCAAGGGATATTTTATTAAATTCAACTGTTCAAACGATTACTATTGATAATATCGATAAAGATGCACCAATCATTACAAGTGGCAATATGACCATAACCCCTGATCAAAAAATAGAAGTTCCAATTACCATTACTGATAGTACAAGTGGAGTGAAAACGAAGAAATGGGCATTTGGAAATCAGAATGAATCTTATTTTTTGACTGGGGGAAATACGTTCACTGAGAATAAAATTGTTGTGGATAATTTTGGGACATATACATTGTTTGCGGAAGATCATGCAGGAAATAAGTCAATCTACACGGTGCATTTATATTCAGCGGATTTAGAGGGTTTACAATTAAATGAAGGAACGCTTTTCCTAGAATTTTCTAAAGAGATACTTTCTTATGATGTCACTGTAATGAACACGGTTTCTGCCATTACAGTGATACCAAATGCTAAAGATTCAACTGCAACAGTTAAGGTTAATGGGAATCTAGTAAGTAGTGGTGCAACATCAGCTACAATTCCCCTTAATGTTGGAAGTAATACAATATTTATAGAAGTAACAGCTGTAAATAGCACAAAAAAGACATACCAAGTGAAAGTAACGAGGGCACCATCAAGTAATGCTAATCTAATTAGTCTTACTTTAAACTCAGGAATACTATCTCCTGAAATTAGCTCAGGAGATAGCAATTATACAGCAAGTGTGGAGAATGCCATTACCAGTTTAACGGTAACACCGACAGCAGCAGATGCTACAGCTAAAATAAAGGTGAACGGGCATGCCATAAGCAGTGGTACAGCATCAAATACGATTCCACTGAATGTAGGAGAGAATACAGTAACAATAGAAGTCATAGCAGAAGACCATACAACGCAGAGCACCTATACAGTAACGGTAACGAGATTCCCATCGAGCAATGCTAATCTGAGTGATCTCACTCTAAGCTCGGGGTCATT
>NZ_JBXAPF010000001.1:49756-49936 GCF_058803665.1 Lysinibacillus sp. GW821-FHT14F06
GGTAACGAGATTCCCATCGAGCAATGCTAATCTGAGTGATCTCACTCTAAGCTCGGGGTCATTCCTTCCTGTATTTAATGGGGGAGATTTCACCTATACAGCAAGCGTAGAGAATGCCATTACTAGTTTAACAATAACACCAACAGCAGCAGATGCTACAGCTAAAGTAAAGGTGAACGT
>NZ_JBXAPF010000001.1:50031-438896 GCF_058803665.1 Lysinibacillus sp. GW821-FHT14F06
AACGGGCATGCGGTGAACAGTGGTACAGCATCAAATACGATTCCACTGAATGTAGGAGAGAATACAGTAACAATAGAAGTAACAGCAGAAGATAATACAACGCAGCAGACCTATACAGTAACGGTAACAAGATTCCCATCGAGCAATGCTAATCTGAGTGAACTCACTCTAAGCTCGGGGTCATTCCTTCCTGTATTTAATGGGGGAGATTTCACCTATTCAGCAAGCGTAGAGAATGCCATTACTAGTTTAACGGTAACACCGACAGCAGCAGATGCTACAGCTAAAATAAAGGTGAACGGGCATGCGGTGAACAGTGGTACAGCATCAAATACGATTCCACTGAATGTAGGAGAGAATACAGTAACAATAGAAGTCATAGCAGAAGATAATACAACGCAGAGCACCTATACAGTAACGGTAACGAGATTCCCATCGAGCAATGCTAATCTGAGTAATCTCACTCTAAGCTCGGGGTCATTCCTTCCTGTATTTAGTGGGGGGGATTTCACCTATACAGCAAGTGTAGAGAATGCCATTACCAGTTTAACGGTAACACCAACAGCAGGCAGATGCTACAGCTAAAATAAAGGTGAATGGGCATGCCGTGAACAGTGGTACAGCATCAAATCTGATTCCACTGAATGTAGGAGAGAATACGGTAACAATAGAAGTAACAGCAGAAGATAACACAATGCAGCAGACCTATACAGTAACGGTAACGAGATTCCCATCGAGTAACGCAAATTTCAAAAGTCTAACGTTGAATTATGGAAAATTGACGCCGTCATTCGATTCTCAAAGAGAAAAATATTCAGTAAATGTTGATGTAAATGTGAATAGTATAGATTTAACACCAATACTGGATGACAATGATGCAACGCTGATGATTAATGGACTACCAAGCAGCAGTGGAAAGACAATGACAGTGTCACTAAACTTCGGGGTAAATACTATTATACTAGAAATAACAGCACCAGATGGGGTTACGAAAAAAAAATACACAGTTGAAGTATATCGTGGGCAGCCACCAGCACCCGTAGATTCAACACAAATTCAAGGAAACTCAAGGCCTGTAGAGCCAGCAGCACCAACTGTAACGAAGCCAGCACCAATAGAGCTTCCTCAGCTGGTACCGATTGATCCTAAGCAACCGCAAGAGCCCATTACAGATATTATCTTTTCAGACGTGCCTGCGCATCATTGGGCTTACACAATGATTGGTGATTTTGCAAAACGTGGATATATTACAGGGTATGCGGATGGTACTTTTAAACCGAATGATCCGATTTCTCGGCAGCATGTTGCTTTGATATTTTCACGTATTTTTAAACTAAATCCAATACAGGAAGCACTAACATTTAAGGATATTCCACTAAATCATCCGTATTATGAAACCATCAAGTTGGTGCAACAAGCTGGTCTTTATCAAGGTATTAACGGATATTTTAAGCCAAATGAAAATATGTCACGTGCTCAATTAGCGAAAGTATTAGCCATAGCGTTAAACTTATCATCTGCGAGCACACATACATTTAAAGATATTCCATTAACACATTGGGCACATGACTATATTATTGCACTGGCGGCAAATGATATTGCGTTAGGAGATAACGGTTACTTTAAACCAGAATCTTCAGTAACACGTGCCCAATTTGTAGCATTTTTATACAGAGCCTTACAACAATAATAAAATCTCCATCATGGTACCTATTTGTATAATTTTGTTAATCAACATGTGTGATTATAAGATAAAGGGGGATGTTATGAGAAGAACATGGCAACAAGGGGTTTCATTATTTGTCATCTGGTTGTTACTTATACAACCTGTATGTGGTAGTGTGACCGTATTTGCAAATATAAATGAGACACTTCAAGTTACAATAACAACAGAAAATGCACCGTATATAGAAGGAACTATAGCAACAAACCCTGTAACCGTCCAAGTGACAGCGACTACAGCCGACAGTGCAAATGTACAAGTAGAGCTTTCTAAAGATGAGGGAAACACATGGACAGCATTTTCGATTTCAGAACTACTTATTGTAAAAGATGAAGGCGACCATGCGATTTGGTTTAGAGTGGTTGGACAGCCTACTATCTATAAGCATTTAATTCGCATTGCTGCGCCACAGCCTATCTTATCAGCAAAGGGCAATATTATTTATGTAAATGCCGATGTGACTAGTGGCATTAAGGATGGTAAAAGTTGGGCAAATGCTTTTGACAATTTGCAATCAGCCTTGGATATCGCACAAAGTGGACAGCAAATTTGGTTAGCGGCAGGCATCTATAAACCATCAAAAGAAATTGGTGGGGTTGGTGCTCGGTATGCCACATTCCAAATGAAAAACAACGTCGTCATTTATGGAGGCTATAGTGGAACAGAAACGGATGTAACACAGCGTGACTGGAAAGTGAACAAAACCATTTTAAGTGGAGATATCGGCATTGAAGGTGATAATACTGACAATGCTTACCATGTGTTTTATCATCCAAGTGGCTTGAATTTAAATGCTACGGCGATTTTAGATGGGGTCACAATTACAGATGGAAATGCCAATAATGGCTATCCAAATAATCATGATATAGGGGGCGGTATGTATAATTCACATAGTAGCCCCATGTTAATGAATGTAGAGTTTAGGGCCAACATAGCAGATGTAGATGGAGCCGGTATGTATAATCGGCAAAGTAGCCCGACACTAGCGAATATAGTTTTTAGCGCAAATAAAGCGGGTATTTATGGAGGTGGTATGTCGAATTGGATGAGTAACCCGACGCTAACGAATATAACGTTCGATGCCAATATAGCACGAAGTCAGGGAGGTGGTATGTTCAATGGTAATAGTAGCCCAACTCTAACGAATGTAATGTTCAATGCAAATACAGCAGAGAGTGGAGGTGGTATGTTCAATGTGTATAGTAGTCCAACCCTAACGAATATAACATTTAGTGAAAATACGGCAGGGAATGGAGGTGGTATGTCCAATGATAACAGTCAAGGTCCAACCCTAACAAATGTAATTTTCAGTGGGAATATAGCACAAAATCAGGGAGGTGGTATGTTCAATTTTCATAGTAGCCTGAATTTAACGAATATAACCATCAGTGGGAATAAGTCAACAGGGAATGTGAAAAGTGCAATTTATGGTGGGAGTGGCTTTGTGCGGAATAGCGTTATTGTTGGTAATCATAATGAACCAGCATTTTTTGACTATTTCGGCACGATTGAAGATAGTTTATTGGATATGGGCGGCAATATAGCTAGGTTTTACAAGACAACAATGGATATAGATGCTGATACTTATACGCCTGAAGATATATTTATCGATCCAAGTCAGCAGGATTATCGATTAAGAGCAAAGTCTCCAGCGATTGATAAGGGAATGGATAGATTTAATAGTACACCAACAGATCTTGCTGGTAATAAACGCATTCAGGGTGGAGTAATTGATTTAGGAGCGTATGAGGCATTTCTTAATAACGTGACATATGAGAAAAACGGAGCGACAGGTGATGTGCCAGTAGATAAGGAAACCTATGACCAAGGACATTCAGTAACTATACAAGAGAATAGTGGCAATCTAGTAATGATGGGCCATACATTTGCAGGCTGGAACACTCAAGCAGACGGCAAAGGCACAGCATATATGCCGAATGATACTTTCCAAATGGGTAACACAAAAGCCACGCTCTATGCCCAGTGGACAGTGAAACCAACCTATACAGTCCAATATGAAGCGAACGGCGCAATAAGCGGAACTGTGCCACAGGATAACACGCTGTATGAAGAAAAAGAAAAAGTGACAGTACAAAGCAATAGCGGCAATCTGGTGAAAGCAGGTTATACATTTGCAGGCTGGAACACACAGGCAGACGGTAAAGGCACAGCGTATATGCCGAATGATACTTTCCAAATGGGTAAAGCAAAGGTTACACTCTATACCCAGTGGACAGTGAATGCAATTTATACAGTTCAATATGATGGGAACGGCGCAACTAGTGGTACTGTGCCGCAAGATAACACGCTGTATGAAGAAAAAGGAAATGTGACAGTACAAAGCAATAGTGGCAAACTAGTAAAAACAGGGCATACATTTGCAGGCTGGAACACTCAAGCAGATAGCAAAGGCACACACTATGCGGAAAATGCAACCTTCCTAATGGGCAAAGCAGATATCACATTATATGCTGAGTGGAAAGCGAGCCCACCAATAACCGGTGATAGTACTACATTGCCAGCAACAACAAACGACAATGATTATTCTCCACCATTACCTGTGAAAGTTACATTTCAAACAAATGGTGGCATATCAATAGAACCAATTGAAATTACTTCCAATACAAAAGTTAGTATTCTTCCTGTACCAACAAGAGAAGGCTATCGTTTTGATGGCTGGTATCAGGATAAGGCGTTAACGAAACCGTGGGCTAAGGAGATGCTTGTTAAAGAAAATCTAACACTTTTTGCGAAATGGACAGCATTACAAGTAGAAGAAGCGGAAGCACCTAAAGCATTACAGCTAAACAAGCCATCTGTAGTGACTTTCCAAGATATCGAAAACCATTGGGCGCAGGAAATGATTGAGGCATTAGCAACGCAGGGAATTATTAAAGGCTATTCAGATGGTACTTTCCGTCCAAATGAGTCGATTAGTCGTCAGCATGTTGCCGCACTATTTACACGTGCTTTTGACTTCAAGGCAACCCGCCCAACAATACCCTTCTCTGATGTATCACCAAATCATATGTACTTTGAAGAAATCACGATTTTACAACAAGCAGGTATTGTTGATGGAGCAGATGGAGCATTTCGTCCAACAGACAATATCACTCGCGCACAATTCGCTAAAATTTTTGCGAATACATTACAGCTTAAACCAGAAGGAACAGGTTCTTTTGTAGATGTAGACAGCAGTCATTGGAGCGCAGGCTATATTGCGGCATTAGAAGGAGCAGAAATTGCATTAGGGGATAATGGAAAGTTCCGCCCTGAAGCTTCTGTGACAAGGGCTCAATTGGCTGCCTTTTTATATCGAGCAATTCACCAATAAATGAGGTGTGGGGCATCTAACAGCTTAAGCATAAACTTTTAATAAATACTCAAGAACACCTAAAAAAGGGATGATGGCTTGACATACAATAAGTTTTTGTGAAGTTATATTACTTTTGAATAATATAAATAGTAGAAACAAGGTTACAGCTCATCTCAAAGTAACTGAACCATTTATTTTGAACAAAGATAACTATACATTTGCAAACTAGTATAAAGATGTGTTGATAAGTGCGTGAGAATCTGGGGTTCCGGTTTCGAGATGAATCAGCCAAACAATCGGGTATTGAATTAGATATACGGCTATTTTAAAGAAATGGCAACTCTTGAAGCTATTTCTTTATTTTTTCATTTTTTAATATAACAATCCTTCCCCCTGAAATAGGAGGAAGGATTCATTATCTAGAATCCTTCAAATTAGATGAAAGGGCTCTATATTCCCAAATTAATAAACTGCATACACATTCACTTTAAACGAAGAAGTGGCACCTTTTGGATTTGCAATATAAAGGAAGCGAGCAGATTTTACGTCTGTTTCCTTGCCACTAAAAACATCTGTAAAGATAGTAGGGTCTATAGCAACAGATTTATCCTGCATCACATTAAATTTGATGGCTTTTGTTTCTGTGTCGCCTTCAATTTCCCAAACTAATTTTTTTGTTCCATTTGGAATTCCTTCTGTACTAAAGTTTGCGCTTGAGCGGTTTCTTTGGCCTGCATGAGGCTGTTTTTCAGATGTAACACTGTTAATTAACTTTCTTGTCACTAATGTCATAAAAATCCTCCTAAGTTTGTTTTATTTTTCTTACATTTATAATTTTACTAGCTAAAGGTTAAAATTAGGTTAAAAAATTCCATAAAAATAAAATTTTTCCATTTATTTTTTGCTATTTAATCGAAATGTTACAAAAGTGCAGTTTAATAACCCTCAGATTATTTGCTTAAATTAATGTGCTGATATGTGGCGCGTAATGTTGACTAGGAAATCGTTGCAGCATTTCTTCGTTTGGGAATTGCCTTTTTTCACTTTATATATCTTAAAATGACTAATAAAATTCCTCAGTTGACTTTGTAAAGCCTTAATAAAATGTCTTTCCTATAGACCTCCATAAAAATCGCTGGTGTCAGTACAGACAATCTTCGTCTGAAAAATGCTACAATAAAAGAAAAAAGAAGAGGCGATGCACGTGAGTAACGTCATTGATTTTATTGCAAAGAAAAAAGAACGTGAAGAAAGGCAGCGTGCTCAAGATTTAGAGCGTTATGTTGCGACACAATGTAATTTTCAGCATCCCGAGAATATTGACACACTTGTTGATGAAAAAATAATCGAAGTGAAAGATCATTCGTTATTTCTAGGCTTTCTATCCATTTTAAAGGATGAGCAAATTGATCCTCTTAATATTTTTCAAGATGTGTTTGCTTTCGAGCCTACTCACTTTGAGACAACCTATAATATGAGATGGTGGTCAGTTGTCCAGCTTGCCTTTACATTTTTAACAATCCTAAAGGAAAATGAGCCACATACATATGCAAATTTTCTTGGTTTATCTGAATAATCTAGAGTGTGTGCACGTCTTCAAGTGCTATCAAAACGTGCGCATACATCGCCAGATTCCTCCAATAGTCTACTCCAATCCATTGTAAACTTTACAAATCTACCATTCGCAAAATAAAAATTCATATATTTTATAATTCCTCAATAATTTTTACCGAATATTTTAAAGCCCTCCATACTTGCTTAATGTTTGTTTTATAACATAACGGATGTAAGCAAATAAAAATAAACAAAAACAAATGGAGGGTCCAACTCATGGCAATGCGAAAGTTGTGGAAGAAAGGTCTTATTGGTGCATTAGCAGTTTCAATGTTGGCAGCTTGTTCTGATAGTTCATCTAGCTCTAAAGAGGTAAACAGTGATTTATCGCTTGAGGAAATTACAAAAAAAGCTCAGGAAGAAGGAACCGTTAATTCAGTCGGTATGCCAGATACATGGGCAAACTGGGTAGAGACTTGGGAAGAGCTTGGTACGGAATATAGCTTAAAGCATAAGGATACAGATATGTCGAGTGCTGAGGAGCTGGCAAAGTTTGAGGCAGAAAAGGATGATGCAACTGCTGATATTGGTGATGTAGGGATTGCCTTTGGTCCAATTGCCAAGGATAAGGGCTTAACATTACCATACAAAACGTCTTATTGGGATGAAATACCAGACTGGGCAAAGGATGATGATGGACACTGGATCGTGGGTTACACGGGAACTATTTCATTTTTAACAGATAAAAACAATGTAAAAAACGTTCCTACTTCTTGGGAGGACCTTAAAAACGGCGATTATAATATCAGCATTGGTGATGCACTAACTGCGAACCAAGCCCAGTTTGCTATTTTAGCAGCTGCGATGGCATTTGGTGGCGATGAATCGAATATTCAACCAGGGATAGACTTTTTTGCAGACCTAGCAAAGCAGGGGCGCTTACAGGGTGATCCTTCTGTGGCGAATTTAGAAAAAGGCGAAATTGATGTAGCCATCCTATGGGATTTTAATGCACTAGGCTATCGACATCAAATTGATGAGCAACGCTTTGATGTAGTTATTCCTTCTGAAGGTTCTGTCACATCAGGCTATGCAACGATTATTAACAAATACGCTAAAAACCCTCATGCTGCAATGCTAGCGCGTGAATATATTTTATCTGATGCTGGGCAAGAAAATTTAGCAAAAGGATATGCTCGTCCAATTCGTGACAAGGTTCAATTATCTGACGATGTGAAGCAGCTGCTACTACCTTCGGATATGTACAAAAATGCACAGCCAGTTAAAGATCAAAAGAAATGGGAAGAAACAACAAAACAGATTCCACAACTCTATCAGGAGCAGGTATTAATTCATGCAAAATAATAAAGTTGTCTTAATTGTCATAGATGCACTTCGCTTTGATACAGCCTGTACGCATATGGGATTTATGCATCATTTAGTGGAACGTAAAATTGCCGCACGCTATAAGGTTTGCTCAGAGGTTCCATCATTATCAAGACCTCTATATGAGACGATTTTAACAGGAACACCACCTATTGTGCATGGTGTCACAAGCAATATGACAGTTCGTTTATCCACACAAAATAGCCTATTTCATTTGGCGAAAGAAAATGGTTTGACAACAGCTGCTGCAGCCTACTATTGGGTCAGTGAGCTTTATAATCGAGCACCATTTATGCATATGGAGGACAGGCTACAAATAGATACACAACTACCTATTGAAAACGGCTTGTTCTACTTTGAGGATCATTATCCTGATAGTCATTTATTTGCTGATGCAGCTTGGCTGATGGATCAAAAGCAGCCCGATTTTCTCTATATTCATCCAATGAATGTAGATGATGACGGCCATAAATTCACAGCGGACTCTGCACAATATCGAAATCGTGTGTTAGCAGTTGATGCATTATTATCTCTATTTATTCCAAAATGTTTGGCACAGGGCTATGAGGTAATTGTCACTGCAGATCATGGGATGACAAGTGATGGGAATCATGGAGGAACAACGGCTGAGGATCGTCATGTACCATTGTTTGTTATATCTAAGCGGGTGAAAGCAGGCATAAAGGATGAGACCGTCTCTCAGCTTCAAATAGCGCCATTTTGCTGTTATTTATTGGGGATCGAGCCTTCTGATGAAATGGTTTCATTATTAATTGAGGGCGTACAATCCTTAAAAAAAGTTTAGTTTTTATAACATATTTGCGCCTTCTACAGTGGTAAAAGGGCTTAAAGGCGCGAATATTGCTACAGGAAACAGCCGCGATTAATTTTAGAAAGAAGTGATTGTATTGATATCGAAGCGGCAATCGATTGCCTGGTTAACTCCCTTTCTAGTACTAATATTGCTATTTTTTTTAGTTCCATTGTTGTACATGCTTATCACAAGCTTTCAAAATAGTGATGGCTTTACACTTGCACAATATCAATCCGTACTGACGAATGGTTACATTTTACAAGGCTTTAAAAATAGTATTACCTTGTCTGTTATTTCAGCGGTTATTGCATTAATCGTTACATTGTTTGCTGTCTATGCAATGATGAGGTTTTCTGTGTCAATGCGGGAAAAGATTTTAATACTGACAAACCTAACATCCAATTTTTCAGGTATTCCACTGGCGTTTGCCTTTATTGTGCTGCTTGGCAATAGTGGGCTATTTACATTGCTATTCGACAAATGGGGTATCGACGCATTCTCCTCCTTTTCACTTTATAGCTGGGGTGGCCTGCTACTAATTTATATTTATTTTCAACTACCGTTAGCATTAATGCTGCTATATCCAATTTATGATGGAATTCAACAACAATGGAAGGAAGCAGCAGCATTGCTTGGGGCGTCTACCTGGCAGTTTTGGCGAAAGATTGGCATTCCAGTCATGCTTCCTGGGATTGTTGGAACATTTAGTGTGCTTTTTGCCAATGCAATGGGTGCATATGCATCAGCCTATGCACTGACAAGCAGTAATTACAATTTAGTGGCCATACGAATTGGTTCGCTAATTAAAGGAGATATTTTTGCACAGCCAGAGCTAGCAAGTGCTATTGCCGTTTTACTTGCGGTAACGATGGTGACGGCGATGCTGTTAAGTGAATGGAGTATTTCAAAAACAAGGAGGAAGCTATAATGAAAAAAAGAGGCTTTGCTGATTTATTTTTCCTCCTGCTCGCACTGTATTTAGTGTTACCAGTTGTAGCGACAATGCTTTATGCCTTTGCAACGAAATGGAATAAGACCATTTTGCCTGAAGGGCTAACTTTTAAATGGCTAGCAACATTATTTCAGGATACTGAATTTATGCAGGCATTTGGGCGCTCTGTTTTATTGTCTTGTGGGGCGGTTTTGATTGCGTTGCTTGTCATTGTTCCAGCTATCTTTGTAATTGTGTTATATTTTCCAAAATATGAGAAGTGGATACAAGTGGCAGTTGTCATGGTCTATTCATTTCCAGGCATTATTTTAGCCGTTGGATTAATCCGTGTTTATAGCAAATTAGGCGTATCTATGATTTTAGTAGTGTTAGGAGCCTATGTAATCGGCATACTTCCCTACATTTATCAGGGAACACGCAATAGTTTGCGTAATGTAGATGCACGCCAGCTATTAGATGTGGCACAGTTATTGGGTGCCTCTAAATTACAGGCATTTACCCAAATATTATTACCAACTGTTTATCCCGGCTTATTTGCAGGTGCATTATTATCGTTTTCCGTACTCTTTGGAGAATTTGTATTGATCAATCTAGTGGTCGGTTCTCGCTTTGAAACCGTGCAAATTTATTTAATGAAAAAGCTTAGTACAAGCGGACATATTGCCAGTGCAGTTGTTTTCATTTATATCGTTCTAATGGGGTTATTAACGTTCGCTATTGCAAGATTAACGAAACAATCGAAAGGTGCTATAAATGGATGAGTTATATTGTCATTGAAGGACTTCATAAAAAATATGGACAAGCCACTGTTTTAACAAATATTGAGATGAGTATCGAAAAGGGCGAGTTTATCACGCTTTTAGGTCCTAGCGGCTGTGGGAAAAGTACCATTTTACGAATAGTAGCAGGCTTAACCGATGCATCTGCAGGGAAAATCCTTATTGAAGGAAAGGATATGCTTGGTGTTCAACCAAAGGATCGTCAAGTTGGAATGGTATTTCAATCCTATGCGCTGTTTCCTAATATGACAGTTAAGGAGAATGTCGCCTTTGGTTTACGTATGCAAAAAGTAAATTCCGCTGAGATTGAACAACGTGTACAAGAAATGCTAGGAATTGTCCATTTATCAGAGAAGGCACAGGCTTACCCAAAGGAATTATCAGGTGGTCAACAGCAGCGTGTAGCTTTAGCACGTGCGTTAATTGTTCGACCAAAGGTATTATTACTGGATGAGCCGTTAAGTGCATTAGACGCTCAAATTCGCAAGAAACTGCAGGCAGATTTAAGAGATATTCAGCAAAAATTAGGTATTACCATGATTTTAGTCACGCACGATCAAGAGGAGGCAATGGCTGTTTCTGATAGAATTTTTGTGATGAATAATGGGAGGATTGCACAAAGTGGAACACCGACTGCTATCTATACAAGACCAGAAAGTGAGTTTATTGCCGGCTTTATTGGTCATTACAATGTTTTTACACGCCAGACTTTAGAGAAGATGATAGGCGAGTCGTTACCTAAAGGTTTTTCAAAGTTTGCTATCCGTCCAGAGGCCATCCATCTAGATATGAGACAGGGGGATGTAAGTATAGCTGGTGTGGCAAAGCAATCATTTATGAGTGGCAATGTGATTCGTACAATATTTGAAGGGAATTGCCTCTTTACGATGGAGCAGCTCCATCAGCGAGAGCAACTAATTAAAATAAATGAAAAATATATGTGCTATGTGGCAAGGGAAGATGTGATTGCATTATCATGACGTATGCAAAAATTGAACGATTCGAATTTATTTTAAAACAATTAGAGACAGATGGAAAAATTATTGTTGCAAATATTGCAGAAGAGCTACAGGTGGCGCCAGAAACAGTACGTAGAGATTTTGATGAGCTAGAGCAACAGCATTTATTAACACGCGTCCATGGTGGTGCAATTAAGTATACGAATGTTAGAAATGAGCCGGCATTTTTACGCAAGCTACAAATGCAAAAAGAAGCAAAGCGCAATATCGCACGCTTGGCAGCAAGGCGCATCTGTGATGGGGATACCATTGCTGTTGATACAGGAACTACGACAGTGCATATAGCAGATTTCATCATGGCAGTTGATGATATTACGGTTGTTACGAATTCCATCGCTGCAGCTGTACAGTTTAATTTAGCAATCGAAGAACGAAGGATGACAGGGAAAGTCATACTACTAGGAGGTACAACAAATCCAAGACAATCCTCAGTTGCAGGTGCAATGACGCTAGAACTGTTAGGGAATATGAACTTTGATAAAGCATTTTTATCCTGTGGCGGCTTAAGTGAAGGTGTTATTTACGATTATGATTTGGATGAATCATTGATTTCTAAAAAAATGCTTGATCATAGCAAAATGAATTATTTATTAGCGGATGCTTCCAAATTGAATGGTAAATCCTTTTATCAAATTTGTTATATTGAGGAGTGTACAGAAATTCTTTGTGATATAGCTTGTCCACTAGAGTGGCAGGCCTATGAGGAAAAATGGACGGTATGCACTGGAGGGAAAAGCTGATGATTGATTATCATGTACATTTAGAGGAGGGTCCATACTCATTCCGTTGGCTAGAGCGCACTTCTCAAGCAATGGCATTTTTTAATGCTGAGGATGCTGGGAAAGGGTCCAAGGCATCTATAGAAAAGACCATGCAACAGCTGACAAATCGACTGCAAAGAGGCTGCTATAATGAGCAATGGCTAGATTTATATCTACAGCAGGCTAAGAAGCTGGGCTTACGAGAGGTGGGCATTGTGGATCATTTATATCGCTTTAAGGAGACACGAGCCTACTTCGAGCGTTATATGCAGCTAGAGAACACTGAGGCAATTGGAAAGGTGCAGCGTTATTGGTTAAATAATGTGATGACTGAGAGCATGGATGATTTTGTGTCAGCCATTATTCGTGCAAAGGAAAAGTGGTATCAGAATGGGATTGCTTTAAAACTTGGTATCGAGGCAGATTACTTTGTTGGGGGTGAGGAAGAATTAGCATCATTATTGAATAGATATCCATGGGATTATGTAATTGGCTCCGTTCATTTTGTGGATGGCTGGGGCTTCGATAACCCACAAACACAATATATATTTGAAGGTATGGATGAGGCTGCCTTACAGCAAAGCTATGAGCGATTCTTTGCTGCGGTTGAGAAAATGATCCATGCTAAAATGTTCGATTTTGTAGCGCATTTGGATAATTTTAAAGTGTTTGACTATCAAGTGAAAGATGCGGCTTTTCTTGATTCTTGGTATGAGCGAATTGCAAAGGCACTTGTGGCAACACAAACTGCGACAGAAATAAATGCTGGTTTATATTATCGCTATCCAGTAAAGGAAATGTGTCCAGGTCCTCGTTTCTTAGAAGTATTACTTGAGCATGGTGTAGCTTTTACGGTTTCCTCAGATGCACACTTCCCAGATGATTTAGGTAAGTATACATTTGCCAATACAGATTTACTAAAAAGTTGTGGTGTTCAATCAATTGTTGGGTTTAACCAACGTCACAAACAATATATAGAATTATAATAGAGGTCGCCGTTGATGATATCATCGGTGATTTTTTGTTTTAATAGGATAGAATCATCGAAGTAACGGTTAGAATCAATCAAAGTGACGGATAGAAACAGCGAACTATGGATAGCCCCCTTAATCTGACAGAGATATTCATTGAGCGAAGCGTAATTAAGTCTAAACCACGACATTTAGTACGCAAACCTTGTAGGATGTAGCAATTATTCAGTATAATAGTAAAATGGGAATTCAAATGCATGGATTTCGTTTTGAAAGGAGTTACCTGATTGCGATGAATGAGGAACAACGCTTAGCTAATCAACATGTCAATCAACCAAAACAGAAAGACAAGCCTGAAAAGGATTATAGTAAATATTTTGAAACAGTCTTTACCGCCCCTTCGTTAAAGGATGCAAAAAAACGTGGGAAAGAAGAGGTAAAGTACCATAAGGACTTTAAAATTGCTCAAGAATTTGCTGGTATGGGTGTTGATCGTACCTTCTATATACGTACGTATGGCTGTCAAATGAATGAGCACGATACAGAAGTAATGGCTGGGATTTTTATGCAGCTAGGTTACACGCCAACGGATAAGATAGAGGAAGCCGATATCGTGTTATTGAATACGTGTGCAATCCGTGAAAATGCAGAAAACAAAGTATTTGGAGAGCTTGGTTTCCTGCTGAAATATAAACGTAAAAATCCAGAAATGCTAATTGGTGTTTGTGGCTGTATGTCACAGGAAGAATCCGTTGTCAATAAAATTTTAAGAAGCTATCCATATGTTGATATGGTATTTGGTACTCATAATATCCATCGTTTACCAAACATTTTGAAAGAAGCCTACATGTCTAAGGAAATGGTTATTGAAGTTTGGTCAAAAGAAGGCGATGTTATTGAAAATCTGCCGAAGAAACGTCTTGGCTCCATCAAGGCGTGGGTAAATATTATGTACGGCTGTGACAAGTTCTGTACATATTGTATCGTACCTTATACACGTGGAAAGGAACGGAGCCGCCGTCCAGAGGAAATTATAGCGGAGGTTCGTGAACTAGCAGCAGCAGGCTATAAGGAGATTATGTTGCTTGGACAAAATGTCAACGCTTACGGCAAGGATTTTGATGATATTGAATACCGATTAGGGGACTTAATGGAAGAAATACGAAAAATCGATATTCCTCGTATTCGCTTTACAACGAGTCACCCTCGTGATTTCGATGATCATTTAATTGAAATACTTGCTAAGCGTGGTAATTTAGTAGAGCATATTCACTTACCTGTTCAATCTGGTTCCAATGACGTTTTAAAAATTATGGCACGTAAGTATACACGTGAGCATTTCCTTGAATTAGTGGCAAAGATTAAAGCAGCTATTCCTGAGGTTACGCTGACAACAGATATTATCGTTGGTTATCCAAATGAAACAGAGGAGCAATTTGAGGAAACACTTTCCTTATACCGTGAAGTTGGCTTTGAATCAGCCTTTACGTACATTTATTCTCCTCGTGAGGGTACACCTGCTGCTAAAATGATAGATAATGTACCTGAGGAAGTGAAAAAGCAACGTCTTCAACGCTTAAATGAGGTTGTAGGAGAATATTCTCGCCAATCATTAGAGGGCTTAAAGGGTGAAATAGTAGAGGTATTGGTTGAAGGGACAAGTAAAAGACGCGAAGATGTATTAGCAGGGTATACTCGTAAAAATCGTCTTGTTAACTTTAAAGCACCGGCAAATTTAATTGGTCAATTAGTGAAGGTAAAAATAATTGAGGCTTCTTCATATTCATTAAGTGGTGAATTTGTTGAAGTCGTAAAAAATGAAAAGGTGGAAATATAAATGACACAAATTTTATATACAAAAGATGATTTAATTAAGAAGTCTTATGAAATTGCACATATGATTGCCAATACGCCAGAAGTTGAATTCTTCAAAAAGGCAGAGGCACAAATTAATGAAAACCAGCTAGTACGTGAGCGCATTGCAAGTTTAAAGAGCTTACAAAAGCAAGCTGTTAACTTCCAGCACTTAGGAAAAGAAAAAGCGCTAAAATTGATTGAAGATAAAATTGCAAAAATTGAGGAAGAAATTAATGCAATTCCAGTTGTTCAGCAATTTAAGGAATCTCAAGGCGATGTTAACGATTTGCTACAATTAGTTTCCAACACAATTGCAAACAATGTAACAAATGAGATTGTACGTTCAACTGGCGGTGATGTATTGCGTGGAGAAACAGGCTCTCAGGTAGCTAACACAAAGCCAGGCAGCTGCTCATAAATAGAACAATCTAGAAAAGTTCAGAAGGTATTTGTGCTTTAGTTCATAGCATAGCTCGAATGAAATTATTCGGGCTATTTTTTATGCTTTCTTTCTATGGCAATCCCGTTAATCCTCAATCTTCAAGTCATTTAGATAAAATTCTATGAAAAAAGAATATGATCTGCAATTTAATTCTATAAAAATATATGTTCACCCAATGGGCGCCACCTGCATATGATGGAGTGAAAAGAGTCAAAGGAGGAATTGCGCTGAAACGTTTACGACAAATCGTGACGAAAGCAGTAGTTGCCAAGGGGAAGAAGAGAACGGAAGAACGTGTAACATTAAGTCCAACGAATAAACCGACAAGTATTCTAGGCTGCTGGGTTATCAACCATACATGCTCAGCAAAAAAAGTTGGTAAATTCGTCGAAGTATCTGGTAAGTTTGATGTCAATGTATGGTATGCCTATAGTAACCATTCGAAAACGGCCGTATTTTCTGAAACGGTTCACTATAAAGATAAAGTGAAGCTCCATTTTAGAGAAGGCGAGGTAACGGTTGGCGATGATGTGCGAGTTCGTGTTGTTCAAGAGCCAAACTGCATAGAGGCTATTATTTCTCCATGTGGCACGAAATTTGAAATCGTTGTTGAGCGTGAAGTAGTAGTAGAGGTTATGGGAGAAACGACAATTTGTATTAGTGTACATCCACTAGATTTTGAAGAAGAATGGAGCTTTAATGATGAGAGTTCATCCTCTTCTTCCTCTAGCTCCAGTTCTAGCTCATCGTCTAGCTCTAGTGGAGAAGGAAGGTATGTTTTAGAGTCCTCATCGTTTCCTGATGAAAGACCA
Organism: Lysinibacillus sp. GW821-FHT14F06; assembly: GCF_058803665.1. Classification (NCBI taxonomy): domain Bacteria; kingdom Bacillati; phylum Bacillota; class Bacilli; order Caryophanales; family Bacillaceae; genus Lysinibacillus; species Lysinibacillus sp. GW821-FHT14F06. The sequence goes on from NZ_JBXAPF010000001.1 coordinate 66,418, forward strand.
AGATAATAATCGTAGCGATAAGTTATTGATACATGCGAAACGCTAACATCTTAAAAAAGATGAATGAAGCGTTTCGCATGTATCTTTTGTTATAATAAAAATATCTATATGGCAAGAGCGAGGGAAAGTTTACTATGACTACATATACACCGATGATGCAACAATATTTGCAGGTAAAAGAAGATTACAAAGATGCCTTTTTATTTTTTAGATTAGGTGATTTTTATGAGATGTTTTTTGAGGATGCGATTAATGCCTCACAACTGTTAGAAATAACATTAACAAGCCGAGATGCAGGTGCAAAAGAACGTATTCCGATGTGCGGCGTGCCACATCATTCGGCAAAAAATTATATTGAAACACTTGTGCAAAAGGGATACAAGGTTGCTATTTGTGAACAAACAGAAGATCCAAAGCAAGCAAAAGGTGTAGTGAAGCGAGAAGTTGTACAGCTTATTACACCTGGTACGATCATGGAGGGGAAATCCCTAGAAGGAAAATCCAATCATTTTATTGGTGCAGCGGAGCAGCTTGATGATACGACATTTGGTTATGCCTATTTAGATCTCTCTACTGGTGAAGCAGTCGTCTCCTCCATCGAGGGAGATGGTCGGGCACTTTTACTACAAATGCAGGCATATGGAGTGCGTGAACTGATTGTAACGGAAGGTTTACAGCTTTTATTAGCGGAGCATGCAGTCAATGCTGGAATCGTATTATCTATTGAAACAGATGAAATGGCTATGGATGAAGCTAAAAATTATTTAGAAGCTGTACCAAGTGAATTACAAGTTGCATGCTTACGTTTGATGGCTTATATCGATAAAACACAAATGCGTTCATTATCACATATTCAAGCGTTTACCTATAATGAAATGAAAAATTACCTACGCATTGATTCTAGTTCAAAGCGTAATTTAGAGCTTATTCAGTCAATACGTGGTGGCGATCAAAAAGGTACACTCCTATGGCTATTAGATGATACAGTGACAGCCATGGGTGGGCGCAAGCTAAAGCAATGGCTACATCAGCCCCTTGCTACACGTTCAGCCATAGAGGCTAGACTGGACATTGTGTCAGATTTATTAGAAGAATATTTTGTTCGAACAGAGCTACAGGCATCCTTAAAACAAGTATATGATCTAGAACGTTTAGCGGGTCGTGTTGCTTTTGGAAATGTAGGAGGGCGTGATTTAGCGCAGCTTCGTGATTCGTTACGTCAGGTGCCTGTCATTCAGCAACAATTACTAAGCGCTAATAAAGAAACCTTACAACAACTTGGTGCTGCACTGGATACATGCGCAGATGTAGAAACATTATTAGCTCATGCGATTACAGATAACCCTCCGATCACAATTAAAGAGGGTGACGTCATTCGCGATGGCTATAATGAACGCTTGGATGAGCTGCGCTATGCTTCACGTAATGGCAAGGATTGGATTGCACAGTTAGAGCAAGAGGAGCGGGCGAAAACAGGTATTAAAAACTTAAAAATTGGCTATAATCGAATCTTTGGTTATTATATTGAAATAACGAAATCGAATATCCATCTAGCTGATTTAACACGCTATGAACGCAAGCAAACTTTAGCGAATGCAGAACGCTATATTACACAGGAGTTAAAGGAAAAAGAGGCATTAATTTTAAATGCGGAAGAAGAAAGTTTAACATTAGAGTATAACTTGTTTGTGGAAATTCGTGATGAATTAAAAGCATTTATCCCACGAGTACAAGCACTAGCAGCAAGTATTAGTGAGATAGATGTGTTAGTCAGTTTTGCGAGTGTTTCTGAGAAATATCGCTTTACAAAGCCTGTATTCCATAATGGTCGCTCCTTAGAAATTATAGAAGGTCGTCATCCTGTAGTGGAGAAAATGCTCAATAAGCAGATGTATGTGCCTAATGATTGTGTGCTTGAGGAAAATCATAATATGATGCTCATTACAGGTCCGAATATGTCCGGTAAAAGCACCTATATGCGTCAAGTTGCACTAATTGTGGTTATGGCGCAAATGGGCTGCTATGTGCCTGCTGAAAGAGCGAGATTGCCTATTACAGATCAGATCTTTACACGTATTGGGGCAGCGGATGATTTAGCGGCAGGGCAATCAACGTTTATGGTAGAGATGCTAGAATCTCAGCATGCCATTATGCACGCTACGAAAAATAGTTTAATGCTGTTTGATGAAATTGGACGGGGTACTTCCACTTATGATGGCATGAGCCTTGCGCAATCCATGATGGAATATATCCATGATAAAATTGGAGCAAATACGCTGTTCTCTACTCATTATCATGAATTAACAGCACTTGAGAAGGAATTACCACGTTTACAAAATGTTCATGTTTCAGCCACTGAAAAAAGTGGAACAGTTGTCTTTTTACACAAGGTCAAAAAGGGTGCAGCTGATAAATCATATGGTATTCATGTAGCACAGCTTGCTCAATTGCCAGAGGAAATTTTATCGAGGGCACGTGTGCTGCTTGAAAACTTTGAGGCTGGGAAGGAAGTAGCTGCACCTCAGGAAATTAACGAACAGCCCATTCAAATGACGCTATTCTCAGAGGAGGAGCCAATTTCATCCGCCGAAACAGAAGTGCTAAAAAATTTAGAAAATGTAAATATTCTAGGCACTTCACCCATGCAGGCAATGAATATTTTATATGAGCTACAGCAGCAGCTAGTAAGTGCTAAAAAATAAAGGAGTGATGCGCAATGGGAAAAATACAAATTATGGACGAATGGCTGTCCAATAAAATAGCTGCAGGGGAAGTAGTTGAAAGACCAGCCTCTGTTGTGAAAGAGCTTGTGGAAAATGCCATAGATGCAGGTAGTACGTCCATCGATGTTTTTTTACTAGAAGCGGGCCTCACTTCAATTCAGGTGATTGATAATGGAAGTGGAATGGACGAAGAGGATGCACTAATATCATTCTCACGTCATGCGACAAGTAAAATCCATCAAGAGCATGATTTATTCCGCATCCGTACTCTCGGCTTTCGAGGTGAAGCATTGGCCTCGATTGCTTCAGTTTCTAAAATGACACTTATTACATCTAATGGGGAATCAGGTACGTATTTAGAGCTGGAGGGTGGACATGAGGTGACACATAAGCCTGGTCCCCTGAGAAAAGGAACAGATCTAACAGTGGCACAGTTATTTTTCAATACACCTGCACGTTTAAAATATATGAAAACGATACAAACCGAGCTTGGACATACAATCGATTTGGTGAACCGTCTTGCACTTGGAAATCCACACATTGCGTTTAGATTGCTACATAATGGTCAGCAGTTGCTACAAACAAATGGACGAGGTGACGTGCAACAAGTATTAGCGGCTATTTACGGTGTGCATAATGCCAAGAAAATGGTGCCCTTTGAGGGAGAGTCACATGATTATAAAGTTTCAGGCTTTGTATCATTACCTGAAGTGACACGTGCCTCGAAAAATTATATGTCTCTCTTTGTCAATGGTCGTTGGGTCAAGCATTATTTAGTGCAAAAAGCGATTGTCGATGCTTATCATACGTATTTACCGATTGAGCGTTTCCCTATAGTGGCTCTCTTTATAGAGGGTGACCCCTATTTAACAGATGTCAATGTTCATCCTGCCAAACATCAAATCCGTTTAAGTAAGGAACCAGAGCTGCTTAAACTCATTGAGGAGACCATTCGGGAAACGATACGCCATGTTATCAGAGTGCCGCAAATGGAAAAGAAGGAAAAGATAGTGCAGCCTACAACAGAGCAGTTAAATATTTGGAAGCCAGCCCCGAAGCTAGATGTGGAGAAAATGAATGCCATTGTAGAAAAGCTTTATGATGTGCAAACCGTTCAAGAATCAAGCATGCTAGAGCCAGTAAAATCAATTCCAGAATCATCACCCACACCTGTTGAAGAAAGCTTTGAACCTGCACCGCCAATTGAGGAAGAACCCATTCAAAATGTGATAGTTGAGGAAGCCCAGCAAGATCCGATTGTTAAGTCTACGAAAGAACCATTTCCTGCACTGGAAGTAGTGGGGCAAATTCATGGCACATATATTGTTGCACAGATGGAGGATGGCTTTTATTTAATTGATCAGCACGCAGCTCAGGAACGTATTAAATATGAATTTTTCCGAGAGAAGGTGGGTATGGTGAACCCAAATGAGCGTCAGGCTTTACTGTTACCATTAACCTTCCACTATGCCGCTGACGAGGCACTACTATTAAGAGAGAACAAACAAGAATTAGAGGCAGTTGGGGTGTTCTTAGAGGAATTTGGACAGTCATCATTTGTCGTGAGGGAGCATCCTAGCTGGTTTCCTAAAGGGGAAGAACAGGAAATTATTGAAGATTTAATTGAACAGGTACTGACCACGAAAAAGGCAGACGTTAAGAAATTACGGGAGGCCGCAGCTATTATGATGAGCTGTAAAAAATCGATTAAGGCCAATCATTTTTTAACTAGGGAGCAAATGGTAACGTTATTGAATGATTTACGAAATGCTGATAATCCATTTACATGCCCTCATGGACGTCCAGTGCTCATACATTTTACGACCTATGAAGTGGAAAAAATGTTTAAACGGGTTATGTAAATCTGCATTAAAGGGGGAGAATGAATGGGTGAATTTATTTTAGCTATAGATCAGGGCACAACGAGCTCAAGAGCGATTTTGTTTGATAAAAAAGGTAAAATTGTCCATGTAGCTCAAAAGGAATTCCAACAATACTTTCCAAAAGCTGGTTGGGTAGAGCATAATGCCAATGAAATTTGGGGTTCTATCCTTGCCGTGATAGCCGCCGTATTAACTGAAAGCGGGCACGAGGCCAGTGAAGTACATGCGATTGGGATCACTAATCAACGTGAAACAACCGTTGTGTGGGATAAGCATACAGGTCAGCCTGTATACAATGCCATTGTCTGGCAGTCTCGACAAACGCAGGACATTGTGAATGACTTAAAGGATCAAGAAGGACTAGAGGAGCTATTTCAGCAAAAAACTGGTTTACGTTTAGATGCCTATTTTTCAGCAACAAAAATTAAATGGATTTTAGATCATGTTGATGACGCAAGGACGATGGCAGAAAACGGAGATTTATTATTTGGTACGATTGATTCCTGGATTGTTTGGCGACTATCAAAAGGAAAGGCACATATAACGGATTATTCAAATGCAGCGCGCACTTTGCTTTACAATATCCATGACTTGAAGTGGGATGGAGAGCTTTGCACACTATTAGATATTCCAATGTCAATGCTGCCAAGTGTAAAAAATTCCTCTGAGATTTATACACATACTGCGCCTAGTATTTTCTTTGGTGAGGAAATCCCGATTGCTGGGATAGCAGGGGATCAGCAGGCAGCGCTTTTTGGCCAAACATGCTTTACAAAGGGAATGGCTAAAAACACGTATGGCACAGGCTGTTTTATGCTATTAAATACAGGTCAGCAGGCGGTTAAATCAGAAAATGGTTTATTAACTACCATTGCCTGGGGAATCGATGGTCAAGTGACGTATGCATTAGAAGGAAGTGTATTTGTTGCAGGCTCAGCGATACAGTGGCTAAGAGACGGTTTGCGAATGATTCGTACAGCCGAGGATTCAGAGACCTATGCGAGTAAGGTGGAAAACACGGATGGTGTGTATGTTGTACCTGCATTTGTAGGTTTAGGAACTCCTTATTGGGATACCGATGCAAGAGGAGCCGTTTTTGGCTTAACACGAGGAACATCTAAGGAGCACTTTATTCGTGCAACACTGGAATCACTAGCCTACCAAACAAAAGATGTGCTAGATGCCATGGAGCAAGATGCGGGTACACCTATTGAGGTGCTTCGAGTAGATGGTGGAGCGGTAAGTAATGAATTTTTAATGCAGTTCCAAAGTGATATTTTGCAATTAAAGGTGGAGCTAGCTAAGCTTAATGAATCAACAGCACTTGGAGCAGCTTATTTAGCAGGGCTTGCGACGAATTTTTGGCCAAATCAAGAGGCATTATCTGCATTATGGATGCATGGGCAAACGTATCAGCCGAAAATGACTGCGGAAGCAGGTGTAGCTCTTTATGAGGGCTGGCAAAGAGCTGTAACGGCTACAAGAATATTTAAATCATAGCTGATGGGGGAATAAGATATGTTTTCATTTGAGCATCGTCCTAAAATTATGCATTTTTTAGAACAATATAGCTTTGACGTCTTAATCATTGGTGGTGGTATTACAGGTGCAGGCATAGCACTCGATGCTGCATCTAGAGGGTTGTCAGTTGCTTTGATTGAGATGCAGGATTTTTCTGCTGGCACCTCAAGTCGTTCTACAAAACTTATTCATGGGGGACTTCGATATTTAAAGCAATTTGATGTAAGCGTAGTGGCTGAGGTTGGACGTGAACGGGAAATTGTATACGATAATGCCGTGCACGTGACAACACCTGAAAAGATGCTTCTACCACTATATAAAAAAGGCTCACTTGGTCCTTTAACTACATCATTAGCATTGAAGGTCTATGATCGCTTAGCAGGTGTCAAGAAGAATGAGCGTAGAACAATGCTAAGTGCACAGGAAACAGCAGCACTTGAGCCTTTACTCAATCAAGATGAGCTGGTCGGTGGAGGCTATTATGTTGAATATCGAACAGATGATGCGCGTCTTACTATTGAAGTTCTGAAAAAAGCAGTGGAATATGGTGCATTATGCATGAACTATGCCGAGATGACAGAATTTTTATATCATAAGAAAAAGCTTGTAGGTGTACAAGTAAAGGATCATGTATCAGGGAAAACGATAGAAGTGCATGCTGCGCAAATTGTTAATGCAACAGGACCCTGGGTAGATGCAGTTCGTCAAAAGGATAAAGTGACAGATAAAAAGCAATTACGATTAACGAAAGGTGTCCATATTGTTCTAGATCAAAAGGATTTTCCACTAAAGCAAGCGGTGTACTTCGATATCATGGATGGTCGAATGGCCTTTGCTATTCCGCGCGATGGCAAAGCTTATGTAGGTACGACAGATACAGAATACGAGGGGGACCCAGCACATCCTTTTGCGACACAAGAGGATGTTGATTATTTAATTGCTGCAGCAAAAACTGTTTTTCCAACAGCGAATATCTCAAGAGATACAATTGAATCTTCCTGGGCAGGCATACGTCCACTTATTTTTGAAAAAGGAAAGAATCCATCTGAAATCTCGCGAAAGGATGAAATATGGACGGCTCCAAGTGGACTCATGACAATTGCTGGTGGAAAATTAACAGGCTATCGCCAAATGGCAGAAACAATTGTTGATAAAATTGTCAAAACGAATAGATACAAGCATGCAAGTACATGTATAACGCGTGAATTATCACTTTCTGGTGCAAAGGGCATCAATGCGATTAATTTCCCAGATTATACAGCCTATAAAGCAAGAGAAGGCGTTCAGTATGGGCTTAACTATGATGAAGCAAAAATGCTTGTTCAAAAATATGGTACAAATGTCGATGCATTGTTTGATCAAGTGAAATATTTACATGAGCATGGTAGTACGATGCCACTTGCTCTTCATGCAATGCTTCTCTATGGTATTGAGGCAGAGATGGTATACACACCAAGTGACTTCTTTATTCGTCGTACAGGCTTGTTATACTTTGATATTGATGCAGTCAAACGTTATAAGCAACAGGTTATTCAAGTGATGCAGCAACGCTTACATTATACAGAACCACAAAAAAACATGTATATTGCACATCTAGAGCAGGCTATTTTAGATGCAACAAGTTTTGTGGAAGAGGGAGTGTAGGGAAATGGAACGTTACATTGAAATGTCAGACGGCCATTTTGTCTTTACGCGTACATTACAGCCAAGAGATACATGTATTGGCCATATTCATATTTTACACGGTATGGCGGAGCATAGTGGGCGCTATATGAAGTTTGCTAGCGCTCTAACGGAAGCTGGGTATGCAGTGACTATGCATGATCATCGAGGGCATGGAGAAACAGCAGGCTATAATGGTACACTAGGTTTTTTTGCTGAACAAAATGGATTTGATCGAGTCGTAGCGGATGTTCATGAAGTAGTCACAGTATTACATGAACAGTTTGCAGATGTCCCTTTCTTCCTATTTGGTCACAGTATGGGATCGTTTATTACGAGAAGATATATGCAACTGTACAGCTACCATGTTGATAGGGTAATCCTATGTGGAACAGGGCATGTGACAACCTTGCATGCAATGGGAAATATGGTAGCACGAGGCTTAGCGAAGCAGCTTGGAAAAGAGACAGAAAGCAAGCTGTTAAATAAGCTGAGCTTTGGGAGCTTTAATAAGCAGTTCCCAAATTCGAAGACTGCGTATGATTGGTTATGCTCTGTTGAAAACGAAGTGCAAAAATATATAGATGATCCATATTGCGGTTTTATCCCGACCAATCAATTTTTTGTAGATTTAACAACAGGTTTTATGACCTTAAATGGAAAAAAAGAAATTGCTAACGTAAGAAAAGATCTTCCTATTCTTTTGATAAGCGGCAGCAAGGATCCAGTAGGAGATCAAGGACAGGGTATTTATGCTGTTGCTGAGCAATTCGCTGCGGCAGGCTTGCAGGATGTGACAGTCTATTTATTTGAGGATAAGCGCCATGAAATTTTAAACGAGGATAACCAGGATGCAGTCTATCAAGTTTTATTACGGTGGTTAGAAAAATATGATACAAGATAAAATAAGGCAGGCAGAGGTCATCGCAATTGTTGGCCCAACTGCTTCAGGTAAAACAGCATTAAGTATTGAGCTAGCAAAAAAATATAATGGTGAAATTATAAACGGTGATTCCATGCAGGTCTATCGAGGCTTAGATATTGGTACGGCTAAAATTACTGTGGAAGAGATGGAGGGTGTGCCACATCATTTACTTAGCTTTAAGGAGCCACTGGAGGCTTTTTCAGTAGCAGACTATCAAAGCTTGGTGCGATCGAAAATTGCAGAAATTCGAGCACGAGGGAGGTTACCTATTATTGTAGGAGGCTCTGGTTTATATGTGCAGGCAGTGCTCTATGATTTTCAATTTACAGAGGAGCAGGTAGATGAGGTGGCACGAAAGGCTTATTATGAAGAGCTGGAAAAATTAGGACCTGATGCGATGCATGCGAAGCTCAAGAAGCTTGACCCACAAACAGCGGAGTCCATTCATCCCAATAATACACGCCGTGTGATACGAGCTTTAGAGATGATCGAGCTTAGTGGTGTTTCTAAGGCTTCCGAGGCACAAAATCGTGGTGAGATCCCTCTCTATAATCATGTTATTTTAGGGCTTGGTCAAAATATGTCTCGGGAAGAGCTATATGATCGAATTAACCGCCGTGTTGATGTGATGATGGACAAGGGTCTATTAGAGGAAGTAAAAGGCTTATGGCAGCAAAATATTCGAGGTGTACAGTCCATTCAAGCGATTGGCTATAAGGAATTATATGATTATTTGGATGGCAAATGTTCACTCAATGTAGCGCTGGACAGTTTAAAACAAAATTCTCGTCGCTATGCCAAAAGACAATTAACTTATTTTCGTAATAAAATGGATATTTATTTTATTTCAAATGGTGAACAAATTTAAAACTTCCATATTACAGAATTGGGAATTTCTAAAAATTACTAATTGCTAAAATGGTAGAACATGCTACTATAGGAATGAAGAGGTAGAAAGAGTAGGGAGGCACATTTGATGAAGTCTATTAATTTGCAAGATACGTTCTTGAACCATCTACGTAAAAACAGTGTATTTGTAACTGTGTTTCTATTAAACGGCTTTCAATTAAAAGGAACTGTAAAATCCTATGATAACTTTACAGTGTTGTTAATTGATGCTGAAAGTAAGCAACATCTTATTTACAAACACGCAATTTCTACATTCGTTCCTGTAAAGCAAGTAGATTTTTTAGAAACAGAGCAATAAAATCAAGTAAATACGATATGAAAACAGTTAGTGTTCATGACACTAGCTGTTTTTTTGTCTTCGGGCTATAATGTAATAGGAAATTGATATTTTGGAGGAACTTTTATGAAATCAATGGATACAACGCAATTATTAGAACTATTAGATGCTAATGAAGATCTTTACATTATTGATGTTCGTGAGGATGATGAGGTAGCGCAAGGTATGATTCCTGGTGCTCAACATATAGCACTTGGAACAATTCCAGAACATTTAGAGGACTTAGATGCGACGAAGCCATATATTATTGTTTGCAAGGCTGGCGGTCGTTCAGCAAATGCTTGCTCATACCTAGAAGCTCAGGGCTTTAATGTGACAAACCTTGAAGGCGGCATGCTTGCTTATGATGGCGAGTTAGAATTTAAATAACATTGATTTTGAGCCTTCGTGTTGTATGCGAGGGCTTTTTATTTTGTCGAATACAAGTGGAAATTTGTGTTTTGATGGGGGGGTTGCTGAATTGAGGGAAATATGTGCAGGATTAATTAGTATTTATGCTAGATAGAGGGCTGCTTGTGCTTGATAGCAAGAGAAAAATACATGATTGAACGCAATTCAGTCTAACTGATATGATAAGTACAAGAAAGGTGGTGATAAATTGCAAACAATCCAGCGAAAAAAGCCCCATAAATTATTAAAGCTTGAAGCAATATTACGAAGACTCCCAAAAACATCCCCAAATTATCCGTATTTTCAAGAGTTACATCGAAAATTGAGTGCAGGTTTTCAAGGTGAGCTCCGAGTTGATCGACTTTTGCAAGAAATGAACTTCGCTTTCCCCTATCATTTATTCCATGATTATAGTTTTGTCAATGATTCAGGCTTTACACATCAAATCGATACGCTATTCGTGACACCACATTTTCTATGCTTAATCGAAATTAAAAATATTTTAGGACGACTTGACTTTGATGATGTAAAGAGACAATGCATTCGAACAACTTTGGATGGAAAAATAGACAGTATTATCTATCCAGTGGACCAACTATTTCGACATCAGTGTTATTTTCAAATATTGTTAAAGCAACTAAATATAGAACTTCCAATTGTGAAAGTGATAGTAATTGCAAATCAATCTACCGTAATTGGTCAATTAAGTAAGGAGTGTCCAATTATGCATAGTGTAGGTTTACCTTATTTCTTAAGACAACAGCAGCAATATTTTGACCAACATTCTTTAGCAACCAGTGATTTTCGAAGGTTGCTAAACCATTTAACAATTATACGTCAAGATAAATTATGGGAACAGAAATTAACGAAAGATGAGTGGAGATCTGGGGTTCTATGTCCAATGTGTGCCTATGAGAAGAGCATGCTTTATAGACATGGCTCCTGGTTTTGTCGAAGTTGTGGTGTAGAAAATAATGAGGCATTTCTACAATCATTACAGGATTACCGTCTTTTACGGGACAGCTATATTACCACAAACACCTTATGCCAAGAATTCAATATACCAAGCAAGTATATTGCCTACCGTATTGTAAAAGCATTGAAGCTTGAAAAGATAGGGAATAACCGCTATAGCTATTATAAAATTTCAGATTAGAAAGATACACGATGAAAGCGGTCTTCATCGTATATCTTATTAAAATACATAAAAACCAACCATGAGAAGATTGATGTAAAAAGCAGCTATTTTTTGTGTTTATTTAAAAAATAGCTGCTTTTTAATTTTTTGCATTTTTAAAAATAATCAGAATTATGTATATTTTTGTTGTAATGAAACGAAGGAGGAATTGATATGCAAAGTACTGGTAGAGTGAGAATCCCTGAGGGAAAGAAAGTTGCAGTAAATATTGGTGTAGATTTTGATGCAGCATCTGTATGGTATGGCACGTTTGGTCGAACATCGCCAGCCTATTTAGCAAGAGGTGAGTTTGGAGCTGAGGTTGGTGTGCCAAGATTATTGAATTTATTTGAGAAATATAATATTACGACAACATTTTGTATTCCAGGACATACGATAGACACACATACAGAAACTGTTAAAAACATTATTAAAGCCGGACATGAAGTATGCCATCACGGCTACGCACATGAAAACCCAACAGATATGAGCTATGAACAAGAGGAATCCATAATGTTAAAGGGATTAGAGGCTTTAAAGCGAGTTGGGATTGAACCGGTGGGCTATCGTTCACCAGCGTGGGATTACAGCCCAAATACATTAAAACTATTAGAAAAATATAATTTTAAATATGATAGTAGTTTAATGGGGAATGATCTACATCCATATCGTCCAAGAGAAGTAAATGTTGATTTTGATAATGGCAATACTTTTGGCCCCCCAAGTCACGTAATTGAAATTCCCGTATCATGGTATTTAGATGATTTTCCAACCCAAGAATATGTGATTGGAGGGGGAGAGGGTCTACGCTCAAACACAGAAGTATATGAGCGCTGGAAATCTATCTTCGATTATGCAATCGATCATTTAGAGGGGGCTTGTTATATTTTAACCGTTCATCCTCAAACAATAGGACGAGCACATAATATTCAAATGCTAGAAAAGCTAATTCAATATATGGAAGAGAAAGGAGCTTGGTTCACAACACTTGAAAATATTTGCTTGGCATATGAAGAAAATATTAATTAATCGTTTAAAAAAGGAGGAAATACATCCATGCAAGTAAAGGTTTCGAATGTTCAATTTAAATTTGAAAGCTATTCATCCTTTGAGGATTTTGCCAATACGGTCCAACGTATTTTTAAAGATATTCCTTTAGATAGTGATTATGTTTTATTCCCGGAGCTAGTAACGATTGGTCTACTGACAACCTATGAGGACTATCACACATTTACAAGTCAAGATAATAGTAAGCTTGTTAATTTTTTAAATGATTATATTGAGCTGTTTAATACGTTATCTACAGCTAGAAATCAGGTTATTATTGCTGGCTCCACGCTTGAGCAGGAAGGACTGGATACCTATAATACAGCTTATATTTTTGATGGAAAAGGTAATTATGCTAAGCATAGAAAAACGCATATTTTCCCAGCGGAATCGGATTGGGATACAAAAGAAGGGAATATCCTTGAAACATTTGATATTGGACCAGTAAGGATTGGTGTAGCTATCTGCTATGAAATTGAAATACCTGAAATAGCGACAATTTATAGTAGACAAGGAGCGGATATTATTTTCTGTCCTTCCTATACATTTACTGAGCATGGTTTTTGGCGTGTTCGTCATTGTGCTGAAGCAAGGTGTATTGAAAATCAGTTATACGTAATTCATTCCCCTATTATTGGAGAGGTAGACGGTGTCATCGAAACTGGCTTTGGTAATTCTGCCAATTTATCGCCATGTGAGCTTCCATGGACATCCAACGGAATAATGGAAGAATGTACTACAAGCGATTTTGAGATTATTACCTCTATACTAGAGATAGACACATTATATGACAAAAGAAAAAGTGGTGTAGCTACTACTTTTCATGATAGAAAACGAAGAAATGATTTATATCAAAACTATAATATGTAAGAGGTGTTTTTTATGAAAAAATGGTTAACAGTTTGTTTGTTCGTTTTCGCTGTCCTTTTGGCAGCATGTAGTAGTACGGATGATTCAGGCAGCTCGGATGACAAGCAATCCTCTGATGATCAGAAAACGGTGGCCTTTTTCTCTGCAGGTGCCAGCAATAATTATTTACAAACAGGCATTAAAGAAGCAGAAAAAGTAGCAAAAGAATACGGTTGGAAAATAGAAATATTTGATGGTGGCTTTGATCCGCTTAAACAGCTAAACCAGCTTCAAAATGCAGTAGCACAAAAAAAGTTTGACGCCTTTTTAATAGAGGCGGTGGATGGTAATCAGCTATGTGATATGGTTCAAAGCTCAGTTCTTCCAGCGAATATTGCTGTTTCAGCCATTAATATTGAATTGTGTGGAGCAGTGGATGATGCTGCTGAGGGAACACTTACGTTTGTCGGTGGACAAGGTGTTAATGTTTATCAAGATATTTACAAGGATATTGTTGCAAACAATCCAGATGGCGGGAAGATTGCTATTATTGGTGGTCCATCCACTGGTACGCCTTATTTAAACAATATAAAGGGCATGGAGCTTGAAATAGCCAATAATGATAAATGGCAAATCATTGGTCCCTATTCAACAGATTACACGGCCAATCAAGCGTTCCAAGTTACACAAAACGCATTACAGGCTCATCCTGACTTGAAGGTGATTTTTTCAAACTATTCAGGAATGTCAGCAGGGGTTGTAGAGGCCGTGAATGCTGCGGGTAAAAAAGGAAAAGTGAAAATTTATGATTTTGGTGGGGACGAGTGGTCCTTTGAAGCAGTCCGAAACGGTGATATTGAACAAACAGTTATTATGCTTCCAAAAGAAGAGGTACAAAAAGGAATGGAAGCGATTAAAAATCATTTTGAAGGAAAGGATTATCAATCCTTTTATGATTTAACGCAAGAGGAAATTTTACCAGGTACACCTTATGTGAATAAAAATAATATCGCAGATTTTGAGACAAAAGGGTTACCAGAATATTAGATTGAGCCATTATAAAAATATAAGGCAAGTTCACGGGCATTTTCTATTACCCCGTGTGCTTGCTTTATCAGGAGGGGAGTGATTCTATGACAAAGGCAGCACCTATTATCAATATCACTAATTTATCAAAAAAATATGGTGAATTTTTTGCGAATCAAAGCATTCATATAACAATATCAAAAGGTCACTGCCACGCTTTTATTGGGCAAAATGGCTCTGGTAAATCAACACTTATTGGCATGCTTTCAGGCAGAATTAAGCCAACAGAAGGCAATATTTTTATTGATCAAAATGAATTGCATTATGGCGATCCTCATAGCTCTAGAGAGGCTGGCATTGCAACAATATTTCAGGAATTAACCATCATACCGAATATGACCGCCTTAGATAATGTATTTCTTGGCTTTAAGGAAGGTAAGTCAATTTTAGTCAATCGAAAAAAACGATTAGAACGATTTTATGAATTGAGCAAACTATTAAATACGCGTATTTCACCGAATTCTTATGCAATTGATTTGTCTGTAGCCGATCAGCAGATTCTTGAAATCATGAGATGTTTAAATTTAGATTCCAAAATTCTAATTTTAGATGAGCCTACGTCCTCCTTAGCACAGAATGAGAGGGAGGCTTTATTAGAGGCTTTAACGGAATTGAAAAAAAGAGGAATCACGATTCTTTACGTTAGTCATCATCTGGACGAAATCATGAAGATTTGTGATTCATTTACGGTGTTAAAGAATGGTGTAGTTACGGAGCATAGCAGCATAGAGGGATGGACAAAGCAAAAAATTGTACATGCTATGCTTGGAGAAGAAATCGACAGTGATTTTAAAGAAATTTTAGTGCAGGAGTATCCAAATCAAATTCCTTCAGAGGAAATTATATTAGAGGTTGCAAATTTGGAGAGCTTCCACTTTTTAAAAAATATATCCTTTACGTTAAAGCGAGGAGAAATTTTAGGCTTGGGTGGATTAGTGGGCTCGGGCAGAAGCGCAATTGCTAACACGCTTTATGGGCTAGGCGAAAATTGTAAAGGAACGATTAAAATACAGGGGGAGTCAGTTAAAATCCCTTCTACACCTAGACAAGCAATTGGAAATGGAATCGTATTAGCCCCAGAGGACCGGAAAAAAACGGGACTTCATTTAGGCTTTGAGGTACATGAAAACATTAATCTAATTGATTTAAAGCGTATTGGTTCCTATGGTTTTTTATCTACTAAAAGATCAAAAAAACTTGCTCAACAATATATACAGGAGTTTAAGCTAACACGACCGATTAACTCCATCGTTAAAAATTTATCAGGGGGAAATCAGCAGAAGGTTTTATTGTCAAAGGTTACGAGTGTTAATCCGAAGGTTTTAATAGTAGATGAACCTACTAGAGGAATTGATGTTGGCGTTAAGTTAGATGTGTTACGTAAATTAAAGGAGTTAGCGATGCAAGGTATGAGTATCATTATTATTTCCTCAGAGCTAGAAGAGGTGGTTGCTGTCAGCAATCGTATACTTGTTATTTCTAAAGGAGAAATTGTTAGTGAACTAAAGGGCAAGGACATTAGTGTCAATAAAATCGTTGAATCAACGTTTTTGGAAGGGAGTCATCAGACATAATGAATAAACTATCTGAAGAGCAGAATTTGACTTCTTCTGGAAAACAAAGTCTGAATATTAGTAATATTAAAAATTTAGGGTTTAGATATGGCGTAGTGTTTGCATTTTTTGTGCTGATTATTATTTCCTCAATTGTTTACAATGGGTTTCTAAATCCTACTAATATATTAAATATGCTAAGTCAATTGGCGATTATTGGCATAATGGCTGCTGGAATGACCTATGTAATGATAACTGGTGGTTTAGATATGTCTATCGGAGGATTATACGCTGCAACGGCCGTCGTCGCTGCAAGCCTAGTAGATAGCACATCTATTTTTGTAGCAGTGATTGTTGGTTTATCAGTTGGCCTCATTGCAGGTTTATTAAATGGTGTTTTAATCACTTATTTAAAAGTACCTCCTTTTGTAGCAACACTGGGAACAGGCTCTATTTTCACTGGCTTTGCATTAGTATATTCGAAGGCACAGCCATTTTTTGTGAAGGACCCAGCCTATAAATTTTTCGGTTCTCATTATCTCGGACCTATTCCCGTTTCTGTCATTATTCTAGCTGTTATTTTTATTACGCTAGGGACAATTCTCTCTTATACGCTATATGGAAAGGCACTATATGCAGTAGGAGGTAACAGTGAGGCTAGTAGATTAGCGGGGTTAAAGACAAATCGACTAGTCATTAGCACCTATATCATCTGTGGTCTATGTGCATCCATGAGCGGTATCATTTTATCATCTCGACTTGCACAGGGTCAGGCAAATATAGGGGAATCAATTGTTTTAGATGTAATAGCAGCTGTCGTTATTGGGGGTACCTCACTTTCAGGTGGACAGGGTGCAATTTGGCGAACATTTATTGGTGGAAGTATTTTAATTATGATTTCAAATGTTTTTGATAGTCTTTCCATCAGTACTTATTGGCAATCCATCTTTAAAGGCGCCATTATAATTGTCGCTGTTATGATCGATTTTTATGGACGTTCGAAGATTCAGAAATAGAGAGGATGAATAAAATGCGCTTACACAATAAAGTAGCAATTATTACAGGTGCGGGAAATGGACAAGGGCTGGCAGAGGCAGAATTGTTCTTACAAGAGGGAGCGAAGGTTGTTGCCACAGATATTAATGGAGAGGCATTAGAGCTCTTGAGGAAGCGGCACATAGGAAATGATCATCTTTTCGTGCATAAACATGATGTATCCTCTGAGACAGAGTGGGAGATCGTTATTCAAAAGACCATTCAATTGTTTGGACGTTTAGATATTTTAGTGAATAATGCAGGCATACCTTCTAGAAGCTCAGTGATACATGAGGATTTAGAGGGCTGGAATAAGGTTATGAACATTAATGCGACGGGTACTTTTTTAGGCGTTCGAAAATGTGCTGAACACATGATAAAGCAGAAGGCAGGAAGTATTATAAATATCTCGTCTGTCTATGGAATTATTGGTGAAAAAGGCTATGTTTCCTATCATGCCTCAAAGGGAGCTGTCAGAAGCTTAACAAAGGCAGCAGCAATGGATTTAGCCGAATACAATATACGTGTGAATTCTGTGCATCCTGGCATGATTGAAACGGAAATGACACGAGATCTTTTTGAGAATAGTGAAAAAGCAAAATGGATGAAGGAAGTAACACCATTGCCATTGCTTGGAAAACCTCAGGATGTAGCCTACGGTGTTTTATATTTAGCGAGTGATGAGGCAAATTTTGTGACAGGCAGTGAGCTAGTTATTGACGGTGGCTGGATTGCGAAATAAAGATTATTGATGGAGGTATATATGGCAAAGCGTATTCTAATTACAGGAGCAACTGCTGGTATTGGCAGAGCCACTCTCGATAAATTTTATCAGGAGGGCTTTCATATCCTCGCATGTGATATTAATGCAGAGGAAGGCAGCAAGCTAAGTAGTATTTATGGTGCTCGGGTTGACTTTATAGAATTAGATGTTACAAATGAAAATAACTGGAAATCGTTACAAAGATATATACATGACAAAGACTATCAAATTGATGTATTGTTTAATAACGCTGGGATATTTGTCATGAATGATATCGTTACAACCACAGAAAAAGAGTATCAGGCTATGTTTGATATTAATGTGAAGGGTAGCTTTTTAGCTTTAAAATATATTGCACCTATTATGTATAAACAGGAAAATGGCTCGATTATTCATGCATCCTCCAATGCCGCCTTTTTTGGTGCAAAAGGTCTAGGGATATACGGAGCAACTAAAGGTGCCATACGAACACTTACAAAAAACGCAGCAATGGAATTTGCACCTTTTGTACGAGTGAATTCCATTCATCCTGGATATATTCAAACACAAATGATTGAGTATGCAGCGCAAAAAGCAAATAAAACGCCGCAGGATCAGGCAAAGTATGTACCATTAAAAAGATTAGGACGTCCAGAGGAAATTGCATCATTAGTCTATTATTTAGGGAGCGAGGAAGCATCCTATATGACGGGTAGTGAAATAGTTATTGATGGTGGTGTATCTAGCGGCCAATCGATCTGGGAAGAGGAACAATCCTAGGAAACTAGACAGGGGTGAGAATAATGTATTTATCGTTAAAATATAAATATCTTATTCTTACCCTCATTGTTTTTATATTGCCCTATTTTATGATGACTGTGATTTATATCAATAATGTTGGAGAATATCAAAAGAAGCTACTGATCGAAACAAGACTAGAAGTATTGAAAAAAATTCATTATTTTAATTCGTCTTTTGAGAATAATCAAGCAAGCACAAAGGTATATCATGAAGTGTTAAATTCAATTTGGGGAAGCTACTCTGATTTTCTGTTATTAACAGAGCAAAAGGATATTAGATTTAGCACGAATTCCCATATCTCAGAGCATATGGAGTATTTTCGTAAATTAGAACCCCAGAAAACCAATTACTATAAAATTGATTATTTGAATGTAGAACGAATTCTGATGTATTCATTTGATCCTTTTAATAATTGTTATTATGTTGTTATTGCTACGTCTGATTCCATTTTTAAAGAGCTGAATAATAAAAAGGAGGATTTAATGGCCTTCGCCATTGCCTCTACTTTACTGCTAACCATTATCACTTTTTTATATTCCAATAAAATTAGTACGACTCTGCAAATGCTTATTGAGCGTATTACCTCTTATAGAAAAGCAGTTTATCATATTGAAGATAAAGAGAAGAAGCCTACTTGGATTAATGATGAGTTGAATATCGCCAATCAAGAATTAAATCAGACAATTGCATATATGGTAGAAAAGGAAAAAGACTATGTTCGAGAAAATTATGAAGCACAATTAAATAATTTACAAAGCCAAATTAATCCGCATTTTCTTTACAACACCTTAGACAATATTAATCAATTAGCTATGATTCATGAAGTTGAGGAAATCTCTACTTTAAGCGTTGGTCTAGCAAAGCTTTTTAGATATAACACGGGCAATAGTGAAAAGGAAACAACGATTGAAAAAGAGCTAGAAATTATTGAAGAATACATTAATATTATGAAAATCAGAGTTTCTTATTTAGTATTTGATATTCAGATAAAAGATAATGATTTATCACAAAGTGCTATTTTAAAATTTACACTTCAGCCAATCGTTGAAAATATTTTTAAGCATGGTTACAGCTATAAAGAGTCTATATCAATAAATATTGATATTTATCGAAAAAAAAATGATGTCGTAATTGATATTTATAACAATAGCGAATATAAGGACATTGCTCAAATAGCTATGCTAAATGAAAAAATAAATGAAGAAAATCATGAGGGTAGTATTGGATTGAAAAATGTAAATAGACGATTAAAGATAAAATATGGGGAAGCATATGGTGTTACAGTTCTAGTTAATGAACAAAAATACTTTGTGTCGAGAATTCTATTACCATATAAGAAATAATGTCTTCTAACAGTGAGGTGAGCTCTATGAATATATTTATAGTAGAGGATGAGAACTTTATTAGAGAGGGACTAAGCTTTTTTATCAACAGAAATTTTACTGAATCCCTACATGTCTTTTCTTATGCAACCGGGGAAGACATGTTACTGGCAGCTAAAGATATTTCCCCTGACATCGTTTTATCAGATATTAATTTACCAGGGATGAGTGGAATAGAGGCTGTATGGGAGCTAAAAAAGTTCCATCAGTTTAAGGTGATTTTTCTATCAGGCTATGATGACTTTCAATATTTGCAAAGTGCTATTCAAATTGGAGCAGAGGATTATATTTTAAAGCCGATTGATTATAAAAATCTAAAGCTAAAGCTGTCACAAACGATGGAAGCATTGAGCATGAAGAGACAAGTAGATTATTCCATCAAATATTATCAATTATTAAATTTAATATTGGCCTTTGATCAACAAATGACGGATAGTAATATCTATTCATTTGAATACTTTGTTGTCAGCATCAATCAAACAAAAAATACAGGAATTCCACACGCTCATGAGCTATTTCATTTTAATATTTTTGGGGAACATATTGAAATTATGAATACTGATTTTGTTTTGTCGTATAGTCAGGATCATCATATTGTTCTGCAAAGAAAAGACTTACATGATGTAAATCGAGCTGTGCTGGAGTTACTGCTGAAGAAGCATCTAAATACAGGCGGCACTGCGCTAAACAAAAGAAAACCCATTTTTGATAATCAAATCTTTACGGATGAATTTAAATTACAAGAATTTATAGCGATTTTACAAAATACAAACATTGATTTTCAGCAAAGATTAGAATTTATGATTACGTTCTTACTACAATATAGCATCCATTTCAATTGCTTTGAAACGTATAACAGTGCCCAAAAAATTATTAGTATTCACCATCAAATGATTAAAGAAGACAATCTATCAACAATAGTAAATAGCTATATCGAGCCGCTCGTAGATAAAATACTTAATTTACATGGCAATAGGGATGATTTAGGTAAAAAAATAGTCGATTATATTTATACGCATTTTGATGATCCACAGTTGGATTTAAATTACTTATCAGGCATATTTAATAAAAGCCAAGCAAATTTAAGTATATTAATTAAAAAAAGCATTGATAAAAATTTCATCCACCTATTAAATGAACTACGAATTGATAGGGCAAAGCAGCTATTAGTTCATAGTAATAAAAGAAATAATGAAATTGCTTCATTAGTGGGCTATAGTAATGAGGAGTATTTTAGTAAAGTATTTAAAAAATATGTTGGAATGACACCAGCCAAATATCGATCAATTTAAATAGCAAGTGGATTTTGATAAAATAAGAATAGAATGATCAAGTAAGCATTTTAAGCTATAATGACCCTCTTACATCATTGGTTATCACAACGATGATTATAGTAGAAAAAATGACTATGCTACAAATAATAGAAGCTATTCTATTACTTAGTGCGACCTTTATTAGTGAAATAGATCAGAAAGAACGAAAATAATGATAATTAACTGAGGCTATCTGAAAAATTAGAGGAAATCTGATTTTTCGGATAGCCTCTTTACTATGTAATTTGCAGTTACTCATTCATTTAACATTTAAAAGTCCATGTTTTATGGCAGTAACAACAGCACCAACACGTGAATTTACATCAAATTTTTGAATTATAGACGAAATATGGTGCTCTACTGTTCTTTTACTTATCCCCATTTCTAGGCTTATTTCACAATTTGTTTTGTCTTCTGCTATATGTAATAGTATTTCTAGTTCTTTCGCAGTTAATTTCTTTTCAGAAAAATTAGTCTGAATTTGCGGAAGCATCTTATTCGTTTGATGAATGTATTTCCCCTCATTTAAATTTTCATTTGTCTTATTAGTTTCTTCCTCTATTCTTACACCAGTATGGTTTTTAATTAGAATAGGAGGATGATTAGGCATATTCTTTAGTAGATGGTTGAATAAATGAAGACCGTTAAAGGATTTTATAGAAATATCCAAGACTATCTTGGATGGATAAATATCTGTAAATAACAAGGAAGGGTCTGGGATTCCCTTAACAGTATAATCAAGATTTTCTGTTTGAGTTTCTAGTAGCTCTGTTTTTTCTACAAATAACACGTTAATGTTCATCATTTCCACTCCGTTCTATAACAAGATGAGATATAGGAGAAAAGATCATATGTTTCATCTAGGAAGCTATCGAACAAACTTTAAATGAAATCTGTTCTTTATTATCCATATATTAGCATAAATGGTTTTGCTATTTCTATGTAATTTGTGAAAAAATATGGAAATTTAAAATGAGTTAAGAACTATGTAAAAATATCTATAGTTTTGAAATTAAAGAAGGGTGACAAATACTCGCGAACCTACATATTTTCGTGAGTATCTGTGAAAAATTATAGGTGTTTTCCGTATAAATTATTGCGAGATATACCGATTTTTTTTTATATGAAACCTGTTAGACTTTAAAAAAGCAAATGACTTTAAGTAGGTCAATTGTTTTGTTAAAGGGGAGGTGACATTATGTTAAAACAAATTAATAAGGGATTTAGTTCCGAAGTTAGTCTTTCCAGAACATGTATTTTATGTGACAAGCGGGATACTTGTATTCACTGTGACAATTGGGATTGGACGTGTGAGAAGGGTAGTGAATTTTGCATTTTCAGTGATCATGATGGGTAATGTTTATAGAAACTTATGAAATGGTGTGGAGTAAATGCATTTAAATGACACATGTATTTGCTCCACATTGCATATTGTAAACTTATTATGAATACGAGGGGAATTCATTTATGTCTATCAATATTTTAAATACTACGAAAACAATTGCAGTTTCTAATATAAAAATAGTACGAGAGAATAAAAAAAACTATGTGTATGTTCCTGTTTCAAATGCATTATTTGAAATTGATGATACTATTCATTTTATCTTGACAAGCAAACTAAAAAGTACGACAGAAATCTATAACCAGTTGAAGGATAAAATCAATGAAATTGAATTTAAAAACATAATAGATGCTTTAATTGAAAATAAGCTAATAAATTATGTAGAAGAAAAAACACTTATATCTCCTGAAAAATTTAAAAATATTAGTGCAATCACATTAATGATGGTACAGGAGTGTAATTTGCGCTGTAAATATTGTTATGCTGGCGATGGTGAATACAATGAAAAGGGCAGAATGTCATTAAAAACGGCAATTGCAGCAGTTGATTTTTTGATAGCACAATCAGGGAATAGAAATAATCTGTCAATTGTATTTTTTGGTGGGGAGCCATTACTGAATTTCGATGTGCTTAAGAAAATTGTCGAGTATGCAAACATGCAATCAGATCTATACAATAAAAATATTAGTTATAGTATGACCTGTAATGGAACATTAATAAATAAGGATATTACAAAGTTTATAGTTGAGAATAAAATTGCTGTTCAAGTGAGTGTTGATGGGAATGAAAATGCCCATGATATAAATCGATTTTATGGAAATAAAAAAGGTAGTTATGAGGTTATTATAAAACGAACAGAAGAACTAAGAAATAAAAGAAAGCTAGGAGTTAGATCTACAATTACTCCTGAGAATACAGATTTAGTTGAAATTTATAATCATTTATTTGATTTAAATTTCAGAAGCATTTATGCTGCACCTGCTATTCAAATGTTTACAGAGGAGCAATTTATTGAACTTAATGAAAGCTATAATAGTTTGATACAATACTTCGAAGAATTAGTAGAAAACGAAGAATTTCATAAGGCTGTTAAAATCAATAATATTATGAAAAATTTAGAACGCATTCATGCTGGTTATGAATCTACATATTCATGCGGAGCTGAAGTGAATTTTTTAGCTGTAGACATTAATGGTGATTTTTATCCCTGTCATCGATTTGTAAACAATAAGGAATATAAGCAAGGAGATATTTTTGAAGGTGTAAATGAAGTTTCGAAAACAGATTTTCTAATGGAAGCGCATGTTTCAAACAGGTTAAATTGTAATAGTTGCTGGGCTAAAAATCTTTGTGGTGGTGGATGTCATCATGAGAACTTAGAAATGACAGGAAAAGTAACTAATCCACCTAAACAGTATTGTACTTTAACAAGAAAACAATTAGAAGGCTGTTTACATCTATATTTGCGTTTAACAGAAGAACAAAAAGAAATACTTTTAGAAAAGAATAAAGAGAAAGAGTTTGTTCGAAATGGAAATCAAAATTAAAAATCTAACGAAAAGCTATAAGAGTATCCGTGTTCTAGAAAATATTTCACTGGAAATCAATATGGGCGTTTTTGGATTGCTTGGCGAAAATGGTGCAGGAAAAACAACGTTAATGGAAATCATCTCTACTTTAATTCCTTTCAATCAGGGTGAAATAGAAGTAGCCGGAATTAACTTAAAAGACAATCCTCATGAGGTTCGTAAAATGTTAGGGTACTTACCGCAAAAATTTGATTTTTTTCCAAACGTAACGGTCGAAGAAACTTTAGATTATCTATGTAGGCTAAAAGGTATACATAGAAAGGATGTACGCTCACAAGAGATTAATTTAAGACTTCAAGAGGTTAGCTTATTCAACGAACGAAAGAAAAAGGTTCAGGAACTTTCAGGTGGTATGAAGCAACGACTTGGCATTGCACAAGCATTAATAGGTGATCCTAAAATAATACTAATTGATGAACCAACTGTCGGCCTGGATCCTCATGAACGTGTATCGTTTCGAAATTTAATTAACAGTATAAGTCGAAATAAAATTATTTTACTGTCTACACATATTGTGCAGGATATCTCCTCAACCTGTAAGAGACTTATGATTCTCCAAAAAGGAAAAATCAATTATATAGGTGATACAGCTCAACTTATTCAACAGGTTCAGGGGAAGGTTTGGCTTCATCGCACAAAAAGTAGCCCTGATGAAATTATTCAATCCAAGTTGTTTGTATCCCTGCAAGAAAGAGAGCACGATATTGAAATACGATATATTGCAGATGAACCTATTCCAGGAAGTGCTGTAACAGCTCCTACATTAGAGGATGCGTATATTTTTATCAATAGAAAAGAGCAAACGATGCTATGAATGAACTAATCGTATTATTAAATTTTGAGTTTAAAAGACTAATAAAAAGTCTAGCAATCATTATTAGTTTAGTAATTTTTATATTTGTAGTACCGATAATGGTTATATATTTAAATTCGTTGGATGAAGTTCAAGGGAATTGGTACGCAGCTCTTCAAATACAAATGATTTTTCTTATTATACTTATTCCAAGCGTAGTTTCATATGTATGGAAAGGTTACTTACATACATTTGAGCGAAATGTTATTTTGCTTAAACTAAACAATAAGCCTATGTATATATTAGCCAAAATGATGGCCATCATATTGTTAATTTATATTGTGATTTTAATTTTTTATATTGTTTTATTTGGCTATTTTAAAGGAATGATTTCAATAACATTAATGTTCATTACTCTTTTTCAAGTAATGAGTACGGTTTTATACTGTGTAGCATTTAATTTTTTAATCGCCTTTTTTTTAAAGCGCACAATCTATCTTCACATTATAACAATATTGTATTTATTACTTAGTATACAATTTATTAATTCACCCTTTTTATCTATCTGGTTTAATCCAGATTTACTTGAGACACAGTTGGTAAACCTTGTGTTTAATTTAAAAAGAATAGTTTTTTTATGTCTGGGAGTTTTTTTTATCGTTTTTAGCGTCTATCTTTTTGACAGAAGGATGAAAGAAATATGAAAGATATAAGCTTATTTTGGTCTAAGGTTATCGTTCGTAATGATTATCTCTTCACTTATTATGCGTTAGTATTAGCCTTGTTCATTTCACAATTTTTCTTTACTGTAAATGATGCACAAGCGATGATTCCTTTATATGGTATTTTTTCAGCCGTAATGACAATACAAATTATTTCATTGCATCAGCGTTATCAAATGGACAAAATCTTTTTAATTTCAATATTTACTACAAGAAAAATAATTTTGTGGCAATGGATATTAGGTTTTGTACTGACTTCACCGGCATTTATATTACTTGGATTTTTCGAGAAATATGTTTATGTTGATACACCTATTATTAATATTTTAGTTGTAATTATTATATTTCATATATTTACAATATCTATTCCATTTTTAGTAGCTACATTCTTTTCAAATCAATATGCCTCTATTTTAATACTTGTTGTGATTTATTTTGTATTAATGTTAATGCATGGCTATAAATTGGAGATAATTCAATATATTGCACCTACGCTTAACTTTATGTATCCAGATAATCTACATTATTTAAATTTTGTGGGTGTTTTATTTCTTTGTATTTGCTCTATGGCAGCGGCGGTTTGTTTTAGTAAAAGGCCAACATTAAAAAAAGACAAGTATTTCTTTGCTAGCTTAGCCAGTTGTTCAATTTTAGCAATAATTTGTTTACATTTGTATGAAGAATTCAAAGAGAACGAGCTAATGAGTCAGCCCTATGAGAGTTATGTATTCAATGAAATTACTGTTCAATATAAAGGAGTAAGTCAAAAACGAGCTGATCGATTTTCTGCTATCTATTCAGACCTTACCCAACAAATGGCACAGTTCGGAATAAAAAATCCTTATCAAAAAATTAGTATTACTAAAGACTTTAATTTACCAATTAATAGAGAAGTCGGAAATATTATAAGCATTAATGGAAAGACAATTGAAATACGTCCATATTCTAATAAATTTTTTGAATTTAATTATGGCTATAATATTATAGAAGATTTACTAAATATTTTAATGAACGAAACTTGGAAGACAGAGAAACAGACGGTATGTTATGAGTTGTTAAAAAAAATTATTGAACAGAAAGTTATTCTAAATAATAACAGTGATTTATTTAGTGAAGCAAAGCTGAAAACAATGAAAAATGAACAATTTCATACAACTACAGAATCATATATGACAGATTATCTTACTATTTTGAAAGAAAAACCTCAAGATGCTTATTCGTTTATCATAAAGTTGGAGGATCAATAAATTGATAAGAAGATTAGGAGGCAAATAACATAATACATGAAGGTATTACTGGAGGTATTTAAATATACAGGTCCATATAACAGGAAATTAGTATTTATAAATACTATAATGTGCGTTTCGATGGGTTTAAACATAATACATCCTTTAATATTTGGTAGGTTTATAGATTATGTAACAAATAAGGAAGTAAGTAACGCATTAAAAATCATCCTATTTATTGCAATATTATTTTTAATTAATTTAGGCATTAAATTTATTCAGAAATATTATTTAGCGAAATTAATTGCTAACATTCAAATAGATGTTAAATTGAAAATGGTTAAACGAATTATGGCTAAGGATATGGATGATTATCAATTAATTCCTAAAGGCGAAATGATGAATAAAATTGAAAACGATACAAAAGCTTTTTCAAATGTTCTTTCAGAGTTACTAAATATTTTCATCGATTGTATTAGTATTCTAGTTGTGTTTATAATTTTACTAAATATCAATTTATTGTTAGTTTCGATTCTATTTATCACATGTCCATTAACATTATTTATCTTTAAATTTTATGGCAAAAAAATACGGGAAAAGGACATTAGTGTAAAGCAAAGTTTAGATCATTATCTAACATACTTAGGAGAGTTACTGTCATCTTTTAAATTGTTTAAACTATTAAATAATGAAGCTGAGGGAGTAAATAGATATTCTCAAAAAAATGATTTAGTCTATAAACTATCGCTTGAAAAAATGTTGTTAAATATTAAATCCGGGACAATAATAGAATTCATAAATTATATAAGCTATTTGTTGATTCTTATTTTAGGCGTCTATCTTATTTATAAAGAAGATTTGACTATAGGTATTTTAATTGCCTTTACTTCTTATTCAAATAATTTTAACCAGTCATTTTTAAGATTTGGACAACTAAATACCTTTTTTCAAGAAGCCATAGTATCCATAAATAGAGTTAAAAATCTACTAGATGTGCCTGCTGAAACAAAATGTGATGTAAACAATATGTCTAGTCATATGACGATACCTTCATTTGAGGAAGGTAGGATGGTGTTACGTAACGTATGTTATGAATATTCTAATGAATTTTCACCAATTTTTAAAAATATTAATATTGCAATACCTTTAAAAAAAATCGTTCTTTTTAAAGGTGTGAGCGGATCAGGAAAGACAACTTTGTTAAACATACTTTCAGGGTTATATGTAGGTTACACAGGGGAAATATTAATAAATCAATATAATGTGAAAAATATTCCTCACCATATCTATAAGAAAAAAATATGTCTAGTCTCTCAAAATCATTTTTTACTAACTGGAACTATCAAAGAGAATTTACTTTTAGCAAATCCAGATGCTACTAATGAAGATTTAATAAAAGTATGCAAGCTAGTAAATATATATGATTTTATAACGTCTTTGGAGAATAATTTTGATACATTAATTGGACATAATGGACTTGATCTTTCTACTGGACAACAGCAGAGGCTTTCTATAGCGAGATCACTTTTAAGGGATGCCGAAATATATTTGTTTGATGAAATTACAGCTTCATTAGATAAAGAAAATCAGAGCATTATAGAATCTCTACTCATATATTTAAACAAAGTAAAGGGAAAAACCATTGTATTGGTGACACACGATTCAATGATAAAAAATGCAGCTGATTTAACATTTGAAGTTAAGAATGGTCAGATTCACCAAATTCAATCTGGTCTTTTTCCAACTTTCTAGATTATTTATCTTTATTCAGCAAATGTTTTTGTATCGAAAGCATAGCGGCAGATGTTTTATGCGCGTAAGCGTAGCGACAGCGGCAGATACAGAAGACTTCCACCTCTACAGGCGCAAATACGCCAAGGCGAAATTGATACAAAAGTGTAATAAAGATAATGCTGTCATATTGACACCCAAAAAACTTTACAGTAAATTAAAAGAAATTGCATAATAGCATTGGGTGCCCATTATGGGAGAATAGGGAATAAAGTGTAAGTCTTTAGCGGTCCCACCACTGTAAAAGGGAGTTTCATAGAGTATGCCACTAGCATGGTGCTGGGAAGGTTCTATGAAATGTTGAAATTGAGCCAGGAGACCTGCCTAATTGCTTCGATTATATAGACGATGGAAAAGTCTGTAGTTTATTTGTGATGAATAAACTACAGGCTTTTTATTTTTTCTCTAAAGCTCAATGTAAAATAGAAAGGGGAATGATTCATGCAATTATTACAACAAACCATTGAAAGTATTCAACATGTAGACAGTCATATGATGAAGAAAGCGAGAGAGCGTATAGATGCTCTTAGTAAGCCACCTGGAAGTTTGGGAAAACTAGAATCTCTTGCAGTACAATTAGCTGGTATTACAGGAGAAATGTTTCCAAAGATAGATAACAAAGCAATTATTGTCTGTGCTGCAGATCACGGTGTTTGTGAGGAGGATGTAACTTCTAATCCACAAAAGGTAACCTTTTTACAAACAATGAATTTTCCAAAAGGGCTTACGGGTGTTTGTGCTATCGCCAACATAACCAATGCAAAAATCGTAACAGTTGACGTTGGTGTAAAAGAAGATTTACCACTTGATGCTGGGGTCATTTTAAAGAAAATTAAATATGGAACAGACAATATGGCAAAGGGTCCAGCTATGTCAAGAGAAGAAGCTATTCAATCCATCGAAGTAGGTATTGCAGTTGCAACGAGTGAAATAAGTAACGGAGTCGATATTCTTGGTACTGGAGAAATGGGTATTGGGAATACTACACCAAGTGCGGCTATCCTATCCGTGCTTCAAGCCTGTCATCCAAATGTAGTAACGGGAATGGGCGCAGGTGTTGGCGCAGGAGGAATTGCGCATAAGGTGGAGGTTATTCAAAATGCCATTGCATTAAACAAACCAAATCGCCACGATCCTATTGATATTCTTGCAAAAGTTGGTGGCTTAGAAATAGGTGCTATGGCTGGAATTGTACTTGCAGCTGCAGCAAATCGCAAGCCTGTTGTTATAGATGGCTTTATTTCTACGATTGCTGCCCTCATTGCCTTTGAGCTTGAGCCAAAAGTAAAGGACTACATTATTCCTTCACATGCCTCAGAAGAACCAGGTGCTAAAATAGCAGCCAAGTTGTTAGGGATAGAACCAATGCTGCATATGAATATGCGTTTAGGAGAGGGCTCTGGTGCAGCTTTAGCCTTTCCAATTTTAGATGCAGCATGCTCCATGATGAAAAACATGGCTACACTTGAGGAATCTGTAGTGCTAGTAGAATCGAATGAATAGGTGAAAAAATATACGCTTAAGGCATTTCTTTGTAGTACCAAAAAGTATAACAAGTCCATATATTGGAACTATTTGGGCTTGTTACTATTCATAAAATGGTTATGCTCGATTCAGCTTTCGTAAAGGCAAACGCCATTTCTTCATATAGGAAAGAATTCTTAGCACTGTAATCATACCAAATAATCCATATAAAAAGAGGTCGCCTGTTAATACTTCTAGACCAATCACGAGTCCTGCTAGAGCTGCCCAAACACCATAAATTTCATCACGTAATACAAGGGGCTTGCGTCTTGCTAATAGATCTCGAACAATCCCACCTCCTGAACCAGTTAAGACAGCAGCTACAATAACTGCACTAATTGGCATGTCGAGCTTTACAGCATAGAGTGCGCCCTGAATAGCGAATGCAGATAAGCCAATTGCATCTGTGAAGTTTCCCCATCGATGCCAATGCTGAATTAGATGATGTGGAAAAATAAAAAATATAGTAATCGCCGCAAGCGCAATTTGGAACATCATATCCTGTCCCCATAACGTTGTAACAGGTAAGCCAATAAGCAAGTTACGAATTGCTCCACCCCCAAAGGCAGTGACAATACCGAGTATATAAACACCGAATAAATCGTATTCTTCCTCCATCGCGATAATTGCCCCAGAAATAGCAAAGGCAATTGTTCCAATAATACTAAAAACCTCCCAAGCCATCCCTTTTCACCCCTTCTGAAAAATAATGTACTTTCTCATTAAAGTTAAAGAATTCTATTAAATGTAACAGAATCTATGAATTTTGTAGTCGAAATATCGAAAATAATGAAAGAAGTCCGCACATTAGCTTAGCGCATATTACGAGTAGAAACAATAGGCAAGTTTTGCAGACACATCTACAAATTGTTAAGATGAGATAGGAGTAAAGTGAAAACTTCAATTTGTGGGTATGGTGCCCACAATTGAACAAATGTGAATGGAGAAGAATGAATGACTTTTACAACGAATTTAACAACAGAAACGTTAGCATTAGCTACCGAAATAGAGGAGAAGGTTTACCCGTTTCATAGGAAGGTAGACGATATGGCGTTCTTTAATCAACAAAAGGTGCTTGCAGCTTTTAGGAAGCATCAAGTTAGTGACTATCATTTACATCCTTCTAATGGATATGGTTATGATGATGAGGGGCGTGACAATTTAGAGCGTGTTTATGCAGAGGTTTTTGGAGCGGAGGCTGCCATCGTACGTCCACAGATTATTTCGGGGACACATGCCATTACGCTTAGTCTATTCGGAGTGCTGCGACCAGGTGATGAATTGCTGTATATTTCAGGTCAGCCATACGATACATTACAATCCATAGTAGATGGCGGTGACAAGGATACTGGTTCATTAAAGGATTATAAAATCAGTTATCATCATGTGGATTTAATGGCTAATCAAAAGATTGATTGGGACGGTGTAGCGGCTGCTATTACAGAGAATACAAAAATGATTGCTATTCAACGTTCAAAGGGCTATGCAACACGACCATCCTTTACTATTGCAGAAATTGCTGATATGTGCGTGAAAGTCCGTGAATTAGCACCGCAGGCTATTATCTTTGTCGACAATTGCTATGGTGAATTTGTGGAGGATCAGGAACCGACAGAGGTAGGGGCAGATTTAATGGCAGGCTCTCTGATTAAAAACCCAGGGGGAGGATTGGCGAAAATTGGAGGCTATATTGCTGGTCGCGCTGATTTAGTTGAAAAATGTGCCTTTCGTATGACGTCACCTGGTATTGGCGCTGAAGCAGGTGCAACATTAAATACGCTGGGCGATTTTTATCAGGGCTTTTTCTTAGCGCCACACGTTGTAGCACAAGCATTAAAAGGCGCCATTTTCACAGCTGCAATGCTAGAAGAAATTGGTATGTCTACGACACCAAGCTATGATGCGAAACGAACAGATTTAATTCAATCTGTTTCATTCCAAACAGCTGAACAAATGATTGCCTTTTGTCGTGAAATTCAAGCAAACTCACCGATTAATGCCCATTACGCACCAGAGCCAGCCTATATGCCAGGCTATGAGGATGATGTCATAATGGCAGCAGGTACTTTTATTCAAGGTTCGAGTATTGAGCTTACAGCAGACGGTCCTATTCGTCCGCCATATACAGCATTTATTCAAGGCGGCCTCACATATGAGCATGTAAAATTCGCCATTTGTAGTGCTGTTCAAAAAATTCAGAAATAAATAGGTAAAAAACTATTCAAATCATGATTCTGAATAGTTTTTTACAATTTTGTAGCAGTCGAAAAAAATATTAAAAATCGATGTTAGGAAACCTTACATCTTTGTTGACAGTGTAAAAATTTCGTTATATGATAAGCGGGTATTGGAGGGGACTTAAATGAGTCGTGAAATTAGACGAACTATGCCGTTATTATCCATGAGTATCGTGATGCAATTGACCGAGCTTTCGGCACGCCAAATTCGTTATTATGAAGAACACCATTTAATTGAGCCGCACCGAACAGATGGCAATCGTCGAATGTTCTCATTAAATGACGTCGATACATTGCTAGAAATAAAGGATTATTTAGAGCAGGGAATGAATATGGCAAAGATTAAAAAATTATTTGCTAAAAAGAGTGACCCTGTAACGACAGATGAGCCAGATTTAAGTGACTCAGAATTACGTCGCATTATGCGCGAGGAAATGCGTCAAGCACAACGCATGCAAAAATCATCCATTCGACGTGGGGATTTATCCCGATTCTATTAAAAGCCTTTAATAGGGTAGGGTAAAGATAAAAGCTAGACAAATTATAGGAGTGTGGAAAACTGTGGGTAAATACACAAAAGAGGACATTAAACGTCTAATCGAAGAAAAAAACGTAAGCTTTATTCGTTTACAATTTACGGATATACTTGGCACAATCAAAAACGTTGAGATTCCTGTAAGCCAATTAGACAAAGCGCTAGAAAATAAAATGATGTTTGATGGTTCATCTATTGAAGGTTTCGTTCGTATCGAAGAATCAGATATGTATTTATATCCTGATTTAGATTCGTTTGTAGTATTCCCTTGGACTTCTGAAAAAGGGAAAGTAGCACGCTTCATTTGTGATGTCTACACTGCTAAAGGCGAACCGTTTGCTGGTGACCCACGTAATAACCTAAAACGTATCCTAAAGAAAATGGAAGATATGGGCTTCACAAGCTTCAACTTAGGGCCTGAACCAGAGTTCTTCCTATTCAAATTAGATGCAAAAGGCGAACCAACACTAGAAGTAAATGACCACGGTGGTTACTTCGATTTAGCGCCAACTGATCTTGGTGAAAATTGCCGTCGTGATATCGTATTAGAGCTAGAAGAGATGGGCTTTGAAATCGAAGCTTCTCACCATGAGGTAGCTCCTGGACAACACGAAATCGACTTTAAATATGCAGATGCTATTACAGCTTGTGATAATATCCAAACGTTCAAATTAGTTGTAAAAACAATTGCTCGTAAACATGGCTTACACGCTACTTTCATGCCAAAACCATTATACGGTGAAGCTGGCTCTGGGATGCACTTCAATGTTTCGTTGTTTAAAGGGAAAGAAAATGCATTCTACGATGAATCGACTGAACTAGGTCTTTCTGATACAGCTATGCAATTCATGGCAGGAGTTATTGCGCATGTTCAAGGCTTCACAGCTGTAACAAACCCTACAGTTAACTCTTATAAACGTCTTGTTCCTGGTTACGAAGCACCTTGTTATGTTGCATGGTCAGCACAAAACCGTTCACCACTAATTCGTATTCCATCAGCTCGTGGTCTGTCAACACGTGTAGAGGTACGTTCTGTGGACCCAGCCGCTAATCCATATTTAGCAATGGCTGTTATTTTAGAAGCGGGTCTAGAAGGGATTCGTCAAAACCTAACTCCACCAGCTGCAATTAACCGTAACATTTATGTGATGTCTGAAGAAGAACGTAAAGCAAATGGAATTGAAAACTTACCACCAGCTCTTGATGACGCGTTAACATTACTAGCTAAAGACAAAGTAGCTCAAGAAGCGTTAGGTGAGCATATCTATGCAAACTTCAAAGAAGCAAAAGAAATCGAGTTTGATATGTATCGCACTACTGTTCATCAATGGGAACGTGACCAATATTTAAAAATGTACTAATAAAAAGCGTTGGATCTGTATGGGTCCAACGCTTTTTTTCTGCAACTATTGGGGCAGGGCTAGTTCAAAAAGGGTTTACTTAAATACTTGTATAACTTTTTACCTAATGTTATTTTCTGGAAGTGGTTTTTTAGATGAGACAAATAATTGCACTTGGTGGTGGCGGTTTTTCAATGGAACCAGATAATCCATTATTAGATTTATATATATTGAACCAAGTTGAGAAATTTGAGCCTAACATTTGCTTTATCCCTACCGCAAGTGGAGATGCCGATAATACATATTAAGGTATTATAATTTTTTTAATCACCAAAATTGTGATCCATCCCATCTTTCACTATTTAATCCCCCAACCAGGGATCTTGAAAGTTTTATATTAGAAAAAGATATTGTTGATGTTGGTGGAGGAAACACTAAAAATCTTTTAGCTTTGTGAACAGAATGGGGATTAGATCATGTTTTAAGAAAAGCGTGGAACCAAGGAGTGATTTTAGCTGGGGTGAGTGCAGGCTCTATTTTATTACTCAAAAAAGAAGAAAATACGAGGTTGGAAAAGACATAAGAGAAAAATTAAAAGATGGAAGCAAAATGCAATAAATTTAGATATGGACTATTTAAGGAATTACCACAGACAATACGAAAAATTATGGATTCATCCCTTTTATGCATGGGTACGAAAAACCCCTCCCAATTGGTATAATCGGCTTTTACTTGATGCAATGATTGAAGTTTACCTAGAGTGGCATCAAAAAATGATGGATGAAAATGAAGAATTTTATTTAAAAATCTGGCTGTATGACCCTAATTTTATCAATTCACAAATTGTCGTTGCATATAGAGATTGTCTTGATTTCTATAATAAATCCTTCAAACAAGGGAAGAAAACAAGGAATTCCCTTTCTATAAATTTCATTCCTTGAGGGACAAGTTAGAACAATTTCAATGGGATTTGAACATAGAGATTGATTATTACGATGAAAACGACTTGAATGATTGGTTAGAAGAAGGAAGTTTAACTGAAAAAGAAGTATCAAAAATTAAGGGAAATGCCTACGAAACCATAAAATTTGAAAATGAATTTGGGGGTTTCCTGCAATATAGTCTCGACAAAGGAGATGTTTGGGTAGGGACTTTAAAGTGAGAAAGATAATACAGTAATTGTTGAACTAACGAGGTGTTAGTTGAACGCATGAAGTTCTATTATTGTGGTAAATGAGGTCATTTGTAGTACATAAAAGGATAGGTAAAGCAGATATCCTTACTGCTTTCCTATCCTATTTTTTTACCCTGTATAATGTGTGACATTTGATATATTAAAAGAGGGTTAAATTATTTACTTTACTTTTAATGGAAATTATATTCTGAGCGTTTTTTTCTTACTATTTATATTTGTTTATTAATTGTTGAAATACCAAACTTTCAAGTCTCCTCTTTAGTTGATCAGTCGTTAGTGACTCAATATCCTTCTTCATTTGACTTAGTAGTATTCAAAAAGAGTCCCTTGAACATTTAGTTTTTCAACACTATTAAGACTGAATCCAATATTGGATTTCAGTCTTAATTTTTCTTAATTAAAATGTGCAACCTTTTATGATAATCATAAATAAATTTTTAATAAAAAATTATAGCCTCATCGCTTATTTCATTAATAGCCCATATGTTTATGGTGGTACGGCATATGACCGTGGTGATGTGGCATAGGGCAGTGATGCTGCGGCATGTGACAAGGATTAGGCGGCATACCGCAAAGTGTATGATTTTCGCAACATTCATTCACGACAGATTCAGTACATGGGAAATAGTATTGATGATCGATCATATGTTTATTTACATTTGTAATATGTGTTGGTTGTACATGTGGTACGACAGTATGGATATAATTTGTACGAACATATTGCTCTGGTGGCATAAATTGTGGTGGATCAAATTGTGTTGGCATTGCTTGTGGTGGACAGCAATGTGGACCTTTCCCATGGTGACGCATACGTTTAAACATGGTTATTACCTCCTGTTTTAATAAGTTGTGGTTCATTATTAAGATATGAGGGCTATGTCGATAGGGTCTATTTATTTGCCTACTAACTATTAGATAAATCTCACACATCAGTGAAAATCGAAACTTATGTAACATATGCCTAATATATCCTTATAGCTTATTTAGATGAGTATATATACCTTTGTTTCAGGTGATTTTCTTTATCAAAAGAGATTAATTTGTATATTTGTATAATAAGCAGCTAATTAAAAATAAAATATTATTAAAATTATTAAAAAGGTACGTTTTTTATAAAAAAAGATATTGTAAATACATTTTTTGTACAGTATACTCTTCTAGTGATAATGATTATCATTGTTGATTATTATTTGGGAGGACATATATGTCGAAACTTACATTTAACAAAAGAAATTTTTATTTGCTTTTCACACTATTACTATCATTCGCATTTTTACTAGCTGCTTGCGGGGATAAAACATCGAAAAGTAGTGAACAGGAAAATAAAGCATCAGAAGAAGGAAAAACAGAGGAAGCAAGTCGTGAAATTACACATGCGATGGGCACAACAACAGTAAAAGGAACACCTACAAAAATAGTAACGCTTTATCAAGGTGCTACCGATGTGGCAGTTGCAATGGGTATTAAGCCAGTGGGTGCAGTAGAGTCCTGGGCAGAAGCGCCTATCTATAACTATCTTAAAAATGATTTAGACGGTGTAACAATCGTTGGGCAGGAAACACAGCCAAATTTAGAAGAAATTGCGAAGCTTAAGCCTGATTTAATTATTGCTTCGAAAGTGCGTCATGAGGAAATTTATGATCAGTTATCTCAAATTGCACCAACAGTTGCCCATGAAACTGTTTTTGATTTCAAAGGAACAGCAGAAATGATGGGTCAAGCAATGAATCAAGAAGATAAGGTCAAAGAACTATTAGGAAATTGGGATAACCGAGTGGCAGATTTCCAAACAAAAATTAAAGAAAAGCTTGGGGACCAATGGCCACTACATGTGTCAGTTGTTAATTTCAGAGCAGATCATGCACGAATTTATGTTACAGGCTTTGCAGGATCGATTTTATCAGAACTTGGCTTCAAGGGACCTAAAAATCTAACAGATGATTCATTAGAGATTGTAAAACTAACTGACAAAGAAAGTATTACACAGATGAATGCAGATGTGATTTATATGTTTATGGAAAATGATGAGGCTGTTAAAAAAGTTTATGAAGAATGGACAAATCATCCATTATGGAAAGAGCTTGATGCAGTCAAAGCAAATCAAGTATATCAGGTTGATGAAATTAATTGGAATCTAGCTGGTGGTATTCTAAGCGCTAATTTAATGCTTGATGATATTTATGACAAATTTGAAATAGAAAAATAATGGCAAGTAAGGGCTGTATCTTTAGTGACAGCCCTCTTCTTGTAGATAGAAAGCTTTATATTTAAACTGCAAGCTAGTTTTTGAGATAAATTGTGGATGAAGAAAGTTGGCATAAAATGAGAATTATTCTTTCCAGTACCCCAATGAAAAAAATTTGCTTACTAATAAGCTGTGTATTGCTTTTTTGCACATTTATATTAAGTATTGCACTTGGTCAAACCTCAATATCATTAGAGGTTATCTATCAGGCATTTTTTCATTTTAATGATGCAAATACAGACCATGTCATTATAAGAACTTCTCGTTTGACACGCGCTATTATTGCTGCGGTAGTTGGTGCCAGCCTTGCCATTGCTGGGGCTTTAATGCGTGCATTAACAAGAAATCCGTTAGCGGCACCTGATATTTTAGGTATTAATGCAGGAGCTATATTTTTTATTGTCAGCGCGATTACTTTGTTTTCAATAGATTCCTTAATGAGTTATATGTGGATTGCCTTTTTAGGGGCAGGTATTGCAGGAGCAATGGTTTTTTTCTTAGGATCATTAGGAAGAGATGGTTTATCACCCATCAAAATAGTATTAGCAGGTGCAGCGATTACAGCCTTATTCGTATCGTTTACACAGGGGTTACTTGTGATTGATGAGCAGGGCCTACAAAGTGTTCTTTTTTGGTTAGCAGGGTCAGTGTCAGGACGTAGCATTGATATGCTCTTACCTGTTCTTCCATTTATTTTAGTTGCAACCATTGTGTCAATAGTTATGGGAAGATCCATTAATGTCTTGCAATCTGGTGATGATATTGCAAAAGGGTTAGGGCAGCGAACAATTATCACTAAAATTATGCTAGGAATAATTATTATTGTGCTTGCAGGTAGCTCTGTAGCGGTAGCGGGCTCAATCGGCTTTATTGGTCTGATCGTTCCGCATATAGCAATCGGGCTTGTAGGTTCAGATTTTCGCTGGATTATTCCTTATAGTGCAGTGTTTGGGGCTACATTACTGCTGTTGGCTGACATAGCAGCTAGATTTATAATCATGCCATTGGAAATGCCAATTGGTGTTATGACTGCTTTAATTGGTGCTCCTTTCTTCATTTATATTGCACGAAAGGGGTTAGCGAAAAATGCCTAAGTACATGACAATACGCTCAAAATCTGATCGTATTTCGTTTCAAATTGCTTTAAAAACATGCTTGATCACTCTAATTCTAAGTCTTTTATTAGTCCTATTAACGATTCTTGGCTTATCAGCTGGCAGTGACTTTATTCATCCATGGATTGTTATTCAGGAATTGTTTGGTTACGGAAGTGGGGACTATAATTTTGTTTTACATACATTAAGACTACCTAGAGTATTGATGGCTTTGTTAGTCGGTGCAGCACTTGGTGTTGCGGGCTTAATCTTACAAGGAATTATTCGTAATCCACTTGCAGCTCCAGATATTATTGGAGTAACGAGTGGAGCATCAGTTGGGGCGATTGTTTTTATCGTGTATTTTATGGGAACAGTCAGTATTCAATTTTTACCCCTAGCAGCAATAATAGGTGCTTCGATCGTGTCGTTTATCATCTATCTTCTTTCCTGGAAAAAGGGTGTAACTCCTATACGTATGGTGTTGATTGGTATTGGGATTTCGGCACTAGCAAAAGCGATGGTTACCATGCTGCTCGTTATTAGCAATGTGGCTGCCACCACGAAAGCATATTTATGGTTAACAGGAAGTTTATATGGGGCTAATATGCAAGATGTTTTTCTATTGCTTCCATGGGTTTTAGTATTATTACCATTGACTTTCGTAATGGCTAGAATTGTAAATGTTAAGGAATTGGGAGATGATATTGCAATCGGACTAGGTGTAAAAGTTCAGGTCTATCGTTTATTCTTTTTACTGATCAGTGTTATGCTTGCAGGTTCTGCTGTAGCCTTTGCTGGTGGAATTGCTTTTGTCGGATTAGTGGCACCACATATGAGTAGAATGCTTGTTGGACGCTCCTTTGCCGCTTTAATTCCAGTAACGGCTATTATCGGTGGCATTATTGTTATAGCAGCCGATATTGTGGCTCGAACAGCCTTCTTACCTAAAGATCTACCAACAGGTGTATTTACGGCAGCTATCGGTGCTCCATTTTTTATATATTTATTGTTTAAAACACGCAATCAATAAATGCTTTTTAACAACGGCTACAATAGCTAAAGAGTATAAAAGAGGGTGACAGGATTTTGAAAAATGTTTTAAAGGCTCATGATTTAAGCGTATATTATGGGGAGAATAAAATTTTAGAGAATTTAAATTTGCAAATACCTAAAGGGAAAATTACCGTTTTGGTAGGTGCCAACGGTTGTGGAAAATCCACACTTTTACGAACCTTTGCACGCTTAATAAAACCGAAAGCTGGTCAAATTTTCTTAGAGGATGACGTAATCCAAAAAATTCCCACAAAGGATATTGCAAAGCGTTTAGCGATTCTACCACAGGGACCTGTTGCACCTGAAGGATTAACAGTCTTACAATTAATTAAACAGGGGCGCTATCCTCATCAAAGTTGGTTAAAGCAGTGGTCTAATGAGGATGAAATAATTGTAAATAAAGCGTTAGAAGTAACACAGATGACTGATTTTGTAGATCGATCAGTAGACGCTTTGTCTGGTGGTCAGAGACAACGTGCTTGGATTGCGATGACCTTAGCACAAAAAACGGATTTAATTTTATTAGATGAACCAACTACTTATTTAGATATGGCTCACCAAATAGAAATATTAGATTTACTATTTGATTTGAATGTCGAAGAAAATCGTACAGTTGTTATGGTACTACATGATTTAAATTTAGCATGTCGTTATGCCCATCATATTGTCGCAGTACGAGATAAGCAAATATACGCTCAAGGTAAACCTGAGGAAGTTGTGACAATGGAGATGGTGCAAAATGTATTTCGAATGAACTGTACGATTATTAAAGATCCAATTTTCGGGACACCATTATGTGTTCCTCATGGTAAGGGACGCACAGTAGTAGAAGAGGAAAGTGGGGAGGCAAGCATCAGGTGAGTTTAGATCTTACAGCTGATGAAATAGCAGTATTAACGCAAGGGTATAGACTTACAATCGAACAAAATTCAGATTTAATTTATTCAATTCCTGCAAAGAATTTACTAGACACAGATTTTTGCCTAACTTATTTACAAGAAATTGCTTCCTTTTTTAATTCTTCTTCTATACTTGTTACGGCATCGTTATTTGCTAAGCGCTATAGTGTATTGACAATGGCCTCTGCACTTTATGCAATGTCAAGGTTTGAAAAGGGGCTGAATGTTGACATTGAAAATGCTTGGATTGAATCGAATAATAAGGAAAAGCCGTGGCTTCCCAGCATAAGATTAATAGATTGGTCAACTTCACTCCCCATACAAAATCGGCTAGCCTGGCGTGATCAAATTATGCAACATATATTTGCCAATAACCTTGAGAGAGTTTGGCGGATATTAGCGACAACTGCTAAAATTCCTAAAGCGACTCTATGGGAAAACACAGCCATCTATGTGAATTGGCTCTATGAAACAAAAATAAGAGAAGAAGCGAATCCACTAGAAATAGCTCGTTTAGAGGATGATTATTATTATATAGCGTTTCAGGCATCAGGCGATCTATTTGGTGAGAGAAAAAATCCATTAACAAAATATTGTGATCCCAAGGTATTTGTTAAAGATACTGATATGCCTATACGATTAAGAAAAACCTGTTGCTTTTATTATTTAAGCTCCGACGAAGCGAATGATTACTGTATAACCTGCCCAAAAATAAAACGAATATAATTGCCTCTTTACTCTCCTAAAAAAGTGGATAAGCACCCGAATTTTAACTGTGTGTTTATTCACTTATTTTTTTATCCCACTTACTGTATTAAGTGTATAAATGTTATGAACGAAAAAGAACTAAACTTGCATCTTAATATATTTTTCGTTATGGTAAATATTGTATTGAAATAAGTGGTCATAGAAAGGGGGTTAAGCCTTGCTTAAAAAAATTTTATTCTTGTTAATGGTTTTAATCATTTTAACTGGGTGTTCCTTAACAGGTGGATACGACTCCACTAAAGCGATTAAAAGAGGGGATATTACAATTTTACATAACGGAGTACATAATTTAGAACGATTTGAACAATTTCTTGAGCATCTAGCTAATAATCAAGAGGATACTGTTCGAGTGACTGCATATACAAAAGAGGGGGATCCCATCTTCGCAGATTTACATTTTGATGGGAATGACATTCAATATACGCATGATAATTCACATGATGCATTTGGAGGGCAGGACAAAGGGCAAGAGACAGATGTTTGTAAAAATATAATGTCTGGCATTAATGATCAAAATGAAGTGGAGTATGTTTTAGTTGACTGCGCGAATAATGGGGAAATTTCTCTTTTTCAAGTAAATGAAAAAGAGGCAAAAAAGTAATATCAAACCTCATAAAAAGATGCCAAGTCTTCTCATCAAATGACCTGGCATCAGGAGAATATACTATTAGATGACTACTTTTTTCTTCACACGCTTCCATAATAGTAGCATATAGACAAAAAGTATAATTATAATCATGTATGCATACAACAAAGAGCTTTCTTCATTGCCCATAAAGTTAAAGAAATTATTCAAGCCATGGAACAATATTGTTAGAATGATGGATTGACCATCTAAAATTAGTAAAGAAAGTACGAGGCCAACAAGTAGTGCATAGATTATTTGGATAACTGTATCTTCAAGAGATTGACCACCAAGTAACTGTAGGGCATGTGTGACACTAAATAGGAAACTTGATACCCAAACTGCTGTAAAAGGCCCTTTTGCTAATAGCATCCGTAGCATGATGCCTCTAAAAACCGTTTCTTCGATAAAAGCTACGACAAACAATTGCATGATCAACATCACGATTAAATGACTAAAGGATTCTGTATTCAAGCCTTTTGTACCGATAAGAATGATACATAAAATGAAAATCAGTGGGCTAACGAGTAAAATATTACTTTTATTAAAAGCTAAAAAGAAGTATTGGTGCCAATTCTTTTTCACCCCAATGTATACAAAGAGCCCTACCGCTAGAGGTACTAGCAGCACAAATTGGAGAAAGGGGCTTGAAGGTTGTTGAATGGAAACGTAGGCAC
The DNA here is from genome assembly GCF_058803665.1 of Lysinibacillus sp. GW821-FHT14F06. NCBI lineage: Bacteria > Bacillati > Bacillota > Bacilli > Caryophanales > Bacillaceae > Lysinibacillus > Lysinibacillus sp. GW821-FHT14F06. The sequence continues at coordinate 109,411 of NZ_JBXAPF010000001.1, forward strand.
CATTCAAAACATAGAAAAATATAAGAAGAAGTTCTAAGCCAATTATTTTAATTAACATTTTTTTTGCCATCTAGCTGATCCCTTCTTTTTGAATTAAGCAGGATGCACTGAAGCTCTCCGTAAAGCTAGTGTGATGATAAAGTACAGGAGAACACTAAATACGAATAGACTGCTTACTATTGTAATAGCTGATAGTTTTGAAAACAGCTCAAACAATGTAGTGTACCACTCGAAAATGACCATAGTAATCGGAATTAAACAAAGTAGCCCGATAAAGCTATAACCACCAATCGTTCCTAAACGATAAAAGACAATGTTTAACAATAGCCCGGAAGTTAAAGAGAATAGTAGTAATACCGTGTCCAGTGCAACTGTGTCGATAAATGCAGTGGAATTTCCGAAAAAGTATATTGGATGTATAATAAGTATTTCTTTGATTTTTAGTAATGCTGAGAAGTAATTAATGACTTTATGCGTACAAGTAATGATTACAGCGCCAGCTAGGCTCCAGCAGATAAAAAAGAGACCAACATTGACCATATACTGCGTACGACTTATTCCGAGCTTTAAAAAATAAGGCAAGGTTTTATTTAACAACTTTGATGCCGTTGTACTGTAAAAGATATAGACTGGAATAGAAATCGTAATGGCGAAAGAAAACAAGTATTGCCCAAAAAAAGTATCTATGAAAAAAGTCAATAGAACGATAGCGAATAAAATGCACCAAAAAATAATGTTTTGCTTTTTATAGCTTTGAAATAGAATATAAAAACTACCCTTTATTGTATTCATTTAATAGCCCTCGCTTTCTGCTGCTTACTTAAATACACCAACATATCCTGTAATGAAACACGCTCAAGTTTAATATTTTGCCCTTCAATATGGCGGCCATTGCTATAGATTACCGCTGTTAATTCCTGCATAAACATATGTTGATAGATAACCTCTAGCCCTTGTATTGCCCGCTCAACATCTGAAGCGTTTCCTTTTACCGCCACAATATGCTGATGCCATTCCTCTGCTGTTTTTTGAAGTAGCAATTGCCCTTCATTTAAAATAAGAATCTCCTCGAACAGCTCACTCGCCTCATCAATTAAATGCGTGGATAAGATAAAAAGTCTTGGATTTTCGGTTTGTTGCTCAATCAATAAATCATAGAATGTATTTCGAGCAGCCACATCAAGTCCAATATAAGGCTCATCAAAGATTGTTATTCCTGCATTGCTTGCAAAGCCTGTAATAATGCCTAATGCCGAAACCATTCCCTTTGATAAGCTACGAACTTTATCCTTGGGGTTTAATGCAAATACCTCAAGTAGCTCTCTTGCAAGCGTTTCATCCCATTGTGGATAAAAGAAACTATTGGCTTTCAATGTTTGGGCAATGGTCATTTCCTCCTGAAAATTACCACTTTCTGCGATAAAGCAAATGTCACGTAAAGTTGCAGGTGCATTAAAGACATTTTCTCCATTGACAGAGATGCTTCCACTAGTGGGGGTAATTAGTCCAGCTAATAAATTTAAAAAAGTTGTTTTACCAGCACCGTTATGACCTAAAAACCCAATAATTTTAGGTCCCTCTATCGTAAATGTGACATTTGTTAAAGCTTTTTTATGTTTAAATGTTTTGACAACATTTTTTATTTCGACTTTCATACACTAGCTCCTTTGTAACATATTTTGTAATTCTTCATTGGATATACCCAGTCTTGTTGCTTCCTTCTTTAATGGCTCTATATGCTGCTGAAAGAAACTTTCCTTACGCTCCACCAGTAAAATTTCACGCGCATCTGTACTAACAAACATGCCAACACCACGTTTTTTATAAATAACACCTTTATCCACTAATTCGTTCACGCCTTTCCCAGCGGTTGCAGGATTAATTTGATATTCCTTCGCAAATTCATTGGTGGAGGGAATGCGATCTTCAGGCTGCAGCTGTCCATCTAGAATGGCATCCTCTATTCGTTCACGGATTTGCTGGAAGATAGGCTTTTCATTGTTTAAAGAATGAATCACAATCCACCTCCTTTGTTAATTGGTTAATTACTCTTGTAACTAACTGTATAACGTAAGGTTTTTTTTGTCAATGCTTTAGATGGAAAAATTTTAATGTTATAGAAGTACAGATAAAAGTGTACAAAGCATTATTTAGGGAATTAAGTAATTACAAACTATTTGAAAAGCTAAGAGGAATTCTTACTAAGCAAAACCAGAACTCATTGTACTAGACCTGATTTTTATCCACATTGTTTTTTATGGTGATTATTGCCCTATAAAATAGTATTTATAGAGTAGATTTGTGTTTCTCGTTAAAGTAAATTGTTTATTTAAATCCCTTATTTCTATAGTTCGAGCTCCATTTTTGCATATGTGTTAAGTTTTCACTGTGCATATATTGTAGAGAGAAGGGGGGAGGTGAGCTTCTATGAAAATTAATTGGAGGATTCGTCTTCAGCATAAGCCATTTTTATTGGCACTGTTTTCATTGATTTTATTACTCGCACAGCAAGTTGCAGCTATTTTTGGCTATGATTTAACGAGTGCAATGAGTGAGCAGCTAACATCCATCTTAAATACTGTCTTATCAATTCTCGTATTAATGGGGGTTGTTGTAGATCCAACTACAAGGGGAACGAAGGATAGTGAGCGTGCTTTAATGTATCGGAGACCTAGATAGTAATAGTATAAATATGATCTAAAAGTATAATTTTACACCTTTTAAAAAGATGTTATAATGTAAAAAAATGATAAAGTAGGGAGGATGATGGGATGTCACTTGAAATGGAGCAAAGGATTGCCAAGCTTGAGAAGGAAATGATGGATTTAAGGCAGGAGCTGGATAGCTTAAAACAGCAACATTCTGTTGGTCAATCAACAACAATAAATGCTAGAAAAATAATGATGGAACAATCTTCATCATTGGCAGGACAAAAACCAACTATTACTTCCAAGCCAAAAGCAAAGCCAATACCTGAAAAAAAGAAGCAACCACAGCAATCGCTGGAGGAACGTATCATGTGGGCTTTACCAAAAATATTTATGGTCATTTTAGTGATGGGGGTGCTTTGGGGTCTTAAGCTCGTCAGTGATTATGGTTATTTATCGAATGAGGTTAAAATCATCCTCGCCTATTCATTATCGATTTTCTTAGCCGTACTAGCATATGTGCTGGAGCATAGAAAAAAGGGATCTCCAGCTATCACCATTTCCTTATATGGTGGGGCATTTATCGTAGGAATTCTAACAACAGCGGCCAGTGCAATATTGTATGAAATCATTGGCTTAACACTGGCACTCATCATCGCCATCATTTATATCGGCTATGGGATTGCCATTAGTTACTTGAAGAAAAATGAAATATTAACAGTGTTTGTAGCCTTCACTTCACTCTTGCTACCGTATTTACTAGAATATATGGATTTTAGTGCTGTTATTATCTTAATTTATGTTATTGCGTTATTTACAATGCTACAATTTGTCATATATCAGCATAAGCAAAAACTAGCTCTCTATATAGCAACCTTTTTCTCTATGCTAGCTGTTAGCATTATCGCGTTTATGAACATCGACAATCGAGCTATAATGGCGTTTGGCTTGATGACTGTATTAGCTATTTACTATACGAGTTGGTGCCGTTTATTTCAAACTGAATCTAAATGGAAGCATATTCATGTTGGTCTTCAATTTAGTCTAGGCATTTTTAGCTTATTGCTTATGAACCTGATGATTAGACCAATCGAATATAGCGAAGCGCTTTTACTTGTATTGGTCATCTTGTTTGCGACTTTAGCGGGTTATGGCTATAGGCAAAAATGGCAGGAGGCATTTGATAGTGCCATCACACTCGCATTTATCGCCCTATGTAATATGCTACTTGTTATGAATGTTCCAGAGAAAGTAGAAGATTTGCTATTACCGTTTATCGCATTTACAGGTGTTATGATGAGCTTACGTTTACGAGCAAGCTTGATGAAGGTCGTCAGCTCCATGATATTTACGATTACTATTATCATAAGCTTTATCATTCATGAGCCGACACCATTTTTCAGCATTTCCCATGTTAACTTACTAATGCCAGCCATCTATCTGCTGCTTATTTATCTATATGCAATGCGTCCAAAAGAATCACTTACGGTATTTGAAAAGCTGATGAAGGATTTATATATAATAGACTTTTTAGCGGTCATAACAACAGGTTACTTCTTAGCCTATATTAGTAAGCTTGATGCAACTTATTTTGTGGGTGTTAGTAACACCCCACATATGATGTGTATCATGTTGGCTGTCTTATTTGCGGCATCCCTTCTAGTGTCAACAAATTATAAAGGACGCGCATTAACACCAGTACTTGGCGCATTTTTCCTGCTTTTCACGCTCTCAATCGGTATCCTTCCAGCCGAAATGCAGGGAATTGGATGGCTTCATCTATTAACAAGAATCATTTATATTGTTGTGCTTGTGGCAATTTTACTAGATGTACTGATGAAAGGCCGTATTTATCAAATTTACCAACAACAGATGGAGAAATATGTAGATTCAACAATTAGTGTCGGCATCGTGTTGATAATGCTATCTGTATGGGGATTCGTGCATCAGCTAGCCTACAATAATCTACTAGACTGGAAGCTTAGCATCGCACTTTCTACGATTACACTTTTTGTAACAGCCAGTATCGCCCTATGGCTTAGTACGGTGCGCAACTTACGAACATTACGCTTAACCGGCTTTACTATCTTAGTTATTGCGTTTATTAAGCTTATCTTCTTTGATTTATCTGCACTCGATCTATTAATACGAGCTGTTCTATTTATTGCGATTGGTGGGATAGGGTTATTGTTGTCAGGTAGGTTGTTGAGGAAGGATAATTAGGGGAATTTGATAGGTTTAGAAAAACACATGGACAATTAAAATATAATTTATTGTCCATGTGTTAATTTTTTACTTTTCTAGTATGATTTCTTCGATAATATTTTTTTTAGGTGGAGAAGGAGGTACGTTTGGATTATTACTGCCTCCTGGATTATTTGACCCGCCGTTATTTCCTGGTGAAACAATGCTTTCACCAAAAGTTACTGAGGCACCTCCATCAACAATAATAGTATCGGCTACAATGGCACCTTTAATATGAGCTCCAGCCTCCACTTTAACGTTAGCATTAGGAGCTATTATATGTTGACCCGTTGAAGTAAATCCTCCATTAAATGTGACATTATCCCCGCCTGTATAAATATTTCCTTTTACGCTAGCCCCAGCAGCGAATGTTAAATCAGCCTCTTGAGCATAAAAGGAGCCTGAAATTTTAGTATCAGCAGAAAAATTAACTGGAGCTGTGCCACTATACGAAAAATTCACCTGATTTACATCGCCATTTTGGTTAAATGAACCAGTAATATTTACAGAATTTTGAACATAAATATTTAATTTCCCTGTTCCTACTATTTCAATATGTCCTCTTAAAATATCAAGGTTTTCAATATACAGGTCCTTATCTGTATCTCCAACATTAATAATTATTTTATTGTTTTGATCGACTTTAAATTGTTTAAAATGTGTATCCCCTGTTAAATTAAGTGTGTAATTATTTGTCATCCAGTTATCTGCTTGGAAATTGCCATTATTAATAATATTAGTTTTATTCCACTGACTAGCTGCGACTTCTTCATTTGGTGGATAATTTAACTGAGATAGATCATTCATTTTATCGCTAGGAAATGGTGCAAGTACATTGCCCGCAGGAAAATCCTTTGCTGCGGTTACTTGATTTTTTAAGTATTCTAAGCCTGGATTATCAACATTAAAATTTTCAGAAGAAGTGCCTATACTCCCGGTGATAGATGATCCACCGGTTAATGAAATGTTACCTCCAGCACTTGCCACATTCCCATCAATTTTTCCTCCAGCATTTACAATTATATTGCCTTTTGTTTGCACAGTAAAATCACTTGGAACATAATGATTTTCATTTGAATTACCATTTGAGCCCCCATTATTAGAACCCCCGTTGTTAGTTTCTTCGTTATCATTTGAATTTGTATATTCTAATGCGATTTTTATGCTTTGTTGCAAGGTTCTTTCTATGGATGTTCCTTCAAATTGCCCTGTTGATTCAATCACATATTGAAGTTCATTTTGGTTTATTTTCTCTAATGTAAGATTAACTATTGCTTTAGGTGTTTTTCCAAATTGATTTTCGAAATCAAGATTATTAATTATATCTTTTTTATCGTTCTCGGTTGTAGGATAGCCCAGTGAATTTAATTCAACGATTAAAAAGTTACTGAATTCTGGTTTAGGTTTATTTGGTTCTTTTTCAAAAGCGAGTTTTGCCTCATCGTATTTTTCAACTGCCGCATTATAGGCAGTTTCTATATTTTGATTAAAATTTTCACGTCCATAATTCAATCCAGCTTCCGCAATATAGTAGATAGATTGGTCATCTCTTTCATGAGCAGAAGTAGTTAATGTATTGTTAGAGAATCTTAAAATACTTAATCCGAGCACAGTTACTAAAATAATAGTTAAAAAGACGAGTAGAAAAGCATAGCCTTTCTCGTTTCTCAATAAAGATGTATGTCTTTTCATAAAACTCCCCCTATTTTCTAATTTTTTGCGATTATGGTTTTTTTCTTGATGTTAATTCTGTTCGTATTTCTTGATCGTGTTTGCTTTTTAAACGTATAGTAAGGGTAGAGCTACTCTCTTGGTTACTAAGTTCGAATACTTCTATATCAGTGGCGATAGTTTCACCATTACGTGTAATTTCATTGTCAGAAAGTACGTATGTTTGCTCAATCTTTACCCCATCGACTATAGTTGTAAAAGTGTAGGTAGCTTCGTCAAATTTTACTGATTTCCGAAAATCCTTCGTAATCAACTTAAGAACAATAGATGTATTCTGTAACTCTTTATTTTTAGTTAGTTGTTTTTGATAAGTAGATGTGCTAAATCCTAATATATTCATTAAAAGAACGGAAATGATACTAAATATGACTAATACTGCTAGCACTTCAACTAGGGTTAAACCCTGTTGCTGTTTAATTCGCATATGTTTATCAGCCTCCTAACTTGTATCTGTTTTCTATCTTGCTTTTTAACGTTTCAGTCCCATTAACTTCCTCATAGACTTCTACAACAATCGTTGTTAACTGTAATTCTGGATGAACATTGTCCTTCTCCATTTTTAATTTTATTCTTATATTATCTTTTTGCTTTTCCCAAGAGTTTAGATTTCCCACATATTCAGGTTCTGATGGGGTAGAGGATCGACTTTGCTCATTTAACTTACTTACAATTTCTTCAGGTGTGTTATAAATTCTATGTTTATAGATGTTTTCCATTTCCTTTTGCGCAATATAGGTAGCATTTACAATATCTCCAGAGGTTGCTGTTGTTTTATTAGATTGCATAAATAACCCCATGAAACTCAAAAGTATGATAGAGATTAAAACAATTGAAGCGATAACTTCTACTAAAGTAAGACCTTGTTCTTGATTAACATAACTAGTCTTTCTCATTTTTCTCCTCCCAAAATAAATAATTTTTTCTATAAATGACTCTTTTCAATTGAAATTTCAAACTACATTTTTTAATTGCAAAGATGTTTTAATTTATTAATTCTATTCATATATTTTTAATTACTTCTTCCTACTTCAATTAGAACCATTAAAGCCACTTTAATTGAAACTAGATAAAAATGACTATTAAGGGTATTATAACGAAATTCTGGAACTATATCTAATGGAATTTATCTTATTTTGTAATTCTATAGAACTACTTTTTGAATATTTTTTGAATGATTTCAGAAGTTTGAAAAATAAATCGGAAAAAAGTTGCATTTTTTGTAGTGTCAAAATACTATAGTTGTAGTATCATTTTGTATATAAATAGAAATTCCATTAGTGAATGGAAGGGTGAGATGGATGAAAACATACATAAAAATAATTAGCATCATATTGGCAATGGTTCTAATTGTAGGAATTTTTATTCCATCATTTGTGCTAAATGGCACAGTCTTTGCGAAGGAAAGTCCTGAAGATTCAACAATTGGTGGTATTTCTGTTGAAGGGCTAAATAAAGAAGAGAGCCTCCAAACTATTCGTGATGCGGTGGAGAAATGGCAGGAAACGCCCCTTGTTATTAGTGGTAGTGGTACTGAGCAGGAACTGGATGCACATGATTTACAGTTTGATATAGAGCAGGTAGTGTCTCAATATGAGGAGCTGTCAAAAAAGCCATGGTTTGCCTTTTGGGAAAGTAAAAGAACCGTTCAGCTTCCAATCCCAGTAATAGCTGGTGTCAATACAAAGAAAGCTGTGAAAAGTATGTCGCAATGGAAAACAGAGGAAACAATTGCAATGGTTCTTAATCAGGCTGGAAATTTAGGCAGCCATCAGATCAATGCAGAATTAGTAGATGTAAGTTCATTAGAGAATGAACGAATCGCTTTTCAAATAAGTGATATTCCGAAGAATGTTGACAATTTAGAGGGATTGCTTGATACGCTTAATAATCAGTTAATTGCACCGAATCAAAAAATGTCTCTACTGCAGTTGCTTGGAGAACAGGCGAATTCGGTTCATATAGAAACCCTTAATTTTATTGCCTCGATGGTCTATAGCACAATCCTACAAACAGATTATGCGATTGTAGAACGTCATGCTCAAGCCGTTCCACCCTCTTTCCTACAGCAAGGGTTGGAGGCAGAGCTGAATGTGGTGCTGGCCAAGGATTTGCAATTTGTAAATACTTCAGCTCAGCTTAATAAACTAAAAGCTACGATTGAAGGAAATCAGCTGAAAATTGAAATATGGTCTGCGGAAAAAGACAAGGAAGTGACCGTTCGTGTGACGAAGGATAAGATCGTCAGACCGAGAGTTATAGCTCGCTATTCAGATGAGCTAGCTGCTGGTCAGGAAAAGATTGAGCAGGAGGGGCAGGAGGGCGTTCGTATTGAAATTTATCGCTCCATCCGTGTTAATGGTGGCTCTTCGGAGGAACAGCTTGTTAGTCGAGACTATTATGCTCCTGTCAACCGTATTGTTGTACGATCATCTCGTAAGCTTGAAGCCGCTGAAAGTGTCGTGACAGATCAGCAAAAGACAGCAACAGATTCTGATTTACAGATGGATTTAGATGGTAATGGTTTACCAGATGCAAATACATCTACAACAGAACAGAAGCAAGATGGACCAGAAATTGTCTATGGCTACTATGATAAGGGTGGAAATTTTGTACAAACAAGTCCTTAAAAGAGAGGAGTACTTTTCATGGCAGCAAAAGCTGGACGGAAACGACTAGGTGATTTACTCGTAGAATCAGGTGTTATTACACCACAGCAATTAGAATACGCGCTAACTGAAAAGTCAAAAGAAGAAAAGCTTGGCGACTTTTTAATTAAAAAGAATTACTTAACAGAACAACAGCTTATTGAAGTCCTCGAGTTTCAGCTTGGGATTCCTCATATTAATTTAAACCAATATACGATTAGCCCTGATTTACTGCAGTTGATACCAGCAGAGTTAGCAAAACGGACGAACATTATGCCAGTTCGTAAGGAAAGAAATAAGCTCTTTATAGCAATGGCAGACCCGATGGATTACTTTGCTATCGAGGAAGTGCGTATGGCTACAGGCTGTCAAATTGAAACAAGTATTGCGGCGAAGGACGATTTGTATCGAACAATTACCAAATACTATGATCTACAGGAATCAATGGATGCAGCTCTATCTGATATGGCAACATCCAGCATTGATATGCAAACGGATATCGAACGTGAGGATTCACCAATTGTTCGCCTTGTTAATCAAATTATTGCAAATGGTGTGGCACAACGAGCTAGTGATATTCACTTTGACCCACAGGAAACTGAGCTGCGTGTACGTTATCGTGTTGATGGTGTCCTAAGAACAGAACGTTCCTTGCCAAAAAATATGCAAAGTGTTGTATTGGCCCGTATAAAAATTATGGGGAATCTCAATATTACAGAAAATCGAATTCCACAGGATGGACGTATTAAATCAACCATTAATTTCCGACCGATTGATATTCGACTTTCCACGCTACCAACCGTTTATGGAGAAAAGGTTGTAATGCGTATTTTAGATTTAGCAAACGCTGTAAACGGTATTGAGCAGCTTGATTTTTCTGATCAAAATGAAGCATTATTTCGCTCCATGATTGAGCATCCAAATGGTATTGTCCTGATAACAGGTCCAACTGGATCGGGGAAATCCTCCACACTTTATGCGGCATTAAATGAATTAAACGACGATGGTGTCAATATTATTACAGTTGAAGATCCTGTTGAGTATCAATTATCTGGTGTGAATCAAATTCAGGTAAAGGAAGAGGTTGGGCTCACATTTGCGACAGGGCTACGTTCTATCTTGCGTCAAGACCCAGATATTGTAATGATTGGGGAAATTAGAGATTTGGAAACGGCACAAATTGCGACGCGTGCATCCTTAACAGGGCATTTAGTGTTAAGTACCCTGCATACAAATAGTGCAGTCGATTCTATCTCACGCTTGCAGGATATGGGCATTGAATCATTTTTATTATCGTCTTCATTAGTTGGTATTATGGCACAACGTCTTGTTAGAAGAAATTGTAGGGATTGCTCTGAAATCTATACATTTACTGAATATGAGTTAGCTATTTTAAAAGATAACGGTATACCAGATATCACACATGGACGTAAGGGACGTGGCTGTGCGGCATGTAACTTTACTGGTTATCGCGGTAGGATGGCTATTCATGAAATCCTACCAGTTGATCGTCATGTGAAGGAATTAATTATCCATGAGGTGGGCGATCAGAAAATCAGAGAATATATGAAGCAGCAACACTTTAAAACATTGCTAATGGATGGTTTACAAAAGGTTGCAGCAGGACAGACAACAATATCTGAAATCTTACGTGTTGCAAGTAAAGAGTAGGAGGTGAGCCCAGTGACAGCATATTCAATTATTGAGTTATTACATCGTTCCTTTGAAGTGAAGGCATCTGATTTACATTTAACAAAAGGGGTGCCACCTGTTTATCGAATTCACGGTCAGCTTGAGCACTATGGCACGGAGCCATTAGAAAGTGCCGATTTATTAGAAATGGTGAAGATGATTTTGCCCGTTCATAAGCAACAGGAATTCGAGGAGAAGGGGGAGACGGATTTTAATTATTCTCTACCTGGTAAATGTCGTTTTCGTGTCAATGCTTATCATCAGCGCAATGAGGTGTCTGTGGCGGCTCGTTTAATCGAGGCAAAAATACCTTCGATTGAAACGCTAAATATGCCACAGGTGCTCTATCAGCTTGCAGAAAAGCCACAGGGATTAATTTTAGTAACAGGTCCAACTGGCTCTGGTAAATCCACGACGCTGGCTGCCATGATTGACTACATCAATGAAACGAGAGCAAAGCATATTATTACACTGGAGGACCCGATCGAATACCTACACTCACATAAAAAATCCATTATCAATCAGCGTGAGGTTGGTGTCGATACGAAAAGCTTTGCCAATGGTTTAAGGGCTTCGTTACGTCAGGACCCTGACATTATTTTAGTAGGGGAGATGCGTGACTATGAAACAATCTCTACAGCAATCACCGCCGCAGAGACAGGTCACTTAGTGATGGCGACACTACATACAAGTAGTGCACCAACGACAATTGACCGTATTATCGATGTTTTTCCGCCCCATCAGCAGGCACAAATTCGCGTACAGCTAGCGAATGTCTTGCAGGGCATTATTTCACAAAGATTATTTGTTCGTAAGGATGTAAAGGGACGTATAGCAGCAACCGAAATTCTTGTGCAGGCACCGTCCATTTCCAATTTAATTCGTAATGAGAAGGTACATCAAATTCCAAGTGTGATGCAAACAAGTAAGGCACTAGGCATGCATACGCTTCAATCGTCGATCCAGCAATTAATTACAACAGGTAAAATCTCACTTGAGGATGCGAGACCGTATATGAATGCGGGGGAATATAGTTGACCGTATTTCGCTATAATGGGCGCACAAAAGCAGGCGTACAGAAAAAGGGTGTTATTGAAGCATCAAATAAACAGGCTGCGATTGAAAAGCTGCGCAAGCAAGGAATTAATGCGCGTGAGGTACAGGAATCCACTAGTATTTTACATAAGGATCTTGCGATTGCTCGAAAGGTAAAGCATCAGGACTTTGTTGTCTATTGCCGTCAGTATGCCACATTAATACGTGCTGGTATTTCCGTTGTAGAGGCTACCCAAATTTTAGCCGCACAAACCAAAAATAAAACGTTAAAAAAGGCTTTGTTGGAGGTAGAGGAGGATATTCAGAGCGGTACAGCCTTTTCAGATGCCGCAGCCAAGCATCCAAAGGTATTTCCAATTTTATTTGTTAATATGATGCGTGCGGGAGAGGCTACAGGAAGTATTGATGATACATTAGACCGACTAGCCAATACTTTAGAGAAGCAGTATAGCATCAAAAAGAAAATAACATCGGCACTTACCTACCCTGCGATTTTATCCATTTTAACCATTGCCGTTGGTTTGTTTTTAATGGTCTTTATCGTACCAACCTTTATGGCTACCTTTAAGGATATGGATATGGAAATGCCACTGCTGACAGTAATTGTTGTTGGAATTAGTGATTGGCTTATCGCTAACTGGTATTTTGTGATTATAGCTTTGTTTATCATAGTTATTGGCTTTAATCTTTTATATAAAAATAATAAGGCATTTAATTATTCAATCAATATTATGATTTTGCGTATGCCTATATTTGGTTCATTAATGCAAAAAAGTGTTATTGCTCGTATGACGCGAACATTAGCTACTCTATTTAGTAGCTCTGTGCCAATCCTAAACGCTTTAACCATCGTTGAAAAGGTAGCAGGCAATCCTGTTATAGCCAAGGTGGTGTTAGAGGCACGGGATAATTTAGAAAAGGGTGGCACCTTATCCGAGCCGCTTGAAAAAAGCTGGCTATTTCCACCACTTGTCTCACAAATGGCTGCTATTGGTGAACGAACAGGCTCACTCGATTATATGCTAGAAAAGGTAGCCGATTTTTATGAGGAGGAAGTAGATCGTGCAGTCGATACCCTAAAATCACTTGTTGAGCCATTAATGATTTTAGTACTGGCGTTGGTAGTGGGCATTATAATTGCAGCAATCTTCCTACCCATGTTCAAGTTATACGAAAATATGTAAGTGAAAGTTTGGTTTATTTTCTAGAATGATAGAATTGAATGGTTTTCTCTAGATAACTATATCAGAGGGATCTTGAATTGTTCATCTTTAAAAAGGAAGTTCGTGTTGACACACTTCATATATAAAATATAATAAGGGGGAATTAATATGTTAAAGAAATTAATGAACAAAAAGCTTTTGAAAAATCAGAAGGGTTTAACGCTTATTGAATTATTAGCAGTTGTCGTTATTTTAGCGATTGTTGCTGCAATTGCTATCCCTGCTATTGGCAATATTATTGAAAATTCACGTTATACGGCTGTAAAGGCAGATGCAACTAATATCATAAGTGCAGCGAATTTGTACTATACTGATATGCCAAATGAAACAGGTCCCGTAACTGCTGCTACATTGATAGATAAAGGTTTTTTGAAATCTACAGGTAAATTACCATCTACTGCATCAGTTTCAAAGGGTAAACTTGAAATAAATGCTACGGTTAAGGGCGTATTTAGTAGTGACATAACTTTTACTAATGTATCTCTTGATAAAATTAATAAAGATACTAAAAAAGGTAGTGACATCAACGCTGCATACGAAGTAGGATCTAAAACTGATTAATTAGACCTTCAAACCCCCCCAGAATTGCGTACGCATCTGTATTTCTGGAGGGGAAATGGATGACTAATTCATTCACCTATGAGGTAGCTGAAAAGGGGGTCTTTTCACATGTTGAAGAGAAAGAAAAAATCGTATGTGTCCCTCGAATTGAAGGATTATGTTCTTCGTGCCATTGTGGCGGAAGGGCTTGATCCTTCACGTTGGCGGCATTATGAGCTGCCATTAGCACATGGCATTCTTGAAAATGGCATTATCCATGATGAGGTCGCTTTATTTGAAGCAATGAATCAAGAAGTGGTGAAATGGGTTGGCAAAAAACAATTGGCTCGAATGTTTGTGCCAGATATGTCTGTTCTTTTGAAAAGCTTTGATGTGCCCCATGACCTGAAGCAAGAGGAGCTTCGAGGCTATGCCGAAATGGAGATTGGGCACTCGATTCATCTCCCATTTCAGGAGCCACTTATTGATGTTTATGATGCTGATCCCCTTGACGGTAAGGCACAATTATATGCCGCGCCCTCAGAGGAAGTAAATAAGATTGTGGCAATGCTTCTCGATATTGCACTGGAGCCAGAGGCAGCGGATATACGGGCTCTTTGTAATATCCGTTTATTGCATTATTTACAGCTACTGGAGATGGATAAAACCTATTTAATTGCAGAATGGTCTATTAATGAGCTATCTATTAGCATATTTTCACAGGGCAATGTGGAATTTTTACGTTATCAATCAATTGATACAAATATGGAGCAATGGGAAAGCAAGGCACAGGGCGAATATAGCTATGACTTTCAATATAATGGAGAGCTAGAGGATTATCGGATGATTGTTATGGATCAGGTGCTGGAAATTGATCGTATGATGAACTTCTTCCGTTTTTCTTTGCATAAAGGTGAAAAAACTGTTGATGAAATTATTATTTTAGGGGACAATCCTTTATTACCAACTATTAGCGAGTTTTTACGTGCCAATTTAGGTGTTCCATTAACAGAGTTAAATGATCAGATGCTACAAAAGAAATTTCCGCAGTTTACAAGAGCGTTTTCCTCCTTGCTTGGACTAGCCTTGAAGGAGGTTAACGGATGATTCCAGAAATTAACCTCTTACCGAAATTAGAGAAGCGGAAAACCTCGCCATTGTTGATTTATATTATTCTAGCTATTATTCTTATTATTTTAGCGTTTATGACCTATCTATTTTTCGATGCTAGGGCGGCGTTAAAGGATTTATCAGCAGAAGAGCGACGCTTAGTGGAAAGGCAGGAGCAGCTACAAAATGATATTGCGACAAAGCAAAGTCAAAATACAGGCTCATTAAAGCAATCTGTTCACTATGTACAAAGTGTTGCTTATCCCGTAACACCGTTAATAGATGAAACGAATGCACTGCTACCAAGCCCAAGCTATTTACGCAGCTATTCATTTGGTACGAACCAAGTAACAATTGAGGCAGATTTTGAAACTATGACAGCTATTTCAAAATACGTCGAGCGTTTATTAGCAAGCCCTTATTTTACAGATACACAAATCGGCTCCATCACCAATTTTGACATTGAGCTAGGGGAGCAGGATAAGGACTTACCTGCGGAGGAGAAATTTAAGCAGATGCCTCGTTACTCAGTTTCCATTACAGCTACAATTGACTTTATGTATCTGGTAGGGGGACGAAGCTAATGACGAAATTACTAAATAGTAAGAAATCAGGTTTATTACTGCTTGTTCTGTTGATAGCCTCCTTATTGTTTGCTCTCTATTATTATGTTATTTTGCCAAAGAAGGATGAGGTACGAGCGAAGGAAGCTAGTATTCAAAGTCTGCAAACGGAGATTAAAAGCTTAGAGCAATCCCTTACCTCCTTTGATGAGCAGCTAGAGGTTCCCATGCAGGATACTTTAGAGATGCAAAAAAAGGTGCCTAGTGCAAGAGCGGTCGAGCAGGTATTAAGGGATATGGTGGAAATTGAAGAGGTGACAGGTACGCGCATGGAGTCACTAACCTTTAATAATTATGATGAGCCTGTAGCGAATGCCAATGTGGATCAAACGAATACAGTTGCTGAGGCGGAGGCAAAGGTCAATGAGGAGAATCAAGAGAATACGGAAACTCCACCTGTTTCTACGATTGCCCAAGAAAATATTCCACCAGAGCTTAAGCTAGTAACCTTTACCTTTGATATTGGTGCTTTAACATTTGACTCAATGGTTACCTTTTTAAAGGAAGTGGAAAAGCTTGAGCGTGTTATGAAAATTGATACGATTAATATGACTATTCCTGGTGAGCAAGAAAAGCTAGATAAAGAGGCGGATAATACTATTAAGGCTACTGTACAGATTACGACGTTCTATTACGAGGGAAAAGAATAAAGATAGGCGCGCATACTTTATATGTATGGGCGCCTCTTAGTTTAGGAGGACATAAAAATGGAAATGGCTTATACCGTGACAGTATTTATTTTTGGGCTTGTTTTTGGCTCCTTTTTTAATGTGGTCGGCTTACGTGTACCAGTAAAGGAGTCTATTGTGCAACCGCCCTCACATTGCACAAATTGTCAGAGGCAGCTAACAGCCCTTGATTTAGTACCTGTTTTGTCCTATGTATGGCTAGGAGGCAAATGCCGTAGCTGTGGACAAAAAATTTCTTGGATATATCCATTCATGGAGCTTATGACAGGGGTTTTATTTGCATTTGCCTATTGGAAGCTAGGCTTTACCGTAGAATTTATTGTAGCCATTTTGCTAATTTCATTACTTGTTATTATTGTTGTATCGGATTTTGCCTATATGCTTATTCCTGATAAAGTACTACTCTTTTTTCTACCATTGCTCTTTATAGGACGTGTGCTTTCACCGTTAACCCCATGGTGGGATAGTGCGCTGGGTGCAGTCGTTGGCTTTGGCATATTATATAGTATTGCTGTGTTGTCAAAGGGAGGTATGGGTGGAGGGGATATTAAATTATTCTTTTTACTTGGGCTTGTATTGGGCACACTACATGCACTCTTAACATTATTTTTAGCCGCTGTTATCGGAATGGTTGTAGGCATTATAGTGTTAAGAACACGGCAGCAGGGTAGAAAGACCCCAATACCATTTGGTCCATCCATTGCTGCTGCGGCTATCGTTGTTTATTTTTATGGGGATGCCTTGATGAATTGGTATCTTGGCTTGTGGTAAGGAATAACTTACAATCTTGGAGGGGATAAAGTGAAGCCAGTTATTGGCATAACGGCCTTTGTGGAGGATGATTTGTCAGCAAGATTAAATGCTGCCTATAGCAATAGTATTATCGAAGCTGGGGGCATTCCGCTAATTATTCCTCTTGGCATAGAGGAGGATGTTGCACAAATTTTGTCGTTGACAGATGGATTATTGCTATCAGGAGGCTGTGATGTCCATCCATTTCTCTTTGATGCAGAGCCAGCACCTAAATTAGGGAAGATACATCCTGAAAGAGATTCCGTAGAGCTTGCTTTAATCGAGGCAGCCTTTATTCGTAATATGCCAATTTTTGGTATTTGTCGTGGTATTCAAATATTAAATGTGGCTCTTGGAGGCAATGTCTATCAGGATATGGAGAGCGAATATCATAGTAAAAAATTATTAAAGCATATGCAGCAGGCAACTCGGGGCGTGGCTACCCACTATGTTACGGTTACACCTGATACATTATTAAACAGATTCACCGAGAAAGAGAAAATTGCTGTAAATTCCTTTCATCATCAAGCAGTTAATGTATTAGCTGAGAAATTAAAGGTAGCAGCCAAATCCAGTGATGGAATTGTAGAAGCGGTCGTACACGAGGACCACCCATTTTGTCTGGCAGTACAGTGGCATCCAGAGGAGCAGGCGATGGCAGGGGATGAAGTATCAAAGAAAATATTTACTGCTTTTATCAAGGCAAGCTTGAAATTCAAATTAGAGGCATAGTGCTTGCAAGGAATCCATATTAAAGTGGATTCTTTTTTTGTAAACCAGCTAAACAAAAGGAAGATGGCGAAAAATCTTCTTCGACATCTTCTTGCTTTAGAACAATAGAGTATTTAATGTCCCCAATTACGCACAAACGCAGGAAGTAGGGGATGATTAGAATTACAACGCCTCGCTGACGATAACTCCAGCATTTCCTCTTCATTATCATCAGTCACCGAAATAAAAACAAAAATGCTTTCGTCAATAATGCCCTCCTGTTTCAATTCATACATCGTATCACACATTGCTTGATGCAGCATTTCTTTATGTTCAATAAATTTTTCATCTTCAATATGCAATACAATATCCAATAATTCACGACTTACCTTTTCGAGCATATCCGTTTCATCGTAATGTAAATATTCATCCTTTAAAAAGCGATAATCCTCGGGGGCATCCTCATAGTTTTGACCAATTTCAATTAGTGATTTTTCAGTTCCCATTGTTAAATAAAGGCTACCACAATCTCCATCTGTCACTAAAACAGCCGCATAAATTTGTTCATCGTATAAGGAGCTATACATTGTCGTATAAGCTTCTTGCACAGCTTGTTTGATTTTTTGTTTCAAATAGATGCACTCCCTATGTAGATTGAATTTTGTTCTATGTCTAAAATTAAGAAAAAGAGGTATATGCTCATCGGGGAACATATCATCCTCTTAAAATCATTCAATAATTTTATATTTTTTAGTGTACACGACGATAAAGGCCTACAACTTGTCCTAAAATAGAAACCTGATCGACAATAATTGGCTCCATTGTGGAGTTCTCAGGCTGTAAGCGGAAATGACTTTTTTCCTTAAAGAAACGCTTAACGGTTGCTTCATCCTCTTCTGTCATAGCCACGACAATATCACCATTATCTGCTGTTGATTTTTGCTTTACAATGACTAAATCTCCATCTAAAATTCCAGCTTCAATCATGGATTCACCCATAATTTCTAGCATAAATAATTGATCCTCACTTGTCCCATAAGTATCTGGTAGCGGGAAATACTCTTCAATATTTTCAATAGCTGTAATTGGAGAACCTGCTGTAACCTTCCCTACAAGTGGGACGTGAATAACATGTTGCTTTTGAATAGAATCTTCTGGCTCTAAAATTTCAATCGCACGTGGCTTCGTTGGGTCACGGCGGATAAAGCCCTTTTGCTCTAAACGAGCTAAATGTCCATGAACCGTTGAGCTTGAAGCAAGTCCAACTGCTTCACCAATTTCACGTACAGATGGTGGATACCCCTTTGCGCGTACTTCTTCTTTGATAAAGGCTAAAATGTCTTCTTGTCTTTTCGAAACTTTTTTCATGATTGCTCACCTCTTTTTTCTTATATTTCTTCTTATTAGATAGTATAGCAGAATGCGAACACTTATGCAAACATAGGTTCGAAAAGTGTTTGACAAAAACGTTTGTTCGCACTATTATAAGAACATACATTCCGAACAAACATTCTAGAAAAGAGGTCATAACGATGAATTGGTTAAAGAAAAATCCGCATATCTCCATTTTATTAGGGGCTTGCCTATTATTTGCAGGATACCTTTACATAACAGATCCTGGTGAGGTGACTTACAAGGAAATACAAGTGGAGCATGGGGATAACCTATGGTCGTTAGCAGAGCAATACCGTGGTAAAATGAGTAAGGAAGACTGGATTAAGCTTGTAAAGGCGGAAAATGAATTACCAAACGTTCAAATTGTTGCTGGTAAATCATTAGTCATTCCAGTGGTGGGAAACCAAGCCAATCCCATAAACTCTATTGAAATTGCGAGAAATGAACAATGATAAATAAACAACAATCAGCCGTCATCTATTGCCGCGTGAGTACAGAAAAAGAGACACAAAGTTCCTCGCTAGAGCGTCAGCAGGAAGAATTAACACGCTATGCCAAGGAGCAGAACTACGATATAAAGGGCATTTTTCTAGATCAGCATAGTGGCTATGATGTGGAGCGAGATGGCTTACTTGAAATGCTTGATTTCATTAAAGAACAGGAAATTAATGCGCTATTTGTCCAGGATGAAACACGCTTGGGACGTGGAAATGCCAGAATGGCAGTGCTGCATTTATTGCAAAAAACGGAAACGGATGTTTTCTCCATGCGAGATGCAGGCCCTGTACAATTAAATGAAATGGATACGATGCTGCTCGAAATATTAGCGATAGTAGAGGAATACCAGCGCAGAATCCATAATGCTAAAATACGACGTGGTATGCGTCGAGCTGTTGAAAAGGGCTATAGACCTGAAAACAATCTATCGAATCGTGGAAATCCAAATGGGCAGGAGCGTAAGGAAGTGCCGATTGAGGAAATTATTACTCTTCGAAACAAAGGCTTTACGTTTGAGGAAATTGCCATGACACTTCGAGGCTTAGGCTTTGATGTTAGTAAGGCAACAGTACATCGAAGATATCAGGAGCATCAGAAAAAGTTGATAAGTGAATAATGTAAGATCAGTGGGAGTTTTGCCCATCCCACTGATGAAATAGGAGAGCGAGATTAATACAAGCTCTCAATCACTACATTATCGGGTAATTTAAATGGATGTTCTTGATTTATTCTGTCATAAAACATAATTCCGTTTAAATGATCGATTTCATGCTGCATTAGGATGGCACCATAGCCGTTAAATTGAAGAATGATTTCTTGACCAAGAATGTCATATGCTTTAACTTTAATTCTTTCATATCGTGGTACATAGCCATTAATCTTCCTATTAACGGAAAGACAACCTTCTCCCTCTGGTAAATAAATCATGTTTAAAGAGTGACGAATGATTTTAGGGTTAACGAGCATATATTCATACATTTGATTACCTTCTTCAAATAGAGCGGCGAACATTCTTTTGCTAAGTCCAATTTGGTTGGCGGATAATCCTGATCCTGGGCGTAATTTATATTTTTTCGAAATGTCTGGATCTTGGCTGTTCCTTAAATATTGAAGCATACATCGTAATACATCTTGATCTTCTTTTGCTACAGGTAACATCACCTCGTTTGTCTTCTTTCGCAAGATGGCAGAGCCCTCCTTTACGAAATCCTTCATGGTAATCATATAATCAGGGCAAAACTTACTCATAAATAAACACCTCGTCAACTTTTCTATTTAGGGCTTTTGCAATTTTAAAGGCTAATTCAAGAGTAGGGTCATATTTGTCATTTTCAATACAATTAATCGTTTGCCTAACAACGCCACATTCCCTTGCAAGCGCCTCTTGTGTCATTCCTAATTTTTTTCTTAATGCTTTGATGATATTCTTCAACTTTATCCCCTCATTTGTCTAAAGTATTGGACATATTATAGTTTAAAAATCTCAATAATGTCCAATATATTAGACATTTAAGGCATAAAAAAGAGCCGTAGATGATCTACAACTCTATTTTTTTGCAAATTGTTTGAAGTCACTATATGAATATTCCCTTTGGTCGATTGCAATCAAACCCACTCTTCACCTAAAACAGCATAATAGTATTCATCCCACCATTCCTCACCATTTGGGATACATTTTTTAAAATATCCTTCACGTCTCATGCCGATTTTCTCCATGACACGATAGGAGGCAATATTTTCTGGCTGGCATGTTGCAATGATTCGATGTAGGTTCATTTCCTTGAATCCATAGTGCAGGACAGCTTTTGCTGCCTCAGAAGCATAGCCTTTATTGTAATATTTAGGATGAAAGACCCAGCCAATTTCAAATGTATGGTCGCCAAAATATTGATGGAAAACAATATGACCAATTATTAAATCCTCTTCTATTAAAGTAACTGGAAAGTATTTTGCCTGTTCGCCACTATTGTCTGATACAAATTTCTTAGCCATATCCTCGTTAAAAACACCCTCTGGAATATACTTCATCACATGACTATCAGACGTATATTCATAGACAGCTTGCCAATCGTCCTCCTTAAATTTTCGAATGCATAATCTATTTGTTTCTATCTTCATTGTCTTTTCCTCCATGTATGTAAATTTTTTTAGGTTCTACTATAGTTATACACATCTAACTCCTGAAAGTCATGTTATTAGTGGTATTTTTTACTATAGTAAAAGGGTTGGTATAACTGCATTTTAAGGGAATACATGCTATACTTTGCATACCAAATACATTAAGATATGTACTGGAAAGGTGTGTAACTATGTTATCAAAGGAAAAAATTAAGCGAATCAATGAACTTTCTGCCAAAGCAAAAAGTGGGACATTAACGGAGGCGGAAGCGAAGGAGCAGACAGCACTTCGTAAAGAGTATTTAGATACATTTAGAGCAACTATGCGTGATACCATTGAACATGTAAAAGTGGTAGATGTAGAAGGCAATGATGTAACACCAGAGAAGGTTAAACAAGCGAAAAAAAATAAATTTCTAAATTAATGTGACACATTTAGATCAATTACGTCTCAGCATAAGTGTAGCCTGATTTTGAATGCTACACAGTATAAATAAATATAAAGTATGTCATAAAAGCAAATAGTATAACAAAAGCATTGTTTTCTGTGGCAATGTTGACTAAACTGTAAAAGAACAATATATAGGACGAGAAAGGATGTCACAACAAAATGACTCAACATGCGGATCAACTAGCGATTAATGCTATCCGAACATTGTCAATCGATGCAATTGAAAAAGCAAATTCAGGTCACCCAGGTTTACCGATGGGGGCAGCGCCAATGGCTTATACGCTATGGACAAAACAACTTCACCATAATCCAGCTAACCCAAAATGGTTTAACCGTGATCGTTTTGTACTTTCTGCAGGTCATGGCTCTATGCTTCTGTACAGTTTACTTCATCTAGGTGGCTACGGCTTACCAATGGAGGAAATTCAAAACTTCCGTCAATGGGATTCATTAACTCCAGGACATCCTGAATATGGTCATACAGTTGGAGTAGAGGCAACAACAGGTCCTCTAGGTCAAGGGATTGCTATGACAGTAGGTATGGCAATGGCTGAGCGTCATTTAGCAGCTACTTACAATAAACCAGGTCATGACATTGTTGATCACTATACATTCGCACTATGTGGTGATGGTGACTTAATGGAAGGTGTAGCAGCAGAGGCTATTTCTTTAGCAGGTCACTTAAAACTTGAAAAATTAATCGTGCTTTACGATTCAAATGATATTTCTCTTGATGGAGATTTAGAAAAATCATTCTCAGAAAATGTGCAAAAGCGTTTCGAATCATATGGCTGGAACTATTTAAAAGTAGCAGATGGCACAGATGTTGAAGCCATTAACACTGCTATCGAGGAAGCTAAAAAATCAGCTGGCAAACCAACATTGATTGAAGTAAAAACGGTGATTGGTTTCGGTTCTCCAAATAAATCTGGTAAGGCAGATTCACATGGTGCACCACTTGGTACAGATGAAGTCGTATTAACAAAAGCAGCCTATGAATGGGCACATGAACCATTCCAAATTCCTGCTGAAGTATACGATACATTTAATGCCGCTGCTGAAATTCAAGGAGCACAGCCGGAAGAAGCTTGGAATGCAAAATTTGCAGCCTACAAAGAAGAATTCCCAGAGCTAGCTGCTCAATTTGAAAAAGCTATGAATGGGGAATTACCAGAGGACTTTGCTTCTGAGTTACCAGTATATGAAGCAGGTAAATCTGTTGCAACTCGTTCTTCTTCAGGTGATGCGATTAATGCCATTGCGAAGAAAACACCTTCATTCTTTGGTGGCTCTGCTGACCTTGCAGGCTCTAATAAAACAACGATGAAGGGTGCAGGCGATTTCTCTGCAGACGATTATGCTGGCCGTAATATCTGGTTTGGTGTTCGTGAATTTGCAATGGGTGCTGCTATGAACGGAATGGCGCTTCATGGTGGATTAAATGTATTTGGTGGTACGTTCTTCGTATTCTCTGATTACGTTCGTCCAGCTGTTCGCCTTTCTGCATTAATGGGTCTTCCTGTAACGTATGTATTTACACATGACTCTATCGCAGTAGGGGAAGATGGTCCAACACATGAGCCAATCGAACACCTAGCTTCATTACGTGCAATGCCAAATCTATCTGTTATTCGCCCTGCAGATGCAAATGAATCAGCAGTTGCTTGGGAGCTTGCCATAGCATCAGAAAAAACACCAACTGTTTTAGTGCTATCTCGTCAAAACTTGCCTGTACTGAATGCATCAATTGATACAGTACGTGAAGGAGTTGCGAAGGGTGCTTATACAGTATCTCCAGCTTCAAAAGAAGTGGCAGATGCGATTTTAATAGCAACTGGCTCTGAGGTTTCACTTGCTATTGAGACACAAAAAGCATTAAAAGCAGATGGCGTGGATGTAGCAGTTGTATCAATGCCATCTATGGATCGTTTTGAAAAGCAAGATGCTGCTTATAAAGAATCGATTCTACCAAAAGCTGTGACAAAACGTCTTGCAATTGAAATGGGTGCATCATTCGGCTGGCATAAATATACTGGCTTTGAAGGTGACGTTATTGCTATCGACAAGTTCGGCGCATCAGCACCAGGTGAATTAGTAATGGAGAAATACGGATTTACAGTAGAGAATGTTGTAGAGAAAGTAAAAGCTCTCTAATAGATTGAGGTACCGCAATACTCAGTAGGGTTAAAAACCCTCTGAGTGCTGCGGTACTTTTTCACGTTTGGAAGATTTTATAAGGGCAATCCAAATAGCTGCGCCATGAATACACAGAGTGGCAATAAATATGAAGAAGCTCTTTGCACTTCCTCCAATATTGAGTTCATCGACTATAATACCACTAAACCAAAGCAGCTGACCTGAAATAAGGATAGAGAATCCTGCAAACAGTAGACAAAACCAAATAGGTACATTTTTAAAAAAGACAAACATTAGCAATATCACAGCGAATAGCAATATGACCTCAAAAATAGGATCGAGTAGAGAAAACGAATGATTCGTAACAAATTGTTTATAAGTTAATTGTGTTTCCATACAATTCCTCCTTATATTAAATAGTAACGATAATAGAAATAGAAGGTTCAATTTTTCTTAAAATTTATATTACCATTATTTTATACAATTAGAGAATATTTTGAAAAAATGGGGTAGGGATATGAAAAACTATAGAGTAGTATTATTTGATTTAGATGGCACCTTGTCTGATCCTAAAATCGGGATAACAAAATCTGTGCAATATGCCTTAGAAAAGATGGCGATTATTGAGGAGGATTTGGATAAGCTAGAGACATTTATTGGTCCACCATTGCAAGTATCTCTTGCTGAACAATATGGTATGGATGAGGCACAAATCCATCAAGCAATTGCTTATTATCGGGAGCGATTTTCAACAAAGGGTATGTATGAAAATAAGCTCTATCCAGATGTAACCCCCTTATTAGCAAATTTGAAGGAGCAAGGCTATCAATTAGCAGTGGCCACGTCTAAGCCAACCGTTTTTGCGGAACAAATATTAAGCTATTTTAACCTTGAGCATTTTTTTGATCTGGTGGTTGGAAGTCATTTAGATGGTACGCGATCCGCAAAAGGTGAGATCATTGAGTTTGTTCTAGAAAACTTTAGCGAGGTTCCTCGTCAGCAATTTATTATGATAGGAGATCGAAAATATGATATTGCTGGCGCACAAGAAAATCAAATTGATTCGATTGGTGTAACATACGGCTTTGGGTCATGGCAAGAACTACAGAATGCACAAGCAACGTATATAGTAAACAGTGTCCCTGAGCTCCAGGCGTTTTTTAGTAAATAAAAAACTGCATTGCTAAAAATGCAGTTTCATGTTGTTGAAATACTATTATGTCAATGAAATCAAGGTGACAAATTAAAAAGTATAGCTCTTTTTCAAAACGAGGGGTTGATCTCCGTTCCGACTGAGTGCTTTCCTGGGGGCGTCCGATGAGCCGCTTCACTCGCATTGCTCGCTCCAGGGTCTCATCTGTGACGCTGAATCCCCAAGGAGTCACTCAGTCTACACTCCAATCAACCTTTGCTCATCGTATTTTCTTCTGGCAATTCACACAAATATATTGTGATAAATTTGAAGTCTTAGCTATCACTATATTGTGCAAAAATGGAGCTTTGATAACATTTTTCTATGCGAAAACAGAGGAGTATTTTATGTAAAGTTACAAAGTAGTTTGTTTTCCGCATAAAATGTAGGTTAACATCTGTAGAATTGTACCAATATTCTATCCATTTAATGATGGTGAGTAATATGCTACTTTTGAGGGAAGAAAATATTTAAAGTTCTACACTATTGCTGATTGGAGTGCAAGGCTACTCGACTCCCGTGGGATAGCGAGACAGACGAGACCCTGCACGGAGCGTCAGCGCAGGAAGCGCTCGTCGCTCGCCCACAGGAAAGCGAGTAGCCTGGAACGGAAATCACCTTCATTTTGACTAAATATTCACAAAGAGTCCCTTGACTATTTAATTTTTCAACACTTGAAACTGCATTGCTAAAAATGCAGTTTCGTAAAGTTGAAATGGATGATTGAACAATGTTACTTTGCCAGCCCATTTTGGAAGGCATAGACAACTGCCTGTGTGCGATCTTGGACATCAAGCTTCGCTAAAATATTGCTGACATGTGTTTTTACAGTTTTTAAGGCAATATATAAGTCATCCGCAATTTCCTGATTCGCCTTACCTTGAGCCATTAACAGCAGCACTTCCATCTCACGGTCTGTTAATTGCTCATAAAGTGGGGTGCTGTTGCCATGGCGCATACGGTGCATCATTTTGGATGTCACCTCGGGCTCTAAAACTGTTTCGCCACCCATTGTTTTGCGAATAGCGTCCGCAATCTGCTTTGCATTTGATGTTTTTAAAATATAGCTGACTGCACCTGCCTCAAGTGCAGGATAGACTTTGTCATCGTCTAAAAAACTTGTGACCATCATTATTTTTGCCTCTGGCCATGCCGTTAAAATTTCAGCCGTTGCTTCAGCCCCTGTCATAATTGGCATAACATTGTCCATTAAAATAATATCGGGACGAAGAGCGAGGGCACGCTCAACCGCCACTTTGCCATTTTCAGCCTCTCCTACAACTGTTATGTCTGGCTGTGCTGACAAGTAGGCAGAAACACCGATCCGCACCATTTCATGGTCATCCACTATTAACACTTGAATCATTTATTTCAACCTCCTTTTGTAGTGGAATTTTCACCTCTACAATTGTACCTTCTCCAGGCACTGACACAATTTTGTACGTACAGCCAATCTCCACTGCTCGTTCAGCAATATTTTGCAAGCCATAGGAAGTAGATTTATCCGCTTCAATATCAAAGCCAAGACCATTATCCTGAATGCGTAAAATAGCTAAACCATCTCGGGCAACAAGCAGTAATTCGACCTCGCTCGCCTTTGCATGGCGCAACGTATTGGATAGTGCCTCCTGAGCAATACGGAATAAATGGTCCTCCTCGGCTTTCGATAAAGACATTTCCTCCAACTCATATTCAATATGAAAAAATACTTTCTGCTGAAGCTCAATAATTAGCTCCTCTAGACCTTGTGCAAGTGTTTTATTATGCAATGCAACAGGGCGTAAATGTAATAATAATGCTCGCATTTCTAGCTGTGCCTGTTGAACAATTTTTTCGACCTGCTTTAAGCTTGTGGCATTTTCATTGTTCTCCGTTAATGCGGACAATAGCATAGAGGCTGCAAATAATTGTTGTGAAACAGAATCATGTAGTTCTCTGGCAAGGCGCTGACGTTCAGCAATAATGCGTTCCTGTATAATTTTATCATTTGCTTCTGCTCGTTCATTCGATAATCGCTGCAAGCTTTTTCGTTGGGTATCGATTAATTCACTTGTTTGCACGATTGCTTTTTTCAGCGGTTTCGGCAAAGGTTGCTTTTTAGGTAAGATAAAATCTGGTTCAATTAATTGTTTGACGATGTGCGTTGCCTGAGCTTCTCTAGCACGAGCTGTCATACTAATCCAGCTTGCTATTAGTAGACTAAGACCAAAAATGCTGAGAAGTATTATTCCGCCTAATGGCATATTGCCATATTGTTGATGCCAAAGAGGTTCCCAGGTCTTCTCCTTTGGTTCACCCCAGACAGCTACGAGGAGACCAAAAGCAGCACTCGTTAAAATGAAAAATAGCGTAAAGATTCTTGAAATAAAAGCAATCATTTACGTAGCACCTCCAAGTCTCCAAGCCATGTTGCAACGTGTATAACAAGTGTACGCTTTGCATCTTCAGGGTTGCCATCTGAGAAGCTTACACTTTCATTCAGTAAGCGTTGCGGTCCAATATTTAAGCAAGTTATTTCGCCAAATAGGGTTGTATAGTGTAAACGGAATGGAATTTCATAAGGTATATAAATTTGCACCTTACCAATGCCTTGACGAATCGTAATTATACTTGTGCCAGCAGGTAAAATGGTTTGTGTCGTATCTATTGTAATATCACCAGCGAGCCTTTGAATTTGTACATCTTGCCATTTATAGGCATCTATAGGTGCAGGCATCGTACCGAATATTTCATTTTTTGTAGCAGGAAGCTTTTCAAATAGCTCAGAGCCGACCACCTTTGCTTCATTTTCTCTTTGTAAATATTGATAAAGCATGTAGAGCAGTATGATAACAATAAACAGGCGCAGGCTCCACATCGTAAAGAGGGCTATGGCAATGAAGAAAATTCCTGTCCATTTAAAGAAACGATTTTTTTTCGAGAAACTTAAGTAAAGAAGTCCTGCTCCAATCAATAGACTAAAGGCGCCGCCATTATTAAAAATTGTAAGCTCTACAAAAACGAGTAAAAAGAAGCTTAGTACCCAAAATGTAAGCTTATTGGTTGTGAAATTTTGCAAGAGGGTCACCCTTCTTTCTAGATATTGATGAGAGAAGCCGAACTTCTCTAAAAGATCAAAGTTTTATTTTTCAAGCATGTTTTTTATTGTGTCATTTATGATGGGGGCATCGAGCTCATTTGGGTAATGGGCAGAGTGCTCCAATGTGATAAATTCCTTACCATTTGGCGCATCTAAAAGCTCGTAATATTGTTTTGCCAATTCAAAATTTGCCTGTTTGTCATATTTACCATGAATAATGTAAACAGGAACGTCTATACTTTTTACCGTATCAAAAAAATTTGTTCGGATAATTTCTTCTTTTAATGACTTGCTTTTAACAAGGCTAAATTGAGGCCCAGAAATAAAAGCTTTATATAAATCCCGTAAAGAGTAATCTGGTGAAGTAAAAGCTCCTTTTATTAAACCAAAAAGATTAACCTTTTCTATCGTTTCATCAAAATAATTCATTCCTTTATATTGATTAATCAGGTCACTAAATCGATCCTCGTCCTCCTCTAGATAAGGTCCCTTTCCTATATCCTCCAAAATGCTCAGTGTTTTCTCATCATCATTTTCTTGTGCCTTAATTTTTAACCAGCTATAACCGAGTTCCTGTCCTTTAATAATATCAGTTATTTGAGCAATACCTAAATAGGCGTGGAATTTTTCAGGATATTTAGCCACTAATTGAGTACCAATAATCGTACCGAAGGATTGACCAATGACAAAGACTTTTTCCTGCTGATAAAGCTCTCTAATATAATCAACGATACGATTAGCATCTTCTGTAAATTGAGATAGATTCATAGTATCAATCGATAGCTCCTTGTTAAAGCTTTTACCTGAACCTCTTTGGTCATAATAGACTGCGACACAATTCTCAGTTATTTCTGGATACAATGTTCGCGCACTTACACCATAAGGAAACGGAGAACCCGGTCCACCATGAAGGAATAAACAAAAGGGCTTCTCCTTATCTTGCCCTTCCACTAAGATAAACTGTTTCTCTCCATTGACCACTATTTCTTTTAGCTCACTTATACCACCATTTTTAATAATTTCAGCACTTTTTTGAACAATGTGCTGTTGTACAACCAAACGATAACCGAATAATATGAGTGCAAATAATAGAAGTATAATAAAAGCAAAAAGACATATTTTAATCATATGACTAAACCACTTTCTGTTTTTCATTATGAATATTCCTTTATCTCGTAATTCAGAGGTAACAATGCTGTGACAACCTCTGACTTTGCCTTATTAGTTTTTCTTCAAAGAAATGGGATGCTTCCTAATAGAGGCATCCCTTATTTCTTTATATTATAACATGTTATTTATTTTCGATTAGTAGCGGTGCATTTTCTTCCGCTGCTTTTTTTTCTAATTGGGCAAGACGAGCCTCAAAAGTAGTAACTTCATGGTCTTTGTCAATTTGGTGAGCAAGTTTATCAATATAAGCTTCTAAATCCTCAAAGTTCGTTTTATTGTTTTTGGCAAGCATACCATCCATTTGATGATGTGCACGTGTTACGTTTTCTTTGCCCATCAACTGTAATTGACGAACTTTCATATCTTTAATTTTGTGCTTCATTGTTTCAAATTTACGCTCAAGCTCGAAGTACTCACGTGTGCTTGCTTCAATACTAGCTTGTAATGTGTTGTTTCTTGCTGTGTAAGCCGCAACCTCATCTGTCGCAAAATCGATTAAATCCTGTTCACCACTAGTAGTAGCCAATTTTAGTTGAGCTTCACGTTTAACGAGTAGCTCAGTGTTTTGTTTCAGCTCCTGCTCCAATTTTTCCTTTAGCTGACCTTGGCGCTCTAACAAAGTTCCTGTTTGCTCAGTTTGTTTTTCTGCCTCGCGAATATATTGATTTAGCATGGCAATTGGATTTTTTTGTTCCTTTTTATCAAATACCTGATGTAAGTCTGCCTCTATTGTATATTTAAAGCGTTGGAATAAGTTCATATAATTTCTCTCCTTTTATTTTGTTAAGTTTGACCATTCTTTTTCAAAGTTTGTAAACGGATCTGCTTCTTTTGCTTCAATTGTTGGAATTTTAACATCTTCGTTATTCCATTTTTTATAGATGACGTAGATGATAGCGATTGCTGCTAATCCAATCATTGCCGGGATATTAGATAGGGCTGAAAGAACACCAATCAGACCCACTGTGAACCAAATGATTTTGCCGAATGTTGATTTGCTTGCAATGTAGAAGTGCATACCAAGTGCTACAAATAACCCCGAAAATAGTAACCCTGCTAGTGGTCCGATTAAGGCAAGTGCTACACATGCTGCAATGATGCCTCCTGTTAATAGAAGAAATTTTTTCATATGTTTTAGCTCCTTTCGTTTGTACCTTTATAGTACCTTTCGTAAAGCATTTCTAAAACGGACTGGAAATTGATTTTACTCTAGGTCTTGAGGCTGAGGACAATCTAAGCGATTGCTATAAAGGCTTTTTTAATCAATGATTGCGTAATAAATGAGCTAGTTTTACAAGCACTTGACCACTTATTCATGCTTAAAAATCCTTCATTCTTTGTTCTGTCATAATGTCATTGATAGGTCCGAAACTAGAAGGTTTTCGACAAAAATAGAAGATGAATACCTCCTTCGTTTGACAAATTAAGGAGGTAGCTTGAGCTATACTTATGAAAAAGATACTGAACGAAGGAGGATTTCTGGTGAGAACCTATTCCATATATAAAATAAAAGAAGAGCATTTAACGTTTATTTTCGGTAGAGAGCGAAAGTTATTAGAGATGATGCAGGGCTGTGAAGATGCTAACGAGAAATCCTTAAAAGAGCTAGCCTATATATGTGAATCTGTTCGTTTCGATGAGATTGCCGCGATGCTTGAGGCGCAGCTAGATTCCAAATATGCACATTTAGAAAGGGCTCGTAATGCTTTATTTTTAGAACATCCAATTAAGGGAAAAATGGCCATCTATTTGGTGGAAAGAAAAATTTGTGTCTATTGTGAAGGGTCAAGAATGCTTGATTTAGATCTATTCCAGATGCTTGCGAAGATGAGTGAGCGTTTTATTGCTTTCAATAAACAAGATAATGAGTGTGGATGGTTAAAGCCCATGAAGTATACAATGCACTAGTAAAATTCGCTACAATATATAGTAACACGCTACTATTTGTTGTATAATGGTGCGTGGAGAGTTTTTTCTCGGTATATTGTAGTGGAGGAGGTTGGTTATGTTGCCTACATGGGGCTGGATTATTATCGTAATTATTGCGTTAGCAGCGGGCGCGGCACTTGGTTTCTATTTCGCTCGTCAAGCTATGATGAAATATTTAAAAGAAAACCCACCAATTAATGAACAAATGATTCGTATGATGATGGCACAAATGGGTCGTACGCCGTCTGAAAAGCAAGTACGTCAAATGATGGCACAAATGAATAAGTTCCAAAAATAATTGGGTTTTTTTAAGAGCAACTAGTCCAAGCCTGGCTAGTTGTTTTTTCATTATAGTGCCCCTTTAAGAGACTCTTAATTGCCATATATTTTATATAATTCTTAAAAATCATACAATTCTATCGGAAAACTCGTTATAATGGACTTAATCTATTTAAAGGAGTTGTGTGCATTGCAGAAAGAAAAAACAAATGTTGAGAGCTTTGATTTAGATCATACGAAGGTGAAAGCACCATATGTTCGTTTAGCTGGTGTAAAATCAGGAAAAAATGGCGACGAAGTATATAAATACGATATTCGCTTTAAGCAGCCTAATAAAGAGCATATGGAAATGCCTGCATTACATTCCTTAGAGCATTTATCGGCTGACATTATCCGCAATTATTCAGATCAAATTGTTGATTTTAGTCCAATGGGCTGTCAAACAGGTTTCTATGTATCATTGATTAATCATAATGATTATGAGGATTTATTAGATATTTTAGAGAAGACATTTACGGATGTAACAAAGGCTACTGCGGTTCCTGCCTGTAATGAGGTGCAGTGTGGCTGGGCAGCGAGCCATAGCTTAGAAGGAGCACAAGCATTAGCTAAAGAGTTTTTAGCAAAACGTGATGAATGGCATATCGTTTTTGCTGAATAAAAAATAAACCTTGCGTGAAATTTATGCGCAAGGTTTTCATGTTTTAGAAATGAAATGGGATAACATTTGAGGAGGAAGATTCACGATTCATTTTTTGATAGATAAAATTTTCTAAAAAGTCATGAATTAAATCTTCATATTCAGCCATATTTTCATTAAAGGATTGAGCATGAGCTCCTGTATCAAATAGCTTTAATTTCCTAGGACCGGTCTTTTTATTGTATAAGTCCAGTGACATAGATGCAGGAATAAATGTATCAGGAATACTATGGATAAAGAGTACTGGCTTTTCAATATTTGTGACTGCTTCAGCTGGTGTCACACTTTTAAAGGAATAGCCGTCACGCAATCGAATAAAAAAATCTGCAAAACGAATGGGAATAATAGAGCCGTATTTAAATTCTGTTTTTGCAATTTGTCGAAGGAGCATGGAAAAATCAGAAAAGGCACAATCCGAAATATAAAAATCAGCACCATCCTCTACGGTTCCTGCATAAAGGAGCATTGTTGCAGCACCCATTGATTCACCATGAATACCAAGAATAGCATGTTCTCCAATCATCGCCTTGACTGTTTTCACTACGGCATCCAAGTCATTTTTCTCATAATAGCCATAGCTAGTCGTTTTGCCACCAGATTCCCCATGGCGACGATGATCAAAAATGACAGAATTGTATCCTAGTCGTTCAAAAAGTCGAGCATATTTGACAGAGTTGATTTTGTTTTCTGTTACGCCATGGCAAATAATGATAGTATTATTAGTTTCTAAAGGCTGAAACATAATACCCCGAATCGTATACCCATTAGGAGAATCGATATTTAATTCACATTTTAGATTTTTATTGTACCAAGCCTCGTCAAAGCGTTTAGCTGTAGTTTCCCGTTCACGAACAAACTCAGGGTCCTTTTGTTGAATGTACATCAATTTATTTGAAAGCGCAAAGCCGAACAGTCCTGTTGCAGCAGCGGCAAGCGTCGTCGTAATACCTGACAATAAAAGCATTTTCTTCTTCATGATTAGCACCTCCACGTCCTATTTCTTACTTGTAATGTTCCCAACTAAGATTGTTTAAAACACGTCAACATTTTACAATAACTCCGACAAAACTGCGATTATTTCTGTTATCGAAAATCTTCTAAACATTTGTTAAAATATACATATCTGCTAGTAGCATATGCATGCAGTGTTGATTTTTGAACGGGGAAAAGGGGAGAATGGATATGGCAAACGAGGTAGTAATCGTAAGTGCTGTACGTACAGCGATTGGTTCTTTTCAAGGAGCATTAAAGGACGTACCAGCAACAACTTTAGGCAGTATTGTTATCAAAGAAGCATTGGCACGTGCTGGCGTAGCAGGCGAACAAGTTGACGAGGTTATTATGGGGAATGTTTTATCGGCAGGTCTTGGGCAAAATCCAGCTCGCCAAGCAGCCATTGCAGCTGGCTTACCACATGAGGTATCTGCCTTAACGATTAATAAGGTGTGTGGCTCGGGCTTAAAAGCAGTGCATTTAGCAACACAGGCTATTTTAGCAGGAGATGCAGATATTATCGTGGCAGGCGGCTTTGAAAATATGAGCCAAGCACCATATGTCTTAAAAAATGCACGCGAAGGCTTCCGTATGGGGGATCAAAAGGTTGTAGATACAATGATTCATGACGGTCTATGGTGTGCATTTAATGATTACCATATGGGCATTACCGCAGAAAATTTATGCGATGCCTATGAGATTTCTCGAGAAGAGCAAGATGCTTTTGCGGCACGCTCACAACAGCGTGCAGAAGCAGCTATTGAAGCAGGTAAGTTTAACGATGAAATTGTCGCTGTGGAAATACCTCAACGAAAGGGAGAATCAATTGTTTTCAATAAAGATGAATTCCCTCGTAAGGGTGTGACAGCTGAGTCTCTATCTAAATTACGTCCTGCTTTTAAAAAGGATGGCTCGGTGACAGCAGCAAACGCATCCGGCATTAATGATGGCGCAGCAGCAGTTGTTGTTATGTCAAAAGAAAAAGCGGAAGCGTTAGGCATTCAACAAATGGCATTGATTGCTGCAAATGCGAGTGCAGGTGTTGATCCAGCCATTATGGGAACTGGACCTGTCACAGCAGTAAAGAAAGCATTAGCAAAGGCTGATGTCACTTTAGAAACGATTGATTTAATTGAAGCCAATGAAGCATTTGCAGCGCAATCGATAGCTGTCGATCGCGAACTAGGCTTTAATCATGATAAACTAAATGTCAATGGGGGAGCAATTGCTCTTGGTCACCCAATTGGTGCAAGTGGTGCACGTATTTTAGTAACACTTTTACATGAGATGGAAAAGACTAATGCCAAAACAGGTCTTGCAACACTCTGTATCGGTGGGGGCCAAGGCGTAGCAACAATTGTTAAACGCCCTTGATGATAGTAAGAAGGTGAAAGCAATGGGAAAGAAACGAAAACAGCAACAACAGCGTATGGACGGTGGCTTGACAGCTAGTTTACCAAAGCAGGAGGCCATGACCTTAGCAGATCAACTTGGTGGGGATGTACTTGCTAAATTAAAGGCGGCTAAACAAGATTTAGCAGCGAAGGAGCAGGCGGCTGAAGAAGAGCGCCAAGCCAAACTAGCCTTTGAGCGCAAGCAGCGTGAAAAGAACAAGTCGTTTGAAGAGCTCCTAAACGAATACGGCGATAAAGGCTCAAAATTTTAAAAGAAAACAGTGAATCCACATGCGGGTTCACTGTTTTTATGTTGATAGAAAGCTTTTGAGTTTTATAGCAACAATTGTCTTAATTGTTTAGATAAATTCAATCGTATTTAAAAATAGGTTTTCTAGAAGTTCTGTATCGGTAACAGATTGAATCATAGCTTTTAAATAAGTATCTTGATCTATATCTGTAAAATTCCAGTTAACACCTTTAGATAAAGCATATGCTTGTAAAAAAATACGAATGGTACGCCCATTTCCCTCTCTGAAAGGATGTAGCATATTCAATTCGGATTTGTAATAAGCCAATCTATTTGCAGCTTGATTAATGGAACTCCAAGTTGGTTCATTATTTTTTTGTAGAAACAATTCACTTGCATAGGAGTTAATAAATTGATATTGGCAAAATCGGGTAGCACCTTTCATTAATTGAACATCTCTAAAGTGTCCAGCGAACGAATAAATATCTTGAAATAGATGTGCGTGTAAACGTTAGAAGCCACGAAGATAGAATGAGTTGATTTTGTATGTTCCTTGTTCAATTTGTGTAGCTCTGAGTGAAAACACAAAAGCTTCTGCTAATTCAAGATTTTTATAATCAGAAATACCTAGAAGGTTTGTTTTTAGAAGGTAATCATCATTAAATTTCTCATTATACTTTCCCATTTTTTAAAGCTTCCTTAATAATAGTTGGTGAGATTTGCT
Source organism: Lysinibacillus sp. GW821-FHT14F06 (assembly GCF_058803665.1). Taxonomy (NCBI): domain Bacteria; kingdom Bacillati; phylum Bacillota; class Bacilli; order Caryophanales; family Bacillaceae; genus Lysinibacillus; species Lysinibacillus sp. GW821-FHT14F06. Next base: position 145,423 of record NZ_JBXAPF010000001.1, read on the forward strand.
CACCAGAATTAACGATTTCAAGCACTTTTTTTTGAAGTGTGGGAGTTAGTGATAAATTTTCAAATTGTAAATTTTTCAGTACACGATTAAATTCAGGTGAGTTTAATTGTATTTTTTTCATTCAAATTGCTCCCTTCTAATAATTATTATAAACGAATGTAACCATTTACAAACCATCATTTTTTCGTTACTTTTTTTGGAATAGCAGAGTTACATTAAATAGAATGCTCTACTTTCTTAATTTCTTAACAAACACAACAATACCCACAAAAACTATGGCTCCAGCCGTATCGACAAGAACATCCTGCCCGCTCATCATACGTCCCGGTGTAAAGCTTTGACGAAACTCATCAAGCATAGCAATTATAGCTGTTCCTATAATTGCCACTGATGCCGGAAATCGGCGTTTGCCCCATACAAAGTAAATACCAAGTGCAATACAACCGAAACCTACAAAATGTGTTAATTTTCGAATTAAAAACTCTACAAATTTAAAATAACCACGCTCTTCCACAGAAACGACTGTGTCCCAATATGGTATTTGTAATAAAGATAATTGTTTCTCAAAGGGTTTATTTGCTAAGATATCCTCTAATTCTGGTAGTATGCTTTGTTGCTCATAGGTCATGCTAGATGAAATAATTAGCACCAACAAAAATACCGCCAAGACAAGCCGTTTTTTCATCGATGTTCTAAATAGAGTTCTGCTTTTGTTAGCTCATTGGCTGCTATAAAGTTGGATATGGAATCTATTTTTTCATAGGCTGCGAGAGTTTGTGCCAGCTGTTCCTGGGAGCTTGCACCTATCACTGTTGATGCAATAGCAGATTCCTTTAGATTAAAGGCAATGGCCAGTGCATGTAAATCATCATATTGTGAGGCTAAGTTTGTTAATGTTGCAGTTAATTCCTCGCCTGTATATGTGTTAAAGCCGCTGCTGTGCTGCAAACGTTTTTGCCAGTTATTCGTTAGTAAACCCTTTGCAACAGTACCACGTGTTACAACAGAAGCCCCTTCTTTGGCGATAAAATTGAGCCATTCCTCTGAACGACGATCCAAGGCACTATATTGCATCATCACACTTTTTGCTGAGCTAGCTGGTAAAAACCGTTTAAGCACATTTGGTCGAATTGAGGAAATGCCGTATTCTCTAATTAGACCATCCTTTTTTAAATCTTCAAAAGTCTCTATTATTCTATCCCAATCATCCTCTAAGGTACCGCCATGCAACTGATAAACATCAATATAATCAGTGCCAAGCCGTTTCAAGCTAGCACGTACAGCTTCTTTTATATAGGAAGGTGATGCATCCCAATGCCAACTTTCTTTATCCTCATTCCAACGATTTCCTACTTTTGTTGCTAGTTTTACATGTGGACGACGCTTTCCTAAAATTGCGCCAATTATTTCTTCATTTGCCCCAAAATCATATAAATCGGCTGTATCGAAATAATTAATGCCAGCATCTAGTGCCATATCAACAATATAAGCAGCCTTATTCTTATCTGTCGAAAGAGACATACCTCCTAAACTGATTTCCGAAATAAACAATTCACTAGAACCAAGCTGTCTTTTTTTCATGCGAATGACCTCCTTCGATTTCTCTATCTGTAATGGTACAATGAACATATCTGAAGAACAAGCGAGGTTATCGTCAATGAAAAAGTTTGAGGAAAAAACGATAAAGACTACTCCTATTTATGACGGGAAAATTGTGAAGTTACAAATTGATGATGTCACATTACCAAATGGTCAGGTGGCGAAACGTGAAATTATTAAGCATCCAGGCGCCGTAGCGGTGATTGCTGTTACTGCAGAAGGTAAGTTAGTGTTAGTGGAGCAGTATCGTAAAGCTCTTGAACGATCAATTATTGAAATTCCAGCTGGAAAGCTTGAACCTGGTGAGGAGCCAATGATGACAGCACGTCGCGAGTTAGAGGAGGAAACAGGCTACGGTGCACAAAGCTTTACCTTTTTACAAGCATTTGCAACTTCTCCTGGCTTTGCAGATGAGGTGATTCATCTTTTTATCGCAAAAGATTTATATAAAATTGACAACAAAGCAGATTTAGATGAAGATGAGTTTGTCGAATTATTAGAAGTTTCGTTGGAAGAAGCCCAACAAATGATTATAGATGAGCGTATTTATGATGCTAAAACAGCGTTTGCAGTACTTTGGCTTGCGACACAATAAGAAAATAATCTTTAGCATAATAGAGACGGACGAGCATAAGCTGTACAAACCTTGATAGAAAAGGAGCATGTTTATGTCTCGTACGGTGTCTACATTTTATCACGCTTCCATTATAGCTGTGAGTTTTGTTTGTGGCGTTATCTTCTTTCACATTATCGGTGGGCCGAATGCGGAGCCTTTTATATTATTTATAGAGCCTCGTTTAGCAGATGGGGACAGGCATTCTATATTTCGATTAGTACTACCAGTTGCCGTTTCAGTAGCTCTTGTATTATTGCTGGCAACTCATAGTGTCCTAAAGGTTTTAGTACGAGTAACAGTGGCAATGCGTGCAACCTTTTTTGGCTTTAGTTCAGTTTTTTTATTACAAAAACTTGAAGCTTTTTGGGTTTATACGATTTGGTGGTTTCCATTTCAGCTCATCTATTGTATATTGTTGCTAATCCTATGCAATTTACTTGTACCTGCTTGGTCTAAGCGAAAAATTGGGAAAATGGTACCTGGTCGAACAATTTTGTTGAATTTTGTTGCGTTTTTCATCATAATAGTGGCTGAGTTTATTGTTATTTCATATGTATTAAAATAATAGGTTCACATACACAAAGTTAGCATAATGTAAAAACTTGCAAAAGCATATTTGAAATCTATTCACTATCTTGTAATAGGATTTACTCCTTTGGTATAATGGAAAGAGTTTAGGGGGGCGTCACATGGAGAGCCGAATTGACCGAATAAAAAAACAGTTGCATAGTGCAAGTTATAAGCTGACGCCGCAGCGAGAAGCAACAGTTGCTGTACTGCTTGAGCACGAAGAAGACCACTTAAGTGCAGAAGATGTGTATCTTTTAGTAAAAGAAAAGGCACCTGAGATTGGTCTAGCCACTGTCTATAGAACGTTAGAGTTACTAACTGAGCTCAAAATTGTCGATAAAATCAACTTTGGCGATGGCGTATCACGCTATGATTTACGCCAAGAGGGTGCTGCGCATTTCCACCATCATCTAGTTTGTATCGAATGTGGTGCAGTAGATGAAATTCAGGAAGATTTACTTGAAGATGTGGAAGCCGTTGTTGAAAAGCGTTGGAACTTTATCATAAAGGATCACCGATTAACTTTCCACGGTATTTGTTGGCGCTGTCATGATAAAAACGACGAATCGAATGAAGAAAAATAACGAGAAACTGTCTGTTTTAATCTTAAGTTATAGATTGAATCGGGCAGTTTTTTGTTTTCAGCATTTATTGCTACTGATACTACTAAGAGAGATGGTTTGAACTATTAATCTGAAAATAGTTTAGGTGGGCATTTAAGCACAATTTTAGGAGGCGTGCTAAAATAGAGAATAATTGACAGTTATTGAGGGGGCGTTATGATGAATGAATTTCAATATGCTATAGAGGATTACATCCATTTTATCCAAGTTGAACGGCAGTTATCTGACAATACTTTAGCATCCTATCGCCGAGATTTAGAAAATTATGTGGTTTTTTTGCAGGAAGTAGAGGGAATGTCAGACTTTCGCAAGGTGGAGAGAACGACCATATTACGTCATTTGGAGCAACTACGGATGCAAGGGAAGACAAGCCGTACCGTTGCACGCCATATCTCCTCTATTCGTAGCTTCCATCAATTTTTACTGCGAGAAAAACGTGCTGAAACAGACCCAACAGTGCATTTAGAGATGCCAACGATTGAGCAAAAGCTGCCAAATATCCTTTCTATTGAAGAAATTGAAGCGTTATTAATGGCACCTAATCGCAGTAAGCCTCAAGGTGTGCGTGATGTGGCAATGCTGGAATTGTTATATGGCTCAGGAATGCGGATTAGTGAGTTAATTTCATTAGGTTTATCAGATATTCATCTAACAATGGGCTTTGTCCGTGTTTTTGGTAAGGGAGGAAAGGAGCGCATCATCCCCCTTGGAAAAAGCGCTCTTTCTGCATTAAATCACTATTTAAATAGTGCTCGGGGTCAATTACAAGGAAAATACCCAAAAACAGATGCTTTTTTTATCAATCAACGAGGGAAACGTTTAACAAGACAGGGTTGTTGGAAATTAATGAAGGAGCATGCTTTAAAAGCAGGCATCCAACACGAGTTAACACCACATACATTACGTCATTCATTTGCAACCCATTTAGTAGAAAACGGTGCGGATTTACGAGCTGTGCAGGAGATGCTTGGTCATGCGGATATTTCCACAACACAAATCTATACACATATTAGTAAAACAAGACTATCAGAAGTTTATAAGCAATTTCATCCACGAGCTTAAGAATGTAAATTGTATGTTAGTCGGATGTCTGACCTTTATTTTTCGCTTTTTTTTGGTAAAATAGAGTCATGAGATTAGGAGGCAACAATTATGAATAAACTATTTAATAAAATTCATGTAGTAGTTTTGGACTCAGTGGGAATTGGTGAAGCCCCAGACGCAGCGAACTTTGGCGATGTTGGTTCACATACACTTGGTCATATCGCTGAAAAAATGAATGGGCTTACAATGCCTCATATGGAAGCTTTGGGCTTAGCGAATATTGAACCACTACAAGGTATACAGGCAGTAGAAGAACCAAAAGCGTACTATGGAAAAATGCAGGAAGCATCTGTTGGTAAAGATACAATGACAGGACATTGGGAAATTATGGGGTTAAATATTGATAAACCCTTTAAAGTGTATCCAGAAGGGTTCCCTGCAGAGTTGATTGCGGAGCTTGAAAAACGAACGGGCCGTAAAGTACTGTGCAACAAACCTGCGAGTGGAACACAGGTCATTGAGGACTTTGGTAAGGAGCATATGGAGACAGGTGCGATTATTGTTTATACCTCAGCTGACCCAGTTCTGCAAATTGCTGCACATGAAGAAATTATTTCAGTGGAGGAGCTCTATAAAATTTGTGAAATAGCACGTGAGCTAACGCTACAACCCGAATATTTAGTTGGTCGTGTTATTGCTCGACCATTTATCGGTACGCCTGGGAGCTTCACACGTACATCTAATCGTCATGACTATGCGTTAAAGCCTTTTGGTCGTACAACGATGAATGTATTAAAGGATGCAGGCTTAGATGTAATCGCTATCGGAAAAATCTCTGATATTTTCAACGGTGAAGGTGTTACAGATGCAGTTCGTACGAAAAATAATATGGATGGTATGGATAAATTTGCGGAGGTTGTGCGCCGTGATTTCCACGGAATCAGCTTCTTAAACTTAGTAGACTTTGATGCCAATTTTGGACATCGACGTGATCCATTAGGCTATGGAAATGCATTACAGGAATTCGATGCTCGATTACCAGAAATTACTGAGACCATGACTGAGGATGATTTGCTAATTATTACAGCCGACCACGGCAATGATCCAACATTCCATGGCACAGATCATACACGTGAATTTGTACCATTAATTATCTATTCACCACGTTTTAAAGGTGGACATGAGCTTGCTCTGCGTGAAACTTTTGCAGATATTGCAGCAACAATTGCTGAAAACTTCAACGTCGAAGCACCAGCATTCGGTAAAAGTTTCTTAAATGAACTGAAATAGGGGGATTTTCGTATGAATATGGCGCAGCTATTTGAAAAGAAAAAACATGGCAAGGAGCTATCGCAGGCTGAAATTCAGTATTTTGTAGAAGGCTATACTACTGGTTCAATCCCTGACTATCAAGCAAGCTCTTTACTAATGGCGATTCGTTTATTGGGCATGACAGATGATGAAACATTTTATTTAACAAAGGCAATGATAGAATCCGGAGATGTTATTGATTTAACATCTATTGAGGGCTTTAAAATAGATAAACACTCGACTGGCGGGGTAGGTGATAAAGTCACACTTATTGTCACACCAATAATTGCAGCATTAGACATTCCAGTGGCAAAATTTAGTGGTAAGGGTCTAGGTATCACTGGAGGGACCATCGATAAATTAGAGTCTATTCGAGGGTTTAAGACGGAGCTTTCTTCACAGGAATTTATCGACAATGTCAATAAACATAAAATTGCGGTGGCTGGTCAAACAGGTAATCTTGTACCAGCTGACAAAAAGTTGTATGCGCTACGAGATGTGACAGGTACTGTCGATTCCATTCCGCTTATTGCGGCATCAATTATGAGTAAGAAAATTGCAAGTGGTGCGGACGGCATTGTATTAGATGTAAAATGTGGCTCAGGTGCATTTATGAAGACGGAACAGGAAGCTCAGGTTTTAGCTGACACGATGACTGCAATTGGTGAAAAGCTAGGACGAAAAGTTGTTGCTCATATAAGCGATATGGATAATCCATTAGGGAAAATGATTGGGAATAAGCTAGAAGTAGTGGAGGCTTGTGCTTTACTTAAAGGCCATATGGACGAGACACATGAGGATTTACTTGAGGAATGTACAATCATCTCCTCATTAATGTACCAGGTTGCAGCTGGCGTGAATGAACCAGAGGCAACAGCAGCCGTGAAGCGTGTGTTAGAGGACGGCTCAGCAGCGGCAAAATTTGAAGAATTTATTGTGGCACAGGGCGGAGATTTAGACGATATTGTACAGAAAGATACAATGAATAAAGTAGTGGTCAAAGCGCCTGCTGAAGGCACTGTAACAACCATTAATGCCCTGTTAATCGGTGAAGCTAGTGTTTCCCTTGGTGCAGGTCGATTAACGAAGGAATCAGAACTGGATTACGACGCTGGTATCCAATTACTTGCTAAAAAAGGTGATCATGTAAGTAAAGGTGAGGCGATTGCTTATTTATATTCAAATCGCGTAATTGATGAGGAAACAGTAGATAAAGTACAGAAAGCTTATACAATTGCATAAATATTTTGGAGCGAGAACTCTCTTTTTAGGAAAAGAGGGTTCTCGCTTTTTGTTATGTAACGGATAGAAAAGCTAAAGTGAAATATAAACTCAATGGATAGATAGAAGTGTCAATGTGATGGATAGATTCACTCAAAATATTGCTAGTACTTATTAAAGAATATGGCGTTTAAAAAATGTTGATTTATCCCATACTGCACTTAACCTAAAAAGCTATCAGTATGTCGATTTGACACTATTTCGGAAGACTTTGCACTAGTTCTGTCAGCCGCAAGGAATCACCGCATCAAATGTGGAATTGCACGAGGAGGAGGCGATGTTCATGCATTTTCAATTAGAAATGGTAACAAGAGAGACTGTGGTAATACGGTTATTTGGGGAGCTCGATCATCATGCAGTAGAGCAAATTCGAGCAAAAATTTCTACAGCCATTTTTCAAGGTGCTGTATCGACGATTATTTGGAACCTAGAGGGACTTTCCTTTATGGATAGCTCAGGTGTAGGTTTAGTACTTGGCCGGATGCGAGAGTTAGAGGCAGTGGCTGGTCGAACAATTTTATTAAATCCATCGCCGACAATGCGAAAAGTATTTCAATTTTCAGGTTTAGGGCCATGGATGATGGATGCAACAGAAGAAGAAGCGATTGAACGAGTTAGGGGGATTGTAAATGGATAATGAAATGACATTAACTTTTTTAGCACTTAGTGAAAATGAAGCTTTGGCACGTGTAGCTGTGACGGGCTTTATCGCGCAATTAGATCCAACAATTGATGAGCTATCTGAATTTAAAACGGTTGTTTCAGAGGCTGTTTCCAATGCTATTATTCACGGCTATGAAGAGAATGGCAAAGGCGTTGTTACAGTTCATGCAAAACGTGAGGATGATATTGTAACTGTGTCTGTTATGGATAAAGGTACTGGTATAGAAGATGTAAGCCAAGCAATGGAGCCGTTATTTACAACGAAAAGCGCATTAGAGCGTTCTGGCATGGGCTTTACAATCATGGATAGTTTTTCTGATCAATTAACAGTTATTTCTAAATGGCAAGAGGGCACAACGGTTACATTTACCAAGAAATTTTACTCGGTTCGCACACCGGTAATGTGAGGTAGGGATTGTGAAGCCGTTAGAACAGTCGTCCGATAAGCTATTGTCACAGGAAGAAATGCGTGATTTAATTGCGCGTGCACAGCAGGGCGATCATGAGGCTCGTAAACGTATGATTGAAGGGAATACGAGACTTGTGTGGTCCATCGTACAACGCTTTACAACTAGAGGTGTGGAGCTTGAGGATTTATTCCAAATAGGCTGTATAGGTCTTATGAAATCCGTGGATAAATTCGATTTAACGTATGATGTGAAATTTTCGACATATGCCGTACCGATGATTATTGGAGAAATTCAACGCTTTCTAAGGGATGATGGGATGGTGAAGGTGAGCCGCTCTATTCGGGAGTTAAATTTTAAAATTCGCCATGCAACGGATGAGTTTATTAAAAATAATGAACACCCGCCTACCATTCAGGAATTAGCGCAGGTACTCGGTGTCACGGCTGAGGAGATTGTTACAGCTTCAGATGCTTTAAGAGATCCTGCTTCCTTACATGAACAATTGTATGAAAGTGAAGGAGATTCCATTACATTAATGGATCAAATGAAGGATGAAAAATCTGAACAGCCTTTTGACTATATTCCTCTTAAAGAGGTATTAACGAGACTTGATCCACGAGAACAATCAATAATCTATTTGCGCTATTTCTCAGATTGTACCCAAACAGAAATTGCCACTAGATTAGGTATTTCACAGGTGCAGGTATCACGATTAGAGAAAAAAATTCTTGCTCAATTAAAAACTTGGATGGCCACAAGTGCCACTATAGAAGAGGAAGAAATAAAAAAAGACAACTAAGAAAATGGTGACAGCATGACAAATAAATTATTTAACAGCTTAGAAGAAGCCGAAAATTTTCTTATTGAACAATTTGGTGACGGCGAATCATTTGACGTTGGTATCAAGCATTTATTTGTCAAGGATTTGCCGGTTCTTTGTGCATATATAAGTGGACTTGTAGATGGAGAGGCTTTAACCCAGTTACTGTCTAATATGTTGCCTGATGAGGACATTGAAATTGATTTGGAGGATGAAAAAGAGTATTTTGAATCCTATTTTAACTTTCATGGTCGCTCAGAGGAAACGGAACGTAAAGCTTATTTATTAGCTATTTTAAGTGGGCAAGTAACCTTTATTACCAAAAGCGGTTACTGCTATGTTGCTGAACTACGAAATTATCCAGGGCGCTCTCCCGAGGAGCCAGATAATGAAAAAGTTATACGTGGTTCAAGGGACGGTTTTACAGAAGGGATTTCTCAAAATACGGCTTTAATACGTAGGCGTATTCGCAACAGCAATTTGCGTTTCGAGCTACATAAAGTATCCAAAATTGGTCAAACCGATGTTGCTCTAGCGTTTATAAAGGATATTGCGAATACTGAAATGCTCGATAAATTGCGACAGCGTATCGGTCAGATTGAGCACGATGGCTTAACAATGGCAGATAAATCACTTGAGGAATGGCTGTTTAAACAAAAGTTCCATCCAGTTCCATTTGTACGTTACTCAGAACGACCAGATATTGTTGCAGCACATTTACTAGAAGGACATATTGCAATCATTGTGGATACATCCCCTTCAGTCATTATTGTTCCTGCAACTGTATTTCATTTATTACAGCATGCGGAGGAGTATAGACAGGCACCTTTAGTTGGTACTTTTGTTCGATTTATGCGTTATTTTGGTGCCATTATGGGTTTGCTGTTATTACCACTGTGGTATGTATTTGCAACAAATCCATCCATATTGCCGGATGCTATTTCCTTTTTAGGTGAAGAGAAAAAATCACATATTCCATTATTGCTGCAAATTCTAATTGGCGATATAGGGATTGAGTTTTTGAGAATGGCCGCCATTCATACCCCGTCCCCATTGTCTACTGCGATGGGCTTAGTTGCGGGAGTAATTATTGGTCAAATTGCCATTGATGTTGGATTGTTCTCATCAGAGGTTGTGTTATACACCGCAGTTGCTGCTATTCTAACATTTATTATTCCGACCTATGAACTAAGTATCTCTGTGAAGCTCTTTAGATTAGCATTATTAATTATGACAGGTCTTTGGGGTGTGAACGGGTTATTTATAGGCATTTTTCTATTATTTACGTATTTATGTTCGTTACGTCCGATGCAGGCGCCTTATATGTGGCCGTTAATTCCATTCTTTCCAGTAGCAATGCTTCGTGTGCTGATCCGTTTCCCAATGACAGCAGATGCATTAAGACCTTATGTAGTCGCTTCCAAACAGCGAAAAAGATCATAGGAGCCGTTGCACTCGTTTTTTTCATGTGATAAAGTTCACATATAGTATTTTGTGATTTTTGCGAAAATTATCTTCATACAAAATGGTTTATTCATACAAGTACGAATTTGTGAGCAGGAGATAAACATGAAGGATTGTTTGAAAGCTATAAAATATTGTAGTATTCAAACAAGCGCAATGAAATTTTCATGTGATGAATCACAGAATGGAACGATGTGAAAAGGGAGAGATGCACATGCATTTATATGGGACACAAGCAATTTCTGAAAAAGGTCATTTAACAATAGGACAGGTAGATACGCTAGAGCTTGCCAAAGAATACGGTACACCTTTATTTGTGTACGATACAGCGCTTATTCGTAAGCGTGCTCGCGGCTTTATTGATACGTTTAAAAAACTAGGCGTTAAAGCAGAAGTAGCTTATGCTTCAAAGGCATTTGCATGTGTAGCTGTGTACCAATTAGCGGCCGAGGAAAATTTATCGTTGGATGTAGTCTCAGGAGGAGAATTATTTACAGCGTTAAAAGCTGGATTTCCTGTTGAGCGTATTCATTTCCATGGTAACAATAAAAGCATAGCTGAATTAGAGTTAGCCTTTGATGCCAAAATTGGTTGTATTGTCGTAGATAATTTCTATGAAATTCAGTTATTAAAAGAAATTTCAGAGCGCCGTCAACAAAAAATGCGTATATTATTGCGTGTCACTCCAGGTGTCGAAGCACATACACACGATTTTATTACGACTGGTCAAGCAGATTCTAAATTTGGTTTCGATTTAAATAATGGTCAAGCAGATGAAGCGTTCCAACAAACATTTAACCATCCATATTTAGAGCTCCTAGGTTTACACTGCCATATTGGCTCACAAATTTTTGACACAGCTGGCTTTGGCTTAGCGGGGGAAAAATTAATCGATAAAATTTCGGATTGGTACAAGGTTCACGATTTTACATGTACTGTGTTAAACTTAGGGGGAGGCTTCGGAATTCGTTATACAGAAGAAGATGCACCTCTTGAGCCACAAGTATATGTAGAAGATATGATTACAGTCGTCAAAAATAAAGCGACTGTACTTGGACTTAAAATGCCGGAAATTTGGATTGAACCAGGTCGTTCACTTGTAGGCGATGCAGGTACGTCTCTTTATACGATTGGTTCACAAAAAACAGTGCCAGACGTACGTAAATATATAGCTATAGATGGAGGCATGAGCGATAATATCCGTCCAGCGCTATACGATGCGAAATATGAGGCTGTCATTGCAAATAAAGCAAGTGAACCAAAAAGTGAAACATATACAGTGGCTGGAAAGCTTTGCGAATCTGGTGATAAATTAATTATCGATGCAAAACTTCAGGAAGCAGCTTCTGAAGATGTATTAGCAATCTTCTGTACTGGCGCGTACGGATATTCTATGGCAAGTAACTACAATCGTGTTCCACGACCAGCTGTAGTGTTCGTAGAAGATGGTAAGCATCAGTTAGCAATTCGACGCGAAAGTTATGAAGATATTGTGCAAAACGATCTCCCGCTTACGTTAAAAAAGGGTGAGTAAATTTGAGGAAAAATAAATGGGTTTTACTAGCGTCCATTTCAGTTTTTATCTTATTGTGGGGCGTACTTTATTGGGTGTTGGCGTCTAAAGGAATACTTGGACCTGGTTCGTAAGACAGAAATTGGCTTGCGGTAAAAGTACAAATCGTGTAGGATAGTCAAAGATTATGTACAGCTAGAAAAAGAGGGAATAGACAAATATGTTAATTCGATATAAAAAAGCTTTCGAGAAAATAGCAATGGGGCTACTCTCGTTTATGCCTAACGAAAAAGACATAAAAAAGCTCACAGAGACAATCCACTCCTATGAAAATAATGATAACTGGGTATTATATTTATGGAAAAAGAATGATGAGTATGTTGGCATTGTCGGACTGGTAACTGACGATAATAATATTGCTACGATTCAGCATGTATCCGTTGTCCCTTCTTACAGAGGAGAGGGCGTTGCGAAGGAAATGCTGCAGGAAGTGGCTGAACTTGGTCAGTTCGAAAATGTGCGCGCAACAGATGAAACACGTAAATTTGTTCGAAAATGTATAAATTGTATGGATGAAGAAGCAGACGAGCATTAACGTCTGCTTTTTCTATGTTTACTTTCTTGTCTTTCTGCAAGAATATGTGAGCGATCTCGAAGCATATGTTTATGAAGAAGATAGTTAGCGTTACTGTTTGGTAAAAGTTGTATGCGAGTGATTGTTAAATCTTCCAATGCAGGAGAAAGGGGTAACTGAAAGGCTTGGAAGGATCTACCTGTGTGGATAGCAGAAAGCACCTCGGCAAGATGTAACATTAGTTTATCGTAGTTAATTTCTGTAAAAAAGATATCGTTACGATTAGATTGAAAATTATTGAATGCTTTCTCGAGGATTCGTGCTGCACCAGTATAATTGTGACGTCGCCAATGATATAGGCCCGTTGCAAGCTGTACATATCCTACGAGCGGATGTTTTTTATCACCTGGAGCAATATCCTTCCAGTATTCCTCAAGAACTTCATGACATTCAAAAAAATCATGGTTGCCATTGAAATATGCGCAGTAGTCGATAAATAAAGTATGATGCTGTGGATGCATTTTGGACTCCTTTCTACTATACTAAAAGAACATAGAAACACAGGGTGGTAAAACAATGTCTTATGAAGTAAAATTAGATGCCTTTTCAGGGCCTCTTGATTTATTATTGCATTTAATTCACAGATTGGAAATTGATATCTATGATATCCCAATGGCTGAAATTACTCAACAATATATTGATCATATACATGCTATGCAAGTACTGGAATTAAATGAAGCTAGTGAATATTTAGTGATGGCTGCAACATTACTGGCAATTAAAAGCCGTATGCTCTTGCCGATTCATGAAGGTGAGCTGGAGGATGCCGAATTAGAAGTGGATGGCCCAGACCCTCGTGAAGAACTTGTACTACGTTTAATTGAGTATAAGAAATATAAGGAAGCGGCTAGTAATCTGCAAGAGCTTGAAACAGACCGAGCACAAGTATTTACTAGGCCGCCAGCAGATTTATCGGGATTAGCCTCAGATGAGCAAATGGCGTTATTTGATATGAATGTCAACATCTATGATATGCTTAGTGCTTTTCAAAAGCTGATGCGCCGAAAGAAATTGAAAAAACCATTAAAGACAACTGTTGCAAGACAGGAGCGTTCAGTGCGTGACCAAATGCGCTCAGTTGTTGATTCATTACGTTCCACAGGTGGACGTGCATCATTTTTCGCGCTTTTTCCCTATGAAGATAAGCCAACGCTTATTCTGACGTTTTTATCACTACTTGAGCTGATGAAACGTCAGGTCGTCATCGTAGAGCAAGACGGTAACTTTGAAGAATTAACGGTTACCTTACAGAAGGAGGATTGGGATGATGACGAAAACAATGATGCTACAGAGTAGAATTGAAGCTTTATTATTTGTTGTCGGAGATGATGGTTTAACCATCAAACAATTATCACAGCTATTAGGCGAGGCCGAAGAACCTGTTGTACAGGCTATGCAGGCATTACGTGTAAGCTATGAAGAGGATTTAGCGAGGGGCATAACCGTCAAAGAGATGGCAGGTGTTTATCAGCTAATAACAAAGTCTGAGCTTGCAGATGCTATTCAAAGATTAGTAGAAAATCCTACTGTCCAATCATTATCTCAAGCGTCACTTGAGGTACTTGCGATTGTGGCCTATAAGCAGCCAATTACACGTGTAGCCATTGAGGATTTGCGCGGTGTGAAGTGTGAAAGGCCTATACAAACGCTTGTTTCTAGAGCATTAATTAAAGAGGTTGGCCGTTCAGAAGGGACAGGTCGTGCAATTCTATATGGGACCACTAAAGAGTTTTTAAACTACTTTGGATTAAATAGTATTGAAGAAATGCCGCCTCTACCTGAGGAAGAAAACGTTGAAACAGAGCAAGAAACAGATTTATTTATGACGAAATTCCAAGAAACTTTTAGTGGGATAAAGTAAAGATATATCATATATTGCTTTTAACATAAATATGTATCTAGCATAAACATATAGTAGTAAGATTTCCTTTTAAATGGAAGTTGAAATAGAAGTGTAAGACCATTTGTAGAGGCTAGATTAGTGAGCTAACAACTGGTTGGAAAAGAACCATTAGATTAGTTTCATGTTATTTATATTTTCCTATTACTTTTAATAAGGAGTGGCTCGTTGCTTCGGTTAGTACGTGTACTATTGTTCATGTTTGTCGTGTTAATGCTTATGCTTCCGCAAACCAGCCTAGCAAGAGGAGGCAGTGGATATGTTGTCCTTGATGGTGATACGGGCCGTGTTTTATTAGAATCTAATAGTGATGCACGGCTACCCATTGCCAGCTTAACAAAAATTTGGACAGCGCTTGTTGCTATTGAAAACAGTGATCTTCAGGAGGAAGTGGTTATTTCACCAAGGGCTGCGATGGCTGAAGGCTCATCAATTTACTTGCAAGCAGGTGAAAAGGTAACGGTTGAAACGCTATTATATGGTTTAATGCTGCGCTCAGGAAATGATGCAGCAACAGCTTTAGCGGAGCATGCTGGAGGGTCAGTAGAGGGGTTTGTCAAATTAATGAATGAGCGAGCTGTTGTAGCTGGTCTCACAAATACCGTTTTTATGAATCCTTCTGGCTTACATCATGATGAGCATCTATCATCAGCTAGGGATACTGCGGAGATGCTGAGGATCGCTCTTCAAAATAAAACCTTCAAGACAATTGCATCAACTGTTTTATATAGAGCTGATACAGAAAATGGAATGCTTTGGGAAAATAAGCATCGTTTATTGCGAGAGGGAGCAGGAACCTCTGCTATCTTAGATGACGACGTGAAACAGCAGCCAGTGAGTTCCTTAAAAACTGCAACGGGTACAGCCTTTGCTGGAAAAACGGGTTTTACAAAGGTTGCTGGTCGCACACTGGCTACTGCCTTTCAAAATGATGGGCAAACTTGTATCGTTGTCACGCTGAATGAATCCGATGATTGGAATGTACATCGGGGGTTAGCCAATAAAGTGTGGGAAGAGTACAATCTTGAGACAGTAGTGAAAAAAGGGAAGTATAATGTGAACAAAAAGGTAGCCATTCGTTTAGAGCAGCCAATTCGTTTACAACTAACCAAAGAGGAAAAAGATAGTGTAAGGCAAGTGTTACATGTTTCAAGGAAACGTCAGGAGGCTGTCCTATCGATTTTTATCGGTGAGGAACGAATATATGCAAAGGCAGTAACTGTTGAATCAGCGGATCGTTAAAAGCGGACGCTGATTTTTTTGACGTTAGAACGTTCCTATAGGAAAAAAATTTTAGAATCACAGTCGATTTGTCATTTAAAGAAACGAGCATACTAGCTCTGAATAAAAAGGATCTACAGTAAATTTTAGGTGTTAAAATTATAGAAACTAGCTAATAAAAAATTATTTCAAATACTCTAATTACTTATTCATAATTAGTTTTTCTTTAATAATACACAAAAGTATGACATAATTTTCACAGATTAGCGGGAAAAATAACCTGATTGAAGATTGTATAAGGTTTATTTCAATTACGCCAAGGCGAAATTGATAAGTTGGCATGAATGCCATTGCGAATGAAAACTAGAGGTGAAAGTATGGAAAGATTACAAAAGGTCATTGCATATGCAGGTGTTGCATCGAGGCGTAAGGCGGAGCAATTGATTTTAGAAGGTAAAGTAAAGGTGAACGGCGTTGTAGTGCGTGAGCTAGGTACAAAGGTGTCCAACTCAGATACGATTGAAGTTGAGGGAGTAAAACTTGAAAAAGAGGATAAGGTTTATTACTTATTATATAAACCTCGCGGAACCATTTCAGCTGTAACGGATGATAAAGGACGCAAAACTGTCACAGATTTATTTAAGCATATTCCGCAACGTATTTTCCCAGTCGGGCGTCTTGATTATGATACATCTGGCTTATTATTGCTGACAAATGATGGGGAATTTTCCTATATGTTGACACACCCGAAATTTAAAATCGACAAAACTTATATTGCACGTGTCAAAGGTGTTCCAACGATTGAAGGTTTAAAAAAGCTGCAACGAGGAATAAAGCTAGAGGATGGTAAAACGGCACCAGCGATGGTAAGTATGACCTCCTTTGACGAGAAAGCTGGTAAGGCGATTTGTGAAATTACCATTCACGAAGGACGAAACCGTCAAGTGCGCCGCATGTTTGAGGCAATTGGTACACCTGTTGTCAAATTAAAACGTGAACGCTTTGCTTTTTTAGATTTATATGGTCTGGCACCTGGAGAGTATCGTGAATTGACAAAGCATGAAGTGAAGCAATTAAGAGTGTTAGCAGAGACAGGAAAAATAGGTTAATTGAACATGATCTTATAGAAAGTGAAGATACCATTATCCGTATGGGAATGTTTTCACTTTCTTAGTGGTGTAATCGTTCATAAATCATTCATAATTATTAGCTAAGCGTTTTTGTATCATTTTGCTATAATAGGTGAGAACAGTACACCTATATTAGTTTCATCCAGTCGAAGTAGTATTCACTTCTGACTTTGTAGCTTTTAGGCGCAGAAGCAATAGAGTTGTATAGAATTTGAAACCATACTAGCTGTACAGGAAATGAAATATCTATACATATTTTAAAAACTTTGCGTTATAAACGTTGCTCAAAGCCGTAATTGATAGGGGGTTTATTAACTTGGAGAAAAAGAAAAAACGTCTCGTCATCCGTACCATTATTTTAGCAGTTTTGGTCTTTGCAATTGGGTACACTGTATATGGAACAGCGACAAAGGAGAAGGTAGAGTTAGTAGCAGTAGGCTCTGAAGCACCAGACTTCACGTTAGTAGATTTAAACGGTGAGAA
This sequence comes from Lysinibacillus sp. GW821-FHT14F06, assembly GCF_058803665.1. Classification (NCBI taxonomy): domain Bacteria; kingdom Bacillati; phylum Bacillota; class Bacilli; order Caryophanales; family Bacillaceae; genus Lysinibacillus; species Lysinibacillus sp. GW821-FHT14F06. The sequence goes on from NZ_JBXAPF010000001.1 coordinate 162,705, forward strand.
ACATAAACTGTCTGATTATAAAGGGCAGGGGGTATTTTTGAACTTCTGGGGAACTTGGTGTAAGCCATGTGAAAAGGAAATGCCTGCAATGGACCGTCAGTATAAATCGTTTAAAAACCAAGGTGTACAAACATTGGCTGTCAATATTGCACAAACAGATTTTGAAGTTCAGAATTTTGTCGATAGATACGACTTAACATTCCCAGTGGTTATTGACAAAACAAAAAGTGTTATGACTGCCTACAATGTTGGACAATTACCAGCAACGGTTCTTATTGATCCAGATGGTAAGGTAGCGAAAATTATTACGGGTGAAATGACGGAGGCAAATATTGCTTCGTACATGGAATTAGTGAAGCCGAATAAGGAGTAAATGACTATGGAAAATATCATTTGTGCTTGTGGTCATAGTAACCCATATGGCACGAAGCTCTGTGAAAAATGTGGTCGCCCTTTAACTGAGGAAGGTAAGCAAACAAAAGTTGTTGATATGCGCTATGATGGATCAGCGATTCGATCAAAAACATACAACAAGACATTTGTTGATAAAATTTGGAATTTCTTCTCGAGTGTAAAAGTAGGAATTGCCCTTATTATTATCACACTGGTCGCTGCGTCAATCGGAACAATTTTACCGCAAGAAATATATGTAAACGCTCCAGATGCAGGTAAGGCCGAATACTATGAGAAAGTCTACGGCTGGTTTGGTAAACTTTATAATTATTTAGGATTATCTGATTTGTATAGCACTTGGTGGTTCCAAATTTTAGTTGGAATGCTCGCTATATCGATTATTGTTGCAAGTTTAGACCGTGGGATACCATTGCATAAGTCTCTGAAAAATCAACGCGTTAAACGTCATGAAAGTTTTCTGAAGCGTCAACGCATTATAGCAGAGGGACAAGTTTCAAATCCTGAGGAAACACTCGAAAAAGTTCAGCAAAAAATGACTGACTTAAAATATAATGTTCGACGTGATGGAAGCGCACTTTTAGCAGAACGCGGCCGTTTTTCTCGATATGGCCCATACATAAACCATGTCGGCCTTATTATTTTTTTAACAGGCGTTATGATACGTTTAGTGCCTGGCTTCTATGTGGATGAGTCGATTTGGATTCGTGAAGGTGAAACAAGAGCTATACCAGGGATGGAAGGCTATTTTATTAAAAATAATAAATTTATTTTAGAAACTCATGACAATAAGCCACAGGGCGAGCAAGTGGCACAAGGTGTCAATGTAGTAGCAAAAAACTTCCAAACGGATGTCACATTATACAAACAACCTGAAGGCTCACTTCCAGGGGACTTGGATAATCTTGAAAAGGTGAGAGATTACTCGATTCGTGTAAACCATCCTTTAAAAGAAGATGGTTTTGCCTTATATCAAATGAATTACCGATTGAATGAATTGAAGCAGATGAATTTCGATTTGGTGAATAAAGTAACTGGTGAATCTCTTGGTAAAGCTGAAATTGATCTAACAAATCCTAAAAAGGAATATGATTTAGGAAATGGTTCTTCCGTACAGATTCTAGTTTATACACCAGATTTTTCTGGTTTTGAGAATGGTGAACCACAAACAAAAACTTCTATACCTAATAATCCAGCATTTTTATTTAAAATGAAAACACCTGAAACACCAGATGGAGAGGTAAGTTTTGTTGAAATTATGAAGCCGCCTCTTGAACCGCTTGGAGAAAATAAATATCGAATGAAATTTGCTAGTGCTGACACACGAAATACGGCAAACTTTACAATACGTAAAGATAGTACAATACCTATTCTATTTGTTGGTGGTATTATTTTCATGATTGGTGTAGCAATCGGTTCGTATTGGAATCACAGACGTTTATGGTTACAGGTAGAGCCAGATGGAAAAGTGATAATGGCTGCCCATGTTAATAAAAATATGTTCAGCATGAAAAAAGATTTAGATGCTGTTTCATCCTTTACTGATTTACCACCATATATAGATCAGCTAGAGAAGTCAGAAGATGTCGAGAAGTCGACAAAATCAGCCATTACTAAAAAGGAAGGTGACAACACCTTATGAGTTTGATTGATATAAGCGGAAACCTATTGTTTGTGGCATTTATAGCTTATCTTGTAGCAACGTTATTCTTTGGTGGTTCAATAAAGCAATCGAATGCTACAGGCAAAAATACAGATAAATGGGGCAAGCTGGCTATTGCTATCACTATAATTGGTTTCCTTTCGCAGCTTGGGTATTTTATTACCCGTTGGATTCATACAGGGCATGCACCTGTTAGTAACATGTTTGAATTTACGACAGCTTTTGGTATGTTCATTGTTGCTGCATTTATTTTAATTTACTTTATTTACCGCATGACAGCATTAGGTTTAGTGGCACTACCTGTGGCACTTTTAATCATTGCCTATGCAGCGATGTTCCCGAACGAAGTAAGTCCATTAGTGCCATCTTTACAAAGTCATTGGCTAACAATTCATGTTATTACAGCGGCTTTGGGTCAATCGATTTTGGCCATAAGTGCGGTAGCTGGACTGATTTATTTATTAAAAGTAGTAGATGTTACGAAGGCCACTAAAGAACGCTTTTGGTTAGAAACAGTGATGTTCTGCTTAGTGTTAGTAGTTGGCTTTGTCATTGCTTCCTCTACGTTTAAGGCGATGGATTACGAATCTAAATACTCTTATGTTGATAAAGAAGGCACAGAGCGTCAAATAACTTATAATATGCCACCGATATTTGGAATGAATGAATTTAAAGCAATTGAAGAACATGGTATGTCGCCAATTGTAGAAATGCCTTCACTTATTAATGCGAAGAAATTAACAACGGTTGTTTGGTCATTATTAGTAGGATCAATTTTATACTTATTAATTCGTTTAATTGCACGACGACGTATTAGCGCAATATTCCAACCATTTGTTAAGCGTGTCAATTTACAATTACTAGATGAAATCGGCTACCGTTCCGTATTAATTGGTTTCCCAGTATTTACATTAGGTGCTTTAATCTTTGCGATGATTTGGGCACAAATCGCCTGGAGTCGTTTCTGGGGATGGGATCCAAAAGAGGTATGGGCACTTATCACATGGTTATTTTATGCAGCATTTTTACATTTACGCCTTTCAAAAGGTTGGGAAGGTAGAAAATCAGCTTGGTTAGCATTAATTGGCTTCGCCATTATCTTATTCAACTTAGTTGCTGTTAACTTAATTCTTGCAGGCTTACACTCATACGCATCAAATTAATACGAAACTAGCTTACGTTTAGGGGTGCTTGGGAGAGAGGGATACAAGCTTATACCTATATCAACTATGAAAACGCTTGTATAATAACGTCCTGTCTGCATGAAGAAGCAGTTGAGCGTTCACTTCTTTTACCTTGGAGCACAAGTTTTGCAGGATGATGAACTAGTATGGAAGCATATATGAGATTTTCAACGTCGCTAGTATTAGAAAGATAAGCCTTCTTGCTTGTGGCAAGAGGGCTTTCTTTTCTTTTCAATATGTGTCGAACCATGTACAATAGAATGTAGAGAAAGATTGGAAGAGAGGGATCGTGAAAGTGTCAGAGAATATTTCAGTGTTAGTAGTAGACGATGAGGATCGTATTCGACGCTTATTAAAAATGTATTTGGAGCGTGAAGGATACCTTGTTGACGAAGCAGAAAATGGTGAACAAGCGATCGAAAAATCTTTAGAAAAAGAGTACCATTGTATTTTATTAGATATCATGATGCCTGAAAAAGACGGACTTGAAGTATGTGCAGAAATCCGTGAACGTGCAGCAACACCAATTATTTTATTAACTGCTAAGGGCGAAGAAGCAAACCGTGTACAGGGCTTTGAGCTTGGGGCAGATGATTATATTGTAAAACCATTTAGTCCTCGTGAGGTAGTGTTACGTGTGAAGGCTATATTACGTCGTTCGCAGGCATTCTCACCTTCGACAAATGCATCCTCCTCTAAAGATTTGGTTGTATTCCAGCATTTAATGATCGACCACGATGCCCATCGTGTAACAGCAGAGGGGATTGAGGTAAATTTAACACCGAAAGAATATGAATTGCTTTATTTTCTAGCGAAGTCGCCAGACAAAGTATTTGACCGTGAACAATTACTAAAAGAAGTTTGGCATTATGATTTCTTTGGAGATTTACGTACTGTGGATACGCATGTAAAGCGCTTACGTGAAAAGCTCAATCGTGTATCTGAAAACGCTGCAAAGATGATTGTCACTGTTTGGGGCGTTGGCTACAAATTTGAGGTTGTCAATGAATAGAATATGGAATAGTGTTGTCGGGAAGCTATGGGTAACCATATTGCTTCTCGTTTCATTTGTATTATTTGTTTTCACGGTTTTGATGCTCGAATTTCTACAAAATTACCATATGCAGCAAGCGGAGATTTCGTTGCGTCAAACAGCTGCAACGGTGGCAAGTATTGTAGATGATAATGAAACGGCAGAGTCAACATCGGAATTATTAAAAGATATTTTACCCGAAAGCACGAATGCCCTTATTGCGACAGGTAATAACGAAGTATCGTTTGCTTTGCAGGAGGGAGTTAATAAAAAAGAAATACAGGATACTATATTAGCCAATAAATCTTTCCATAAAATTTTTCAATCAGATGAACCAATTACGAAAGAAATGATGATGCCATCATCTACAGATAAAGAAAAAATAGAATCGTATGTGGTGCTCGGCTTCCCATTAAATGTAGAGAATGCCGTGCATGGTGCTGTCTTTATTTATCAAAGTCCAGATGCACTACATAAAACATCGAAAGAAACGACAAAAATTGTCTTTTTATCTGCCTTTATTGCCTTTGTGCTAACAACATTCTTTGCCTTTTTCCTTTCCTCACGTATTACCTCGCCATTACGTAAAATGCGTGAACTGGCGTTTGAAATTTCAAAAGGGAATTTTGAAGCAAAAATGCCAACAACACAAAATGATGAAATTGGTCAGCTTGCTGTTGCCTTTAATCAAATGGGGCGACAATTAAAGCATAATTTAGAGGTAATTAATCAGGAAAATGAACAACTTTCTAATATTTTGACATCGATGACAGATGCAGTCATTACGTTTAATCGAGATCGTACAATATTATTAAGTAACCCGCCAGCAGAGCGTTTAATGCAAAAATGGTTTGTTAATAAAGGATCTCAAAGTGCAAAGCCAATTCCACCAGAGCTATATCATATGCTAGATCATGTACTGATGTTTGAGGATAAATTAGAAGAAGAAATTGAGATGGACGGAAATTATTATACCTTTACGATTAGTCCCCTTTACAGTGGGGAATTAATACGTGGAGCAGTTGCTGTTATTCGTGATATGACAGAGCAGCATCGCTTAGAAAAGCTGCGTTCAGATTTCATAGCGAATGTATCTCATGAGCTGAGAACACCAATTTCAATGCTTCAGGGCTATTCAGAGGCCTTAATGGATGATGATTTTATTCAGGATCAGGAAGAACGTAACGAGATAACAAAAATTATCTACGATGAATCGAAGCGTATGGGACGTCTAGTAACAGATTTATTAGATTTAGCTCGTATGGAATCGGGGCATATGACGCTTTATAAGGATGAGCTTCCAATTAATTCTATATTCGAGCGGATAACACAAAAGTTTGCTCAAGTCGCTAAAGAGAAAAATGTTCGTCTAGTATTTGATAGTGAATTCAATGAGGAAGCTAGGATAAGTATTGACGAGGATCGGATTGAACAAGTGTTAACAAATTTAGTTGACAATGCACTCCGTCATACGGATGAAGGGTCAGTTACTGTCAAAATTGAGCAGGAGCCGACCTTCGCAAAAATATCTGTTCAGGATACAGGACATGGCATTCCACATGAGGACTTACCTTATGTTTTTGAACGTTTTTATAAAGCTGACAAAGCCCGGACGCGTTCTAAAGGCGGAACTGGCCTAGGTTTAGCTATTGCTAGAAATATTGTAAAGGCACATTCAGGGACGATTATGGTAGACAGTGTGCTGAAAGAAGGTACGACCTTTACGTTTTATTTACCTTTCGAGTAATTAATATCATTGCTACTTTAGTGGTATTAATTGGCTGTAACTTCTGTAAACATGAAGACGACAAATATTATAGAACGGGGGTGGAGTGCATTGAATGACTCCGTGTTCCATCGACTATACGATGCATACCATCAAGACGTGTTCCAGTTTCTTATTTATTTAGTAAAAAACCGTATACTTGCTGAAGATTTAGCGCACGAGGTTTATGTACGAGTGTTGCGCTCATACGATCAATTTGCAGGAAATAGCAGTGAAAAGACATGGCTTTTTGCCATTGCTAAAAATGTAGCAATCGATCACTTTCGGAAGCAGGCAGTACGCCAAAAGCATTCACTTGATTTTTTTGACTGGGAAACGGAACAGCTCCATTCAAACACACCATCACCGGAAGATATGTTGGAGGCCAGTGATGAATTTATGCAGGTAGAGTCAGCACTTGAAAACTGTACAGGAGACCAAAAGATGGTCATCATTATGCGCTATTTTCAAGATTTATCGATTGCAGAAACAGCACAAATACTAGATTGGACAGAAGCAAAGGTAAAAACAACGCAGCATCGTGCCATTAAATTTTTAAGGCAACAGCTACAACAGGTTAGAGAACAGGAGGCGAAACGGCAATGACACATAACCAGTTTGATAATGACCAACTAGAACATGTATTGAACAATGCCCCTAAGCTTTCTGACCGCCGTTCTAAAGATGAAATATTAAATCGATTATTGGCAGATACTCGCTTGCAGGATAATGTTCATCTGCAAGAAGCCATCCAGCAGCCAGTAGACGAAGAAGTGTCAGCGCAAGAACAACAGCAAAGTACAGAGACAGAATCAACAAAGCGCAAAATCCGTAAATGGCCAATCTTTATGAGTGTTGCCGCTGTTTTCGCATTAACAGTAGGTGTAGGTTCTATGTTTATGAATAATAAACATTCCAAGATAGATCAGGCGACTGCCCCTGATATTGCTCCATATTCTACTATGGAAGATGGGCCAGCTGCAAAAACTGCTGAAAATCATGATAATTATTTGGATTCGAGCATTGTTGCAGAACATGCTAAATTTATGTCTCTACGTACCTCTGTGTACGAGGAGGACTTAACGGATGCCGTTGTCTTCCGCATTGGTTTGGCAAGCCGTGATGTAGAAAGTGTACCAATGACGTATATTATTCCCAATGAGCAAGTTGCAGCAGATTTTGGGAAAGAAAAACCTTCTACATTACAAATGTATAAAAAGTATGCACCACAAATTAAAGAGGAAGAAAAAGGCTTTACTAATTACCATCCATATCAAGGTGAATTGAAAGAAAAAGACGATAAGCTGATTCATGTATTACCTGAGAAAAATGATTACGATGTAGCTTCTGCCCCTGTGAATGAGTATAAGGGAACCTTGCAGGATACATTTTCGGACTCAGAGTATACAGAGGTAGAGTTTGAAAATGCAGATGGTACACCATACGAGTTCTCCCAAGAGGGGGAGCCGAGTAAGGCTATGTCATTAACAGGTCCAAGTCATTTTAATTATTATTTATATAAAGATCAGAATAATGGGACGGAGTATTTATCTCCTGATTTTCGTCAAACTTTTTCCACGGTAACAGAAGCGATTACAGTTATGCGCAATAAAAATGATGATGTCTATGTTCCTGTCGTTCCAGAAAATGTGACCTATACTGTTCAGGAGGTTGCTGAGGGTGTTGTTGTTACCTTTAATGATCCTCTTGATTTAACGACTATGGAACCGGTTCGAGCAACACAATTAATCGAAGCAATGATGCTAACGGCTGCAAGCTTTGATAAACAATTACGCCTAGATAATGTAGTTCAGGAAAATTGGGAAGGCTTTGATTTTAAAAATTTCTTGCCCAAGCCAGTAGGCGCAAACAAGCAATATATGGATACGCCATAGCAACTTTTTGGCGATAGTGAAGGAGTTTTCTCGTACATAGACAGTGGCGAGAATACTCCTTCTTGTTTTTCTGGCGATAAATCAATTAACTGTCCATAAAACATACAAATCTAATAGGATTTTTTAAGCAGAACTATTTACTTTTTCTAAATAATTCATTATAGTAAAGCTGTAGAACAAAAATAAAATATTGATTCATCTTCGGGGCAGGGTGAAAATCCCGACCGGCGGTAATAGAGTTGTAAATCGCTAATGTGAAAGACATTGGCTCGAATGATTTACTAATGACTCTTCAGCCCGCGACCTGTGCAAATTTTTTTGCATGGCTGACTTGGTGCGATTCCAAGGCCGACAGTTAGAGTCTGGATGGGAGAAGATGGAGGTACGATCGTCATTCGTTATTTTAAATTGGCTTTGAACGGGCGTTTTTTCAACATGACTTTAAAGTTCGCTCAAAAACTGCTAATTAATGGCGTTTATTAATCATGCCTATTCTCCCTTATGCCAAAAATGCATAAGGGTTTTTTCATGAATAACATGTGATTAGGTCGTAACCTTTCTTCTTGCGAGATTGAATCAGCAAAGAGGAGAGAGTTTTCAATGAAGAAAAATGTTAAACTTCAATCGTTTATAACGATTGGCATGCTGAGCAGTATTTCATTTTTATTAATGCTATTTAATTTCCCAATTCCGCCATTCCCAGCGTTTTTGGAAGTAGATTTCAGTGATATGCCTGCATTACTAGCGGCTATCACAATGGGACCTGTAGCGGGGATTCTAGTAGAGTTATTTAAAAATGTTTTGGATTGGATTTTCTCAGGCACGCCGACAGGAGTACCAGTAGGACATATCGCTAACTTCACAACAGGTATTTTATTTATTTTACCGGTATCCATTATTTTTAAGCGTTTTAAAAACATTGGTGGCCTTATTAGTGGCTTAGCAGCAGGAACAATCGTTATGGCGGTTGGTATGAGTGTTCTTAACTATGCTGTATTTTTACCAATGTACACGTACTTTTTGGGGATGGAGCCTGTTGTAGGAGATTCATTATATAAAATGATTGTGGCTGGAATCTTGCCATTTAATATTGTCAAAGGAATTTTATTAACTGTTATCATGGCTTTATTATTTACAACTATGCGCAAATGGATAGATCGTCAACGTAATATGTATTTAACGAAATAAGATTATGAAACCTCGGGTGTTTTGATACACTTGAGGTTTTTTTATGGATAGAACGCATGAAGTAATGGATAGATTCGTCAAATGAACTTAATCTAGTCGGGCCTAGTGTTTTCATGTAGAATAAGAAAGAGTTTAGAAATGCTAGAGGAGTTTGAAGAGATGAGTGAAAAAAAAGCACAATGGTCTAGTAAACTAGGTTTTATTTTAGCATCAGCAGGTGCAGCAATTGGATTAGGGGCAATTTGGAAGCTTCCGTATGTTACTGGACAAAGTGGCGGAGGAGCATTTTTCCTTATATTTGTTCTATTTACATTGCTGATTGGTTTACCGATGCTATTATCAGAATATGTTTTAGGTCGTGGCACCCAATCTGAGGCGGTCACTGCCTATAAAAAAATTGCACCGACGAAAATGGGCTGGGCATGGATTGGCCGCATGGGTGTACTAGGTTGCTTTTTATTATTAACTTTTTATAGTGTTGTGGGTGGTTGGATTTTTATTTATAGCGGTCTTGGTGTGGCTGGAACTGTTATTGATCCTGTTAATGATCCTGGAGAGCTATTTGGAAAAATTATAGGTACGCCTTGGATTACATTGCTAGGTTTAGGGTTATTTACGCTAGCGAATGTACTAGTGATATCCCTTGGTGTGCAAAATGGTATAGAAAAGGCTAATAAGTTTATGATGCCATTATTATTTATGATGTTTATTGTACTTGTTGTCCGAGCAGTAACATTAGATGGGGCGATGGAGGGTGTGAAATTTTTCTTATGGCCAGACTTCTCTAATATTACTGGAAGGGCTTTATTAGAAGCGTTAGGGCAATCCTTCTTTGGCTTAGCAGTGGGTTTTTCTTGCCTTGTGACCTATAGCTCTTATTTAAAGAAGGATGTGAGCTTACCTAACTCGGCGGGCTCGGTTGTTCTTTTAACTGTACTTGTATCATTTTTAGCAGGATTAGCGATCTTTCCAGTGGTATTTGCCTTTGATTTAGAGCCAGCTTCTGGACCGGGCTTACTGTTTATGGTGCTGCCAACAGCATTTAGCCAAATGCCGTTTGGTGAAGTGTTCTTAGCGATGTTTTTATTATTATTTTTATTCGCAACGTTAACATCCTCCTTTAGTTTATACGAAATTATCGTAGCGGCATTTATAGAAAAGGGGCAATTGTCTCGCTCAGTATTGACACTGTTATTAGGTATAGTAGTCTTTATTGCTGCAATTCCAGCAGCACTGTCATCTAGTACCTTAGCTGATGTATCATTCTTTGGAAAAACAATTTTTGATACGACAGATTTTCTAGTATCGAATTTAATGCTTCCAATAGGAAACTTATTGATAGCGTTCTTTATTGTACATGTAGCTGATAAAGAATTTGTGAAGAAGGAATTACTGATGGGAAGCCATATGGGGCATGGGTATTATTCTATATATCGACTATTAATGTTAATTGTAGTACCTATAGTTATTCTAGTTGTTTTACTAAATATGCTATTACAATATTAAAAAGCAGGGTGTATTCCATTCACAGGAATACACCCTATTTTAATAATGGGGGCAACAATAGGATTAATATTCGGTAAGTGATAATTCTCCTAGCCAGTCTTCTTTAATAATCTTTCTTGCTTGCTCTTCGCTGTTTGTGATAGGAAAAACTTTATCAACCTGTGAAATAGCGAATAAGTTGCGGATGAAATCATCGACGACAATTATGGCGATTTTCTTTTCTTTTATAGAAACTTTTTTGGCAAAGTTGACGATCATACCAAAGCCGGTACTATCTATATTTGTTACCTTTTGCATATCGATAATATATCCATGCTTTGTTTCTAAATTTAGTGATTGAAGATCTTTTTTTATATCCTCAATCAGCTCGTATTCCAAATCACCAGTAAACGCAATTAAGATATAATCAGCCTTTGTGCCAATATCCATCGCAATTTTCTTCTGATTCATACTATAGCGCCTCCATTTTCCTTTTCTTGTTTATGGATTAATTACTACTTGGATAATTTCTTGACAAGGTTGAAGGCTTTCCAAAGACCTTTTTGAGCCACCTCATCTGCTTATGTTATTGTGGGAGTCACCGCATTTTTGTATATTGCTTTAATAGACTCCCACTGATTCTATCACATCGTATCATGTTAATTCTTAATTAAAACTTAAATTTATTGACTTCGTTTTGTAATTTATCAGCAATTGTTGCTAATTCATCTGAGTTTTGTGTTATCTCTGCTACGGTAGCATATTGTTCCTCAGAAGTAGCAGCGATTTCCTCTGTTGCAGCCGCAGAGTCCTCAATGATACGAGAAATGTCTTGAATAGCTTGTTGAACACCTAAGGAGTTATCATTGACATGCGTAAATGCAGTTTTCATTTGTTCAACACCTTTTTCCGTCTCCACAACTTTCTCCACAATCTCTTTTAAAGCAGTTCCTCCTTTATTGATAATTGTTACTTGCTCCTCTACTGCAAGCAAATTGCTTTCCATTGTGCGAACTGTTACTGATGTTTCAGCCTGAATATCATTTATTAGATTTGTAATTTGCCCAGATGCCATGCTTGATTGCTCAGCTAGCTGACGTACCTCTGAGGCAACAACCGCAAAGCCTTTTCCTTGATCACCTGCGCGTGCGGCTTCTATGGCTGCATTAAGGGCAAGTAAATTTGTTTGCTCTGCAATACCTGTAATCACGGTGATAATACCACCAATTTCCTCAGAGCGTTTGCCAAGCTTTTGAATTGAGTCGGTTGCATAAGACACTGTTTGGGTTACAGCACTTAAATGTTTGATCGCTTCAGTAATCGCTTCTTCTCCTTTACGTGCAATATTCGATGATTCTATAGCACTAGTCAAAGTCATTTCAGCTTTTTGCAAACTACTCGATACTTCTTCAATTGTTTTTTGCATCATCGATACAATTTGCTCAGCTTGATCGGATTGTGTTGTTGTTCCAACTGCGATTTCATTCATGGTTAATGCAATTTGGTTAGAAGCCTCACTAGTTTGGTGTGATGATTCAGCTAAAGAGTGGGAAGAGTTAGCGACCTGATTAGCACTACCAGCCACAATTGTAATTGTTTCTGTTAAACGATCCTTCATATTACTAAATGCAAGTGCCAGATCCGCAATCTCATCCTTGCTCTTAGGATTTAATAATTTAACATTCAAATTTAAATCTGCTAGCTCTTGGGCATTGGAGCTTAGAATATTAATTGGGTTAATGATTTGTCGTTGTAAAAACCAACTAATACCGACAATCAATAGAATAGCAATCCCTAACGAAACGGCTACATTTTCAAGAGCAGATTTTGTTGCAATGCTTATATAAGGTGCTGTTGGAACGGCTGTTGCCCATACACCTATTACATCTCCTTTGCTATCTAAAATAGGGTCATAGGCTGCTTGGTGCATGCTTCCTAAAACACTGGCTGAACCAATAAATCGTTTTTTTTCTCCTAATACTACAGTTGCCACCTCGTCAGATACTTTAGTATTTAAAGCACGCTCTCCATTTTCAACAATATTGGTACTAATTCGTGTATCATTTTGGAAAATGGATACGGCATTACCGTTTGTTAGCTCGCCAACTTTATCAGCGATGTCAAAATTCTCAACCATATTGATATCGCCTTTATATAATTGATTATTTTTGATGGACCAATCTCCAGGGAATTTTGCATTTAAATATTCATAGCTTACTTGAATATCTGATAGAAGCTTAGTATCAGCACTTTCTAAAAGATTCTTTTTCGCAACATAATAATTTATCCCTGCTAAAAGTGAAGTAAGTAGTAAAATACAACTAAAGATTAGCAGGCTTATTTTTTTTCGGATTGACAGTCTCATTAAAACTCCTCCAATTATACGTTTATAGGTATATGTTGTTGAACCTTATATCACGTTATGATTTCCGCTGCTCGTTTTGGCGAGTCGAGTAGCGTTTTTTAATAGTTAAAAATTTATCAAAGCTCTCTATTTTCATTTATATAAATTCTTTTTGAGATACCGACTAAAAATTTTGTTTCAGAAATATGTTCAAACCAAATATCATCAACCATATTTTTGACAAAAAATAAACCACGCCCACGATCTGAATAATCAAGTTCATTGAAATCGTATTGAAGAACTTTATCCCAATCATTTTCAGCAATCCCTTTTGCTTCATCAGTAACAGTTACTTTTATTTCTTCATTGGATTGGCATACATGTATTTGAATTTCTTTTTTTGAGCATGTATTGATTTTTCCCATTGCTTCAACAGCATTTATAACTAATTCATGTACAACAAAGCGTAATTCCTTTTTATAAGGTAGATTATATACATTTGAATAATTTTCCATAACTTGATCTACGAATGCTATAGCTTGTGTATCAGGATTTACATTGAGCGTGAATTCCATCACCAATCACCTACCCTGTAATGTAATTGTTATTGAAACTACTGTTATATCATCACTGTGATCATTATCTAATAAATTGTACTTTTGAGAAAATTTTTGTAAGGCATAGCTATTTTCTTGTGAGGCATAGGAATGGAAAAATTCCATATCGATACTGTGTTGCTTATTTAATGTCAATAATCCATCTGTATAAAGTATAATTCGATGCCAGCCAGATAAAGGAATTGTTTTTTTAGTGATTGGAATTGTAGGGAATAATCCAAGAATAGGTGTGTTCGCTTGAAGAAATACTGTCTCTCCATACTTTCCAAATAAAAATCCAGCTGGATGGGCTGCATTAACATAGTGTAATGTTCCATTTTTTGTATCAATAAGTATGTAGATAGCCGTCATTAAAAAACGGTCCATATCTTCATCAGAGAAAAGTTCGTATATTTGACGATTCAGCTCCCGAATGACTGTTACAGGATCGATTAATTTTGTAATCATACCTTTTAACAGAGATCGAACGGACATGGTAACAAGTGATGCAGCGATGCCATGCCCCATAGCATCATATAAAAGAATAGCTGTCAAATGTTCATTAATCCTAAACCAACAGTACATGTCACCTCCTAGTGTATTGGATGTAACATAAAGTCCATCAATCTGTAGGTATTTAAGATTTAATGGTGGTGATAAAGCGTTTTTTTGAAATTTTTTTGCCACAATTAAGTCTTTTTGAATAATACTTTCTTGCTGCTTTCGAAGTTTTGCTTCATTCTGATATTTTGTGGCTACTTGAATTCGAGTTTTAAATTGTGTGAAATCAAATGGCTTTAAAATAAAATCAAATATCCCAGCTTCAAAAACTCTATCAATCGTAATCGTTTTCTCATAAGTAGTAGCAAGAAGGATTGGGACATCAATCCAGTTTATTAAACTGTCAATTTGCTGACATATTTCTTCGCAATTTTTAAGTGTCAATTTTGCATCGAGAATAATTAATTCCAGCTCTTCTTTCAAAGAATCTAATAAATAATTCATTGCTGCATCAGAGGAGGAAAAGCAATGAATATCTTTGATGTCTATACGATGAAAATATTTTTGCAGACGCAATACATCATTACTTACGCTGCCAATAATTAATACTGACATGCTTCCTACATTCACCGCCTTATGTATCTTTAACAGAAGATTTCCAGGAATCTTAGTTATTTATTTCTAACTATATTATATACGCCTTATTTACTTGGCTGATGAACAATATAGAAATTCTAATTTGCTATAAATTTACCAATAAATATGGCATTATACAAGACTATTGTGATATAAATTGTGGAAATATTATTTCTTATTTAAATTCCATAAAACAGACCATGAAAATTGCTGAAAATTTTTGTAGTAAAGCCTTAATCCCGTATAAAGGGATTCGTAAATGAGAGCTCTATATATCTAAAAAAAAGATAAATATCTTCGGAAAAAACAATGTAATAAAATCTTACATATGTATTGCGTTTTTTTCTTTTATAATGTAATTTGAAAACAGTTATTTATTGTGATGTTAACTAAAATTACATTGGAGTGGTGAAGAATGAAACATTATATAAAAGAAGATATTATACGCCGAGTGGAAGAAGAAAATGTGAAATTTATTCGCCTACAATTTACTGATATATTGGGAACAATTAAAAATGTTGAGGTTCCTGTAAGTCAATTAGAAAAAGCATTGGACAATAAAGTGATGTTTGATGGTTCATCCATTGAGGGCTTTGTACGTATTGAAGAATCAGATATGTATTTACGTCCAGATTTTAATACTTTTGTAATTTTCCCTTGGACAGCTGAAAAGGGCAAGGTAGCGCGCTTTATTTGTGATATAACAAGACCTGACGGTACGCCGTTTGAAGGTGATCCACGCTCTAACCTAAAGAGGGTACTAAAGGAGATGGAGGAGCTTGGTTTTACTTCATTTAATTTAGGGCCAGAACCAGAGTTTTTCTTATTTAAGCTGGATGACAAAGGGCACCCAACACTTGAATTAAATGATAGTGGGGGATACTTTGACCTAGCACCAACAGATCTTGGCGAGAATTGTCGTCGTGACATTGTATTAGAGCTAGAAGGAATGGGCTTCGAAATTGAAGCATCTCATCATGAGGTGGCACCTGGTCAGCATGAAATTGACTTTAAATATACCAATGCTATTGAAGCCTGTGATAATATTCAAACATTTAAACTTGTTGTAAAAACAATTGCAGCGCAGCATGGTTTACACGCAACCTTTATGCCAAAGCCATTATATGGCGTTAATGGCTCAGGAATGCATTTCAATCTATCTTTATTTGAGGGAAGTAAAAATGTTTTTTATGATGAAAATGCAGAACTGCAATTAAGCCAAACAGCGCGTAGTTTTATGGCTGGTATTATTAAACATGTACATGGTTTTACTGCAGTCACAAATCCGCTTGTGAATTCCTATAAACGTTTAGTGCCTGGCTATGAGGCTCCTTGTTATGTAGCGTGGTCTGCTCAAAACCGTTCACCACTTATTCGAATTCCGGCTGCAAGAGGCCTTTCAACACGCATTGAGCTTCGTTCTGTTGATCCTGCAGCAAACCCATATTTAGCGATGGCCGTTATTTTAGCATCAGGGCTCGATGGGATTCGCAATGATTTAACACCTCCAGATGCAGTTGATCGCAATATTTATAAAATGTCTCGGAATGAACGTGAATTAAACGGTATTGATAGTTTACCATCATCATTGGAATTTGCGCTAATTGAATTAGAAATGGATCATATAGTACGTGAGGCACTTGGGGATCATATTTTTGAAAAATTCACGACTGCTAAAGAAATAGAATGGAATAAATATCGTACACGCGTCCATAACTGGGAGCGTGAAGAATATTTAAGAATGTACTAAAAGGAAGTGTTGGAGCTTTTTCGCTCTAGCACTTTTTTCGTTTGAACAATTATATTATTTCTGTGACAAATCTTTCCTTTTAACTTAATATAAAAAAGAGGGGGAGAAAAGTATATGATACAAGCGACACAAGTAGTAACAATTCAAAATAATGATATTGTACAATTTGAAAATGATATTAATAATGCTCTTCTAGATTTAAGTGAATATCTAATAATCGATATTAAATATAACACTTTATACATTGGAGAACAGACTGTTATACATTCAGCTCTAATTATTTATAATTAAAAAGTTTCATGCCTAATTGAAAGGAGGATATTATTTGTCAAAAATTTTTATGCTTTCAATTACTAAAAGAATGGATGAGCTTGAAGAAACTTCAAGTGTAATGGAAAAAATATTTCCCAGGAAATCTGCGTTAAAAGAATTTTTAGAAAAAGAAGGCTATTGCAAGACAGCGAAAAATCAATATATAAAAATCAAGAATGAATTGATCTATGAGGCAGCCATTGAAAAAATAAAACTTAAATAATGTTAGTGAAACAATGCAAACTTTCTAATATTAATGAGGGTACCAAAAAAACTATAGAGAAATATTAAGTCATGTTCATAAGAGCGTGACTTTTATTACGATTATTTTAAATACTGATACTCAAGATTTGTTGTTATTTGGTCACTGAACTGTTTCAAACCTCATATTTTTGCAAAAATTTAAGTAAGTGATATAGACTTAAGAATGAATATATCTTACTTACCAATACATAATTGGAATTGGGTAACAATTAGAAATTATTTAGTAAACTTTTCTTTAAAGATTATTAATATAGTAGATATGAATGAACCTGTCCAAAGCAAGCATAAAAAAACAGGATTAAATCATGTCATTTCGTTAATCTATATACAAGGAGTGAGAGCAATGAGTTGGATTGAGTCGATTCAAAAAGCAATCAATTATATCGAGGTGCATTTATTAGAGGACATTACTATGGAGCAAATTGCACGAGAGGTTCATTCTTCAGTCTTTCATTTTCAACGGACTTTCTCTATTTTAACGGATATGTCCATTGCGGATTATATAAGACGTAGAAGATTAACATTGGCTGCGCAAGAGTTGGTGAATACTGATGAAAAAATAATCGATCTCGCCTACAAATATGGCTATGACTCTCCTGAAGCTTTCACAAAGGCATTTCGCAAGCAACATCATGTAACGCCTAGTGAAGCTAGAAAGAAGCAAGGTCCATTACAATCATACAATCGCCTGGTCATACAGGTAAGTCTGAAGGGAGCAGAACCAATGAAGTATAGAATTGAAGAAAAAGAAGCATTTCAGGTGGTAGGGGTAAAAAGAACTTATAATTGTCAAAGTGGTGAAAATACGAGAGAGATTCCTCAATTTTGGAATGAAATGAACAGCAAAGATTTTGATAAGCAGTTAATTCAATTAAATAATGGAGAAATTAAGGGTGTACTTGGAGTTTGTGTTCCAGATCCCAACTATCCACAGAATAGCCTGATTGATTATTGGATTGCTGCCGATCATGTAGGGGATGTACCAAATGATTTATTGGCAATGGACATACCAGCATCTAAATGGGTTGTCTTTGAAGTACATGGTCCTATGCCAGATGCAATGCAGAATACTTGGAAACAAATATATTCTGAATGGTTCCCATCTAATCCTTACGAACCGATAGGATCCGCAGAGCTTGAAGTGTATTCTGAACAGGATCCATTTAATCCTGATTGTTATTCTGAAATTTGGATACCGATTAAGTAAATTAGAAGGGCCAAGAATAATGTTTCTTGGCCTTTACGAATTTATTGTATTAAAGCATAAATACTAATATCATCAGATGTTTCAGTTTCTGGCAATGTTCCTATATAGCTGAAATTCAACTTTTCTAGTAATTTTATGGAGTTTTTATTAGCAGGCTCAACTTTTGCTTCAAATTTTTTTATATTTAAAGTGGTATAGGCATAATGAATTAAAGCTACAATACTTTCCTGCGCAAAACCCTTACCCCAATAAGCTTTCGCAAGCTCATAGCCAATTTCTGCGGTATTGTTCTCATCATCAAATGAATTAAATCCACAAGAGCCAATAATTTTATGGGATGTCTTCTCAATAATTGAAAAACG
Source organism: Lysinibacillus sp. GW821-FHT14F06 (assembly GCF_058803665.1). Classification (NCBI taxonomy): domain Bacteria; kingdom Bacillati; phylum Bacillota; class Bacilli; order Caryophanales; family Bacillaceae; genus Lysinibacillus; species Lysinibacillus sp. GW821-FHT14F06. The sequence goes on from NZ_JBXAPF010000001.1 coordinate 181,301, forward strand.
AATGCCTTTTTGTTCTTTCGCTAATTGATCAAGTATTGTAATCATTTCTTGTGCCTGTTTAACATCCGTTAAATTCATAATATTCATATATTTGGTTACGTCAGGATCTGACCAAATTTGAAATAAATTATTGGCATCCTCTAATTTCATTTTTCTTAAATATAGTCTTTTTGTGTCAATTTGTTCTATCAATACTTTTACCTCCAAGTTTTTATCTTCATTCAGCAGAAGACTCTCACCTCAACAGGTGGTGAGATGAAAGCGGTTTCGGTTCCTTTTCAGTGGGTGACGAAACACCTACTGAATGATGATAAAGCCTCCGGCGGATGTCACGGATTTTCAATGGAATGAATGAATTGTGTGGGCACAATTCAAAATCCAGACACAATTACGCCAAGGCGAAATTGATTTTATTTGGATAAAAAATATTGCTATCTGCGCATCGTTCAGTCCCTTCAAATGTTTTATACTAGACGCATTTCAATATTAAACAATAGTTCTACTATTTACAATATACATTATAATAAGAAGAAAACAATATTTAAACAATTGGGGAAAAGATAATGATAGAGGTAAAAGCAGAGGATTTTTCAGCGATAGGAGAGACTATTAAAGAGGCGCCAACATTCGTCTACAGCATACTGGATCAGATAATAGAAGGTACCATTTATGCAGATGATGCTGGCTATCATTCTATTCTAGTACAGACAAAATCGGGAATATATTATGTTAATGGTGATTCGTCTTGTAAACATATTGTAAGTAAAATTGTAACGCTACTACAAGAATCGCGTGAACAAAATAAACGCTTCACATTATTTACTTATTCGGATGATTGGAGTGCCAAGATTAACCAAGAGTTAAAAGGATATGTTAAGAAATTACAACGATACACGTTTAGCTTTGATAAGAATGTTTATAATGAGAGGGAAAAATGTCATTCAATAGATTTTGAATGCTCTAAGATCAATCAGCAACGAACATAGTATAGAATTTACTAATCAATACTATCAAGAATATTGGGATACAACTAGTAATTTTCTAAAAAATGGTTTCGGTTTTTGTCTTCAACATGAAGGCCAAATAATTAGTGAAGCGTTTCCATTTTTAAATCGATGCAATATGCAGAGGTGGATATAATAACTGATCCGAGTTATCAAGGAAAAGGGTTAGCGAACTTGATTGCAGAAACATTTATAGATTATTGCCTTTTAAATAATATAATACCTTGTTGGGATTGTGATATTAATAACCATGCCTCCTATCATTTAGCTACTAGGCTTGGCTTACTGGTAGTGAAGACATAGAATCTAATTCAATATATGGATAATTTCTTGTAATACCAGCCTCTTCAAATGCTTCTCGTTTAGCTGATTCAATAGGAGTCTCACCCTCTTCTCCACCACCAGCTAATCCCTGCCAATATCCATAATCACTTCTCTTAAAAATTGCATATTCAATAGAATTGTCAGTGATTATATAAGGAAATACCAAAACTTGATAAGGTGCCCTCATTGCTTATCTCCTCCCAAAAATAACCTTAAAATAAATTTGACCTTTCTTCAATCAACCTGCTCCGTTCAATAAGAATTAAACAACTTAAAAAGATTCTTTGTTTCCTACATTTGGTGTACCGAACACCAACAAAGGAAATTTTAAAATACATAAAACCAATGCTATATTCATAACTTTTCTTTCATTGAAAACCTCCAAAAAGGCTTAGGAATAACGCCTAAGCCTTTCAATCTTTTATGATTGTGTAACGATTAATTTTAAATCGTCAAAAAATGATAAAGTAGTTATCAATTCTTATTCCAATCTATCGATGTAGCTTTAGAATAAGGAACAATAGAACCTTCCCTATATTATTATATTAGAGAGACTGAAGAAAGAACTAACTACGTTTCTTTAGTATGATATTTCTCTCTTTTTGCTCTCCAAGTTGTGCAGAAATAATAAAGTTGTTTAATTTACAATAAAGTCATTTAAAAAATAATAAAGTTGTTTAAAAAACCTTATTCCGAACGAACAAGTTAGTGGAAGTAATAGTAATTAGGTTTGGCTGGGAAAATTGTCGATGATATTAAAAAAGACACCGAAGTGTCTTATGTTTTTCAAATTAAGCATACCGATAAATTGAAATTTAATTACTTAACATTATGTTTATCTTGGGAGCATGGTATTTTATCGGTGAGTGTATACAAACCATGCAATGCTTGCTGTTAATAATGCTGACGAAATCAAAGCTGTAAGAACACTATATGTTTGCCAAATAAGTATCGTTGACCAATCTAAAGCACAGCACAGTATACCCAGGGCAATCGTAGCGATCAGGAAAATAATTGTTACGATTATTCTCTTTTTTGTCATTGGCTGCCGCTCATTCGTTTTCCTTCTGCGTAATCCTAAGAGAAATAACAAAACGGCCAATAGGCAAAGAATAATTGTGATAGACGACAATGTAATATCCAAAAGCTGTGTGCCGCTTATTTCATATGACTGAGTTAGATTGCCGTCTAATATATCTTTAACTTTTAGTACCAGGTTTATATTGGTATTTGCACCGTTGCTCAGCAAGCAGACAGCTGTTCGTTCATTTAGCAGTATGGCTACTTCGGTTCTGAAATTTGGATTGCCCCCAGTGTGTTCTATAATCGTTTGGTCGGCATTTACCGACCAACCTGCCGCATAATACATATCGTTGACAGCCGAAACAGACATATCACCCTTATGTGATTTTTCGATAACCGTGTGAAATATTTCGGGTATGTCCTGCACGATACCCATCTGTATGCCCATCCAACGCGCCATATCTTTTGTATTAGAAATGATGTAGCCTGCGGGTTTATTCCCAGCATAATCCGGAGCTTTAAATGGAGTTGTCATAAAAAAGGAAGAACGGTAGCCCTGCGCCAACTGTCCAGTGGCTTGAGCATCTTCTTTATAAGCATACGTCTGGTGAAGACCTAATGGCTGAAATACCTGTTCCCTCATAAAGTCTTCATAGCTTTGTCGCGACACAATCTCAATAACCAAACCCAATACGTCATAATTAACAGTTCCATAGTTATACTGTTCACCGGGAGGGAACGCCAATTCAGCGTCCACAAGCATTTCCACAGTCTTTCGCAACATATCCGGTGTATTGCCTTGAGGAATATTTTGAGTATGCCTAATATTTGTTAGACCACTGGTATGGTGAAGAAAGTTATTTAGTGTAAGGCTTTGCATATCAACAGGTTTCCCTTGATACTTTAACGTAAACCAAGGTAAATATTTTTGGACAGGGTCAGTTATTGAGAGCAGCCCTTGCTCTTCCAACAGCATAATACCCATACCGGTAAAAGCTTTACTGACCGAGGCTAACTCATAGAGTGTATTTTCACTTGCAGACAACCCCTTTTCACGGTCTGCATACCCTGAAGAAAAGTAGAACACTTCATCATCAGCAAGTATTGAGATTGACATTCCCGGCACACCTGATATACGACGGGCATCATCTAGCAACGCTTGAATTGCCGCAGATTTCGAATCTGACAACGCATAACTTTGTGTTGCGAATCCTGAGAATAATATAAATATCGTTAATACAAAAACAATAATCTTATTCATAAACTCTCCTTTTTGAAAAATTAGGTACCGTCAATAATTTTGTGTAAATAAGTTTTTCCTTTTCTTGTAGACGCTCTTTTATTCTTTCGTTTTGAACAGATTTTCAAGTTCTGCTCAAGCTTTGTCAAAACCTATATGGTACCTGGTGGCGAACCGTTGATTATATTCTTCAAACTGTGAGACTAGAAGGCGTTCTAACGATTCTTCGTTGGGGAATTGCTCCTTACGCTTGCTATATTTCTTGATTTGTTTATTGAATGATTCAATCAAGTTGGTGGAGTAAATACTACGCCAAATGGATTTTGGAAAGCTATAGAACGTGAGTATATAAGGATTGGCAGCTAACGGTTTTGTGACTTTGGGATAGAGTGTTTTCCACTTTTCAATGAAATCTTGGAGCGCTTTCTGTGCATTTTCCAAGTTATCTGTACAGTAAACCTTTTTGAAATCGTCACAGATTTTTTGGCGATCAGAAATTCGTACTTTATGAGAAATATTTCGTTGTAGGTGGACACAACACGTTTGGTATTTTTTCTGCGATACCTTTTAAACCGTCTAATACAAATAATAAGATTTCTTCCGCACCACGATCTTGAATGTCTTGAAGAACCTCTTTCCATACGCTCGCTGATTCAGTCGGTGCAATGGTATATCCTAGTACATCTTTTGAGCCATCTTCACGGATTCCAACGGCAATATAAACAGCCTCTTTTGCGACTGTTTCTCGTTTTAAAGCAATATAGGTCGCATCTAAATAAACACACGCATACCGTGCAGAAAGGGGACGAACTTGAAACGTCTCAACTTGTTCAGACATCACCTTTGTGAGGTTCGAAATCGTTTGTGATGTGTAATGGTGACCATACATCCGCTCGATGAGATCAGCAATTTCAGCGTTTGTCACGCCTTTTTGAAACATATGAATCACGAACGCTTCTAGTGTATCGTTTGAACGGCGATAGGCGCAACGGTTTGTTGTTTAAATTCTCCATTACGATCTCGAGGGATAGCAAGTTGAAGATCACCAAACTCAGTATGTAGCATACGCGTATAGGAACCATTTCTAGAATTACCAGATTACCTTTATAGTACCAGGAGGTGCTGCGTGTTTATATGCGTTATTTGAATACGGGCTTACGATAAAGTGATGACTTTATTATCTTTATACAATGTATACTAAGTATATATTATACTTAGGGGGTCTTTTATAAAAAATACATAATTTATAATGAAATTTAAACGATTTTACTTTTATGTATTATATACTTAGTATATAATAATTTCGAAAGAATAGGAGGAATTAAAACATGATTAAAGTTAGAAATTTGAAAAAGGAATTTATACAGGAGCAAGAAAGAACTGAAGTCTTGAAGGGTTTTGATTTGAACGTTGAAGAAGGCGAATTTGTGGCTGTAATGGGCCCAAGTGGTTCTGGAAAGAGCACATTACTACAACTTTTAGGGGGTCTTGATGTCCCTACTGAAGGAGATATAGTAATAAATCAAAGTAATTTAAGTAATATGACGGAAAAAGAAAGAACGATATTTCGTAGAAAGTATATCGGTTTTATTTTTCAGAATTACCAGCTACTCCCTACATTAAGTGTAGAAGAAAATATAGCTTTCCCTCTTCATGCAGATGGCAGTTTAACTAAAAAGAAGAACCAAATTATTATAGAACTGCTTGATTCTGTCGGATTGAAAGGACTTGGTCGGAAACGTGCTAATTTGCTGAGTGGCGGTCAACAACAACGAGTTGCTATAGCCAGGGCATTAGTTAATAACCCTTCTGTTCTATTAGCCGATGAACCAACAGGAAATTTAGATAGAGGTAAAGCCGAAGAAATACTCGGATTATTATCAAGATTCAATCGAGAAAATAATCAAACAATCATCATGGTAACGCATGATATTTTCGCAGCTGGATGTGCTGATCGAATTATTCTATTTAAGGATGGTGTTATTGATCAAGTGATTTCTAGAAAGGATGATGATTATGCTAAATATGTGGCGAATTTCTTGGCGTAATATAACACAAAATAAAAAAAGGTTTTTTATTTCCCTACTTGGGATAATCTTAGGTATAGCTTTTGTAACATCTATGCTTATTGCAGACAAAACAACAAATGATGTTTTCGATTATTATGAAGAAATGTATGTGGCAAATGCGGATTATTGGGTTCTAAGTGATGAACATACTTACTCTGAGGATATGGTTTCGTCAGTTTTAACTAGTCCAATTGTGACGGAAACCATGCTTGCACTTGATAAACAAGCTTTTTTTGAGCTGGAGGGTGATCAATCTCTAAATCAAAGATCCGTCCGAATTACAGGCGTAAATGATCAAAACAGCTCTTTATTGAAACTTCCTGTTATCGAAGGGAGTTTGGATAATGAAGGTTTGGTGATACCAAAAGCTGTTGCAAATCTGTTAAATAAAAACGTAGGAGATACAATTAGGTTTACCGATTTGGGAGAAGCTAAGGTTTCCGCCATTGTTGAATATACGCAGTTGCTTGCAAGTCCGAATAACTGGGAGCGTGCAGAATCAACCAGCTTCCGAATCATGGCTCCACTAGAATTGCTACAAGAATGGACTGGTATGGAGGACAAACTTTCCTATGTTAGATTTCAAACAAATGAAGAAGGAGAGAAACTTTTTCAATCTCTCCAGGAAGAATTTCGTAATTCAAATGCATATGTACAACCAGTTGTCGCGGATGATCGGCAAAGTAACGATATAGGGGGACTATATACGTTCTTTTACTTAATTGCTGGGTTATCTATGTTTATTAGCGGATTCATTGTTTTTAATATGATTTATACAAGTGTTATGGAGAGAAAAAAGGAATTTGCAATCATGAAAAGTTTCGGATATCTACAAAGTTCTGTTTCCAGACTTATTCTTATTGAAGTACTACTATTGGGGCTAATAGGTACAGCTGTTGGGGTGCCTATAGGAATTTGGCTTGGGGATATGTTCATGCAAACTTTACTAAGCGTATTTGAATTTGACGTGGTTTACACATTAAATTGGAAAATACCTGCATTAATAGCTGTACTAATTGGAATTTTATTTCCTGTTGTATCTTCATTATTTCCTATTTACAATGCGGGGAAAACCTCTGTGTTATTGACATTAAAAATGGCAAATCAAACCCAATCATCGAGAAACCTATACATAGTTAGGGCAGTTCTGGGTGTTGGCTTGCTTGCTCTTGTATTTATCAATCATCCCATCTCTTATTTAGCGATTTTGGCAAGCATCATTTTGTTGTTTCCATTATTGTTACTTGGTATGAGCAGAGTATTTAAACCTGTTTTAAAATTATTCTTCGGTTACTCTGGTAGTCTGGCAACGCAAAGCCTTACAAAACAATTAAATCGAAATGCTAATACTGCTGCTATTCTTGCTGTGGGGATTGCAGTGATATTATTACTAAGTGCTGTTATTGAATCCGCACCTGAAGGTTATGAAAATGAAATCAGGAATACGTATGGAGGAGACCTGAGAGTTTCATCAGAAGCACCTTGGTCTAATCTGGATAGAGAAAAGTTATTATCGTATGATGCTGTTGTAAATGTTGATCCTTTAACGGAAGCTACGCCAATTACATGGGTAACCACTGATGGGGAGAAGAGACAGTTTTCCATCTTTGCTGTAGGTGAAGAAGGACCCGCATTGTTTGAAAGTTCTAAAAAGGAAAATTTATATTATGAACTGGCAAAGGAGCCTTCTGTTGTTCTCGGCGAAAGAGCTTTTGATGAATGGGGTGGAAATATAGGAGAATATATTTACATTAATACACCTTCAGGTAAACAACAACTTGAAGTCCTTGCGGTAGTGAAAACATCGAATTACTCAGGCTATGTTGCATTTATGGATAAGAATCATTTAAATAATGAATTTGGTTGGGCGAATCATTTCGACATGTTATTAACTTTAAATGACGGATATACTGGTGAACAATTACGTAATGAGTTATGGTTGGATTTCAGCACTCATCTCTCAAAAGTAGAAACGGTAGAAGATGAAATTAAATCAACTACTTCAGCATTAACCGGTATGAATGAGTTGGTTTTAATCATGTTAGTTTTAATCATTGGACTAGCTAGTATCGGTACAGCAAACACTTTATTAATGAATACGTTGGAACGCACCACCGAGATAGGGACAATGCGAGCGCTTGGTTTTACGAAACAGCAAGTTAAAAAGATGATCATTGGAGAAGGTTTACTTATAGGATTGTCGGGGGTTATTGGTGGTATAATTTCAGGTGTAGTTTTACTTTATACAACTAGCCAATCCGAACTATTGGGAGGGTTTATATCTTTTCAATTACCTTTAGGGAATATTATTCTGGCACTGATTGCTGGTGTTTCTCTAAGTCTCTTTGCTTCTTGGATTTCCAGTACTACGGCTAGTAAAATAAATATTATATCATCACTCAAAGAAGGTTAAGCAATTATGTCGGTTAAGTACGGAATATTAACACTGCTATTTATAAAAAAAAATCATGGGTATGAATTAAAACTAGAGCTAGAATCCCTTCTGGGAGTTAAAGGGAAAATTAATCCTGGTCAAATTTATACGACTCTGGACCGTCTAATACGTGATCAACTGGTCTTATCTGTAGGAATTGATGACCAAGAAAGAAAACTTTATAAAATCACTATCGAAGGTAAAAAAGAGTTGGAAAATTGGTTACTGGAACCTGTACCCTATCATTCTACTAAAGAAGACTTTCATTTTAAATGGAGCTGTGCTCGTAAGAGTGATTTCGAACAAGAAAAGAAAATGCTTGATCAACAAAAAGCGATGATAATGAAAGATGTCATGGAATTGACTAAATTTAAAACGGAATTTCTTCTTCAAGGTGACGAGAATAGGTATTTATTAATCACTGGTACCCTCTTGCATTTAGAAGCAGATTTAAACTGGATAAATCAAGTTGAAAATCGAAATAGACCATAATTCTAGGTAAAGGTTTTCTCTTTTAAAAACCTTTGCCGTTATTCAATCTTTTGAAGGGGAGTGAAAATTTTTTGGATGTTATCCTTGATTACAATTGGGAATTGTTTATCTCTATAGAGGTATTGTCATTAATATCCCTGATCTTATTCGGTATATTTCGCTATTTTTTTAAAAAAACTCGATATAGCCTAATGTTTATTTTTTTATTTCTGTTTTTGTTGATAATTGAGGGATTACTCGGACTGTATGTCTATCGTCAAACAGGAGAAATATCAACTTTTCAAATCGTTATTATCATCTTTATCATTTATGCTTTTACATTTGGTATACTCGATTTTATCAAATTGGATCGTTGGATGCGTAAAAAAATTGGAAAGTTACGTGGCGTTGAATTATTGACTGATAAAGATTATGAGATTATTGAAAAAAATAATAATCCTAAATATATTGCAAAGAAATATCGTGTATCATCCTATATTCATTTAGTTTTGTTCATTACAGTTCAAGCTATTCTGTGGGTAATTGGTACAGAAAGTTTGGCAGAAATAAAGATGTACTTAAGTGATTTTTCGTGGCTAGGAAATGAAAATGCTAAAGGATCACCTTATCCAAATGATGCTGCGTTTGCAATAGGTGTAATTTGGGTAATTGTATTTATTGCTGACTTTATTTATTCATGGGCTTATACATTGTTTCCCCAAAAATAGGCAGAAGTAAGTTTGAACTTCAAAATTCGCACAATTATGGCATATACAAGTTATAATCGCCTTTTAATAATTAGTGGAAACAAGATATTAATCTATTCTTTGAATACATGTCCACAATGAAATAGTGTTGTTTAATTACACTTTTTTATAAAAAGGTATTGATAAAGTGTAAGCCCGAATTATAAAAAAATAGGCGCACCTTTTCGGTACGCATCACGAATAGCCGTATATCATTGATTTTTTTATCAGATATACGGCTATTCTATTTTCCACATGCAGTGTTCTAGATAAAAATTATCCAGTTGAATCAAGTCTTAAAATGCAATCTTGGGGAATGAAAGATTTTCGTATTATTGACCCTGATGGCTATTATCTGAGATTATCTTCGTATAAAGATTAGGAAAGAGGCCAGGACAGCCCTTTTGATATGCTCCCCCTTGATAAACAGATTTTATTTTTTAATCTGTCTACCTAATAGGGAGCATATCATAAGCTCTTCTATCCTTTTAATTTCTATACATATAATGTGTGTCATTAAATAAAAATTCACTATTTAAAATAGTTTCAGCTTAAAACTTGACTTTTAATAAAAAGAAATACAATGTGAGCTTTTTCATCTTAAAAGAAGCGATTACGTATTTCGAAAATATTGTAAAATAATTTAGCATCTCTAGCTATTTTATCATTTGTCTTCATATATGGCTGTAAGCAGTTTTGAAACAGCTCATCGCAATGTTTTGTACGACCGTATCGAGCATAGCATTCATCATGTTGCTTACAGCATGCATCTACAGCATTCGTTGGTGCACCTGGTCCTGAACAACCTGGCCCACAATATTTATAGCCTGGGTAACAAAAGCCAAGCTTACGCTGTCTGTTCATCATCTAACCCCTTTCTAAAAGAAATAGTTATTATAAAATATGAAGTTTTGGTCTGTGAAAGGGGATTTAAAACTAGTAAAAGCGAAAAAATACAGAATAATCTGAATGCCTTTCCAAAAAATAATTTGTAAGGTTACTGTAAGCTTTAAAAAAAATATGTGTAAGGATGGAAAGCTATGATAGCAGTAGCACAATAATATTAAGGTGCATAAGCAAATCCTGCTGTCGATTCAATTCGGCTTGTCGTGCAGGCTTCACTTATGCGGAAAAAAGATTGAAAGATAAGGAGTATTACTGTATGAATTCATCCATTACACAAAAAGAAAGAATAGTTTCCTTAGATATTATTCGAGGATTAGCACTGTTTGGTATTTTATTTATTAATGTGGCTGCCTATCAGGTAATCATAGAGGGAGGACCGATGCCTGACTATAGTGGAATAAATGGTCTAATCGATAGACTTATCGATATATTTATTGAGAAGAAATTCTTTTCGATTTTTTCCTTTCTATTTGGTGTAGGCTTTTATATTTTTGCTTCTCGTGCAGAAGCTCGAGGTGACAAACCAAAATGGCGTTTCGCAAGACGTTTATTAGCCTTGCTTCTAATAGGTATTGTTCATATTTTTATTTTCTGGGGTTCGATTCTTGCCATTTATGCTGTAATAGGATTCTTCTTATTACCATTTTATAATGCAAAGGTCGCAACGATTGGTAAATGGCTATTTGCTATTATAACTATTCATGTACTTGGTATTATGGGACAAATATTTATGCCAAATAACGGGGCTCTCTCAACTGCATTTAGTGTAGTTGGAAATGATGCAATAACTATTTATATTATGTTTTTAACTGGTTTTTTAGTAGCAAAAGCAGGTTGGATTAGTCATGTAAGTGATCATTTCAAACAAATAAAATGGATACAGTTTATAACATTACCATTCTTTATAGGTATCTCAATATGTATTTGGTTTGCATCTCAAGGTGATAATGAAAATCTACCATTACTAATTGGCTTAGGAGTCATTCCAACCACTTATTTTTATTTGGCTTGTCTATTTACTATTTTGGAGAATGAAAAAATCGCTAAATTCCTTCAACCCATTGGCAGAGTTGGTCAAATGGCGTTTACCAATTATTTAGCTCAAAGCTTTATTGCACTAGCGATTATATCTTTAATGGGACTAGAGGTTGTTTCACCCTCAGATATCGTGTTAATAGCTAGCCTAGTCTTTGTGATACAAATAATCTTTAGTGTTATTTGGTTTAAATTCTTTAAAATTGGTCCGTTTGAAAAGGTATGGCGCTTTATGACATATGGAAGAAAAAACACTACAAATAAAAAAATAAAATAAAGTGAAAAATCCCTAACAGCTAGTTTTTTGAGGCTGTTAGGGATTTTTATATTTAAGAGTTTCTTCTATTATATATGTGTTACTCTAATATGTTTTTATCTTTGTTAATTAAAGCATTTCTGAAGTTGTTTTTGCTTGCATATGAAGCTGTAGGTAGTCTGGACCACCAGCTTTTGAGTCTGTACCTGACATGTTGAAGCCACCAAATGGTTGGTAGCCAACGATGGCACCTGTACAGCCACGGTTGAAGTAAAGGTTGCCAACATGGAATTCTTCACGTGCTTTTTCTAAGTTCATACGGTTTGTCGTAATTACGGCACCTGTTAAACCATATTCTGTATCGTTCGCAATTTCAATAGCGTGATCGAAATCTTTTGCTTTTGCGATCGCTACCACTGGTCCGAAGATTTCTTCTTTCATAATACGTGCAGAAGGCGCTACGTCAGCAAATACTGTTGGTTGTACGAAGTAACCTACTGAATCATCTGCTGTACCACCAGATACTAGACGACCTTCGCCTTTTCCGATTTCGATGTATTCCGTAATTTTGTTGAATGCTGCTTGGTCAATAACCGTTGCCATGAAGTTGCTGAAATCTGTAGGATCACCAACTGTTAAAGCGTTTGTTAGCTCTTCTACACGATTCACAACTTGGTCATACACATCTTCTACGATGACAGCACGAGAACATGCTGAACATTTTTGACCAGAGAAACCAAATGCTGATTTCACGATGGATTGTGCAGCTAGCTCTAAATCTGCTTCTTTATCCACAACGATTGTATCTTTACCGCCCATTTCAGCGATCACACGTTTAATCCAAATTTGACCATCGTTAAGGACAGATGCACGTTGGTTAATACGTAAACCAACATCACGTGAACCTGTGAAGCTGATGAAGCGCGTTTTTGGATGATCTACTAAGTAGTCGCCCACTTCAGCACCAGAACCTGGTACAAAGTTCACCGCACCTGCTGGAAGACCAGCTTCTTCTAATACTTCAATAAATTTATACGCCACAACTGGTGTTGTTGAAGCTGGTTTTAATAATACTGTGTTCCCTGTTACTAAAGCGGCCACTGTTGTACCCGCCATAATCGCGAATGGGAAGTTCCAAGGTGAAATAACAATGCCGATCCCTAATGGAATGTAGTCATAACGGTTGTACTCACCTGGACGGCTTTCAACTGGCTGGCCGTTTTTAATACGCAACATTTGGCGACCATAATATTCTAGGAAGTCGATTGCTTCTGCTGTATCAGCATCTGCTTCAGCCCATGGTTTCCCAGCTTCTTTTGTTAAAAGTGCAGAGAATTCATGTTTACGACGACGAATAATCGCTGCTGCTTTGAAAAGCACATCTGCACGAATTGCTGGATCTACTTTTTTCCATGTTTTAAATGTTTCATCGGCTGCTTGCATCGCTTTTTCAGCTAAGTCCTTGCTCGCTTTTGACACGCGACCAATCACTTCTGTTTTCTTAGCAGGGTTATACGAAACGATTTTATCTTCTGTCGTAATACGTTCGCCACCAATAATAAGTGGATAGTCTTGACCTAAATAACTTTCAACTTTATTTAAAGCCTCTACGTAAGCGTTGTAGTTTGCCTCTTGTGAAAAATCTGTGAACGGTTCGTGTTTGTATGGAATCATGTCATTTTCCTCCCATGGATAGAAGGTGCCAAATGATTATGCACCTTTCGAGATTGTGATAATTATATAATGCAATATAATTTGGCATTAATCAACTCAAATATTAAAACTTTTTTAATTTTTGCATCTGTTTTTCTTATTGGTGTTAGAATAGGCTTAAGGGAATACAGGAGGACAAGATGGATAATAATGTACTACAAAGTATTTATAAATACGTTATTGAAAAAGGTGATATGGGCGTTTGCGTTATCGATACGGAAGGCAAGCTGCTCATATACAATAAAAAGATGAGGGAACTAGAAGGCGTGAACGAAGATGAGTTCGAGGAGAGGCGAGCCTTAGAGATTATTGATTTCGAAATCGAAAAAAGTGATATTTATAAGGTTCTAAGCTCTGAAATGCCAGTGCTCAATGTGAAAAAAACGTATTGGAATAAAAAAAATCAAGAAGTGACCTACATAAGCAATATTTATCCGTTGCACTATGAGGGTATTTTAGTGGGAGCTGTTGAATTTGCCCGAGATATTACACAGCTTGAATACATGATGTACCAGCCATTACGAAGGTATGGCGCACCATTGACATTTGATATTATTACGGCTGTATCGGCAGTCATGAGGGATGTCATAGAAAAAGCAAAGGTTGTTGCACTAAGCAGAATGCCTGTTGTGTTGATCGGAGAATCAGGTACTGGTATAGATATGGTGGCTGAAGGAATTCATCATGATCTAAAGGTGCAAAATGATATGTTTATTGCTCTAATCTGCCGTCGAGATGAGAAAACAGTGCTAAAGCAATTTGAAAAATATATTGTTGAAAAGGAAAAAATTACTTTTTTTGCTGAGCGTATTGAATATTTATCGCTAGAAGCTCAAGAAAAGGTTGTTGAGCTTTTCAACAATCATCCAAATCATAAGCATGTTTTAATTGCTAGTGTAGGTAAAGATCCAATTGATTTAATTCAAAAGCATGAACTATCCAAAACACTTTATCGACTATTTTCAGGTATCACGATTTATGTGCCACCTTTACGAGAAAGAAAAGAAGATATAATGCCATTTATTGATGATTATTTCAAAAGGCATCGTGACAGCTTTGGCTCATCTATCCAAGGGCTTTCAGAAGAGGTGCGAGAGACCTTTCTAAAATATGACTGGCCAGGTAATTTAAAGGAATTAGAAGTGCTATTGGATGAAATCACCTCACTCATTACGAATGAAACCATCGTTGAACCACATATGTTGCCTGTCCATTTTAAGTGGAAAATTCAAAGTGCATGTGAAGAAATTGAAAAAGAAGCTTCTACGAGTGATTTATTTGTTATTAAAAATCAGCAGGACATAAGACCACTAGACGTCTACATGAAAGAGGTAGAGGAATATTATATTTCGAAGGCGTTAGACTTTCATCAGGGTAATATTTCCAAAACGGCTGCTGCGTTAGGGATACGTCGACAAAGCTTACAATACCGTGTGAAAAACTATAAGCTCAATAAAAAAGGCGAAAACATTGATTAACGATGTTTTCGCTTTTTTGATAGCTTGCTATGTTATTTTCTTTTTTTAGAAAGGCGACCGAGGGCAAATGCTGCTGCACCTATGCCGATAGCCAAGTTTGTATTTTTATTAAACACTTGTTTTGTAACAAGTGCTACATTTTGAGGGCGTTCTGCTAAACGGCGCATAAAGTATCCATACCAATCGTTACCAAATGGTAGATATGTGCAGAAGTTGTAGCCTTCGCGTGCAAGGTCTAGTTGCATTTCTTTACGGAAGCCGTAGAGCATTTGGAATTCAAACTTGTCATTTGAAATATTATGTTGTTTAACAAATTGCTTCACATGGTTGATTACATTGTGGTCATGTGTAGCGATAGATGTAAATTTACCATGCAATAAATGATATTCAATTAGCTTCAGGTAGTTACGATCGATATCACCTTTTGATTGATATGCTACATTTTCTGGTTCTTTGTAGGCACCTTTTACAATGCGTAAACGGAAGTTTTTATATTTCTCAATATTTTCCTCTGACTCAAAGAAGTAAGCTTGAATAACTGTACCAACGTTATCAAATTCTTTGTGTAACTCCTCAAGTAAGTCAAATGAGCTGTGTAAACGCTCGTAGTTTTCCATATCGAAATTCACAAAAATATTATATTGATGTGCAAGTTCCACGATTCCTTTTAAATTTTCGTAGCAAAATGCATAATCAATATCTAAACCTAGCTGTGAAGGTTTAAGTGAAATATGTGCGTCCAGCTGTTCATCATGGATAGCTTGAACTACAGCTAAAATATTATTTTTCGCAGCCGTTGCCTCTGATTTTTCGTATACGAATTCACCAAGATTATCAACTGTACAAGAAATATTAGCTTTATTTAATTCTTTGATTGATTGCACAACTTCAGGAAGGCTTGTGCCAGCAACAACGCTCTGGGCTCCCATTTTTAGTCCATATTTTTGTGCAGCGCTATTTAATAATTTGTTTTCTGATAAGTAAATAAAAAAGTCACGTAATACCATAAAGTAACCTCCAAAGTTGAAAATTTTAAATTCTTGGCGATTATAACACTTTTTTTAAAAAGTAAAACTATTAGATTTTTAGTGAAAAATTATTTTATTGGTAATGAGATGTTGTGATTACTGACTTTTTTTAGATACACAAAAGGAAAAAATATTTTTTTCTGAAAAAAAGGCTTTTCAAAAGGAATTTTTTCTTTTATTTTGGATTATAACTATGCATTTTTAGGTGGGCATTAGATGAGTAGGGGAGTTATAAATACTCTATATTATAGTGGGATATTATTTTACTGAAAAATAATCGATGAAACGACCTTAAATGTTTCATCGATTAGGGAAAAATGACATTATTCATTCCAGCCTTTGCAAACATCTATCCATTCTTGATAAGGTGTGTAGGTTTCTAGTTCAAAAATCGTAAGCTCAATGGCAGAATTACTACTACCACATGCTGGGAATACTGTTGTAAAACGTTTAAGTGATTCATCTAAATAAATAGCGACACCATCATTCACACCAAAAGGACAAACACCTCCTACTTCATGTCCAATCTTTTCAAGGACTTCATCTTTTGCTAGCATTTTTGCCTTTGTTCCAAAGATAGCTTTAAATTTAGCGTTGTCAATTTTTGCATCCCCCGCGGCAACGATTAATACCGCGCCATCGTTCACAAGAAACGATAAAGACTTGGCAATGCGTTCTGGCTCACAACCGAGTGCCTGTGCTGCTAATTCCACCGTAGCAGAGCTTTCGTCTAGCTCCAGTATTTTGTGTTCCACATTCCATTGTGCTAAATGCTTTTTTACCTTTTCAATTGCCATATGTATTTACCTCCTTGGCATATTTAAGCTTTATTTTAACATAATTTTCAGAATAAATAGTTGTTTATCTATCGTAAATAGCCTATTATAAATATATAGTGTAAAATTACACTTTTAGGAGGTGAGGAAATGCTTTCGAAATTACTACAAACGCTTTTTGTCCTAATAGGATTGCTATTTTTTACGGGGATAGTTGGGTTATATGTATTGTTAATGGGCGGAATACATTTTAGAGGATTACTAGTTGTAGTTCCACTATGTTTATTTGTTCTATTTGTTTGTTTGATTTTTAATTGGTTGTCAACAAAGAAGCGCAAGGTTTGGCTAGCTGGAATAATGGGAATCTCACTATGCCTTGCCTTAGTTGAGCCTCTTCAACATTACTACAAAATGAGTATCCCAACAGTTGATGCTGAAATTGATGTATCAGCCTATCAACCATTTACGGAACATAACCTAGTTATTAAGCAAGATACAAGTACTTCATTACAGCTCGTTGAACCTTTGCCACGCTTAGATGGAGCAACGGCAATGTATCCACTGTATGCTGCCTTTGTAGAAGCGACATATCCAGAGAGTGATTATCCTTATTACGATAGTAGAGTAATGGTAAGCCGTACACCTGAAGCGTATCAAAATTTAATCTCCGGAGAGGTTGATCTAATTTTTGTAGCAGCACCATCAGAATCCCAAAAGAGACAGGCTGAGCTGCAAGGGCTTACTTTTGATATGATTCCTATTGGACGAGAGGCGTTTGTCTTTTTTGTTAATCATAAGAACGCTGTAGAAAACTTAACACTGGGACAAGTTCAGCAAATATACGCTGGCAAAATTACAAATTGGCAGGAAGTTGGCGGTGAAAATGATGCGATTCGTGCCTTTCAACGTCCGGCTGATAGCGGAAGTCAAACAGCACTAGAAAAAATTATGGGGGATACACCAATTATGGAAGCACCTGCTGAAAATGTTGCAACAGGCATGGGGGGCATTATCCATGAGGTATCTCAATATCGTAATTATAAAAATGCTATTGGCTACACGTTTCGATTTTATTCTACGGAAATGGTCAATAACAAGGATATTAAATTATTGTCCATTGATGGCGTTGCGCCTACAAAGGAAAATATTCGTAATGGTACATACCCACTTGTATCTGAATTTTATGCGATTACAGCAGGGACCGATAATCCGAATGTAAAGAAATTTATAGACTGGATTGTATCAGAGGAGGGGCAAGCAATAGTCGAAAAAGTCGGCTATGTTCCAGTGGAAAATAACTAAATAGTTTGTTATACTAGTGGCATAATCATATATGATAGTTTTCTAGGGTTCCGTAGCATTAGCTAGTCTGGTCCGAGAGAAAACCACAAATTGTTTTGTGACACGGAAGGATAAAAGCCTGGGAGATACTGTTTACGACAGTGTTCTTCAGGCTTTTTTTGTTTGGCTAAAATAAGGTTATGCTTTTAATGCTGGTATTTTGAAATGTGTGCTGAATCGAGCGATACTGAGAGAAAAATGCTCTGCTCGGGGAGAGGGTTGCTCAGGTGGATGGGAATACTGCTCGGCCTGGAGGGAAATTCGCTCAGGTAGATGGGAAAAGTGCTCGGCCTGAGGGAAAATTCGCTCAGGTAGATGGGAAAAGTGCTCGGCCTGGGGGGAAATTCGCTCAGGTGGATGGGAAAAGTGCTCGGCCTGGGGGGAAATTCGCTCAGGTGGATGGGAAAACTGCTCAGCCTGGGGGGAAATTCGCTCAGGTGGATGGGAAAAGTGCTCGGCCTGGGGGAAAATTCGCTCAGGCGAATGGGAAAACCGCTCGGCTTGGAGAGAAAATCGTCCCGCTCAGTCGAAGTGCATAGCGCTTCACCCAGAGAAAAAACACGCAGATATAAATTTCATTCAACAAGAAATAAAGCTAAACAACCTTAGGATAGTCGTTGATCCGTGTCTAGCAATCAAATGGAGGAATTCACTATGAATAAACAATGGGCAAGTGTTATCATTGCCGCTTTTTTTGAAGTCGGTTGGGTCATAGGCTTAAAGCATGCGGGAAATAGTTTTGAATGGATAGGTACAGCTATTGCTATTTTTGTTAGTTTTTATTTATTAATTAAAGCTGGGGAGTGTTTGCCTGTCGGAACAGTTTATGCAGTATTTGTAGGCTTAGGAACGGCAGGAACGGTGTGTGCAGATAGCTTGCTATTTGGAGAGCCGTGGAAAATCGCTAAAATTTTATGTATTGTGGTGTTACTTGCAGGGGTTGTGGGCTTAAAGCTGGTGACTGGGGAGCCGAAAGATAAAGAGGTGAGTGAATAATGGCATGGATGGCATTAGTGATTGCAGGGCTCTGTGAGATGATGGGTGTTTATATGATTAGCAAATATAATGATACCAAGAGCATTAAAAATTTAGCACTATTGATTTTTGCATTTACTTTAAGCTTTGCTGGGCTAGCATATGCTATGGAAACTTTACCGATGGGCACAGCCTACGCCATTTGGACAGGAATTGGAGCGGCGGGTGGAGCATTACTAGGTATGCTGTTCTTCAATGAATCAAGGGATTGGAGACGTATTATTTGTATTGCGTTGGTGCTAGGAGCAGCAATTTCCTTGAAATTACTATCGTAAAATAAGAAAAGCACTTCCTCATTATAGGGAAGTGCTTTTTGAAAATATTATTTTTTTACATCCTTTGTCCATTCAGCTACTGTATCAGCATTTTTTTCTATCCAGTCTTTTGCGGCATCTTTTGGATCTTTGCCATCCATAATTTCAAGCATTACACTTTCTAAATCTTCTGATGTCCAATGGAAATTATCTAGGACAGAATAGACATCTGGTTGATCCTCTTTTAAGCCTTTGCGAACGAATGTATTAATGGTTTCTTCTCCACCATAAACGCCCTTTGGATCTTCTAAATATTTTAGATCATATTTGGCGAATTTCCAGTGAGGAGACCAGCCTGTCACGATAATTTCTTCCTTATTTTTAAGGGCTTTCGCAAGGGAAGTTGTCATGGCGCCAGATGAAGAGGTTACTAGATTCCAATCAGATAAGTTATCGTATTCCTCTAACGCCTTGTCAGTTGCAGCCGTGATTCCTGCACCAGGCTCTATACCTGTTATTGTGTGATCCGCCTCATTTGCTAAATCCTCAATTGAGTTTACATTCATATAGCTTGGTACTACTAAACCAATTTTTGCACCAGCCAGGTTTTCACCTAGCTCATCTAAGTCAGACTTATATTTGTCGTACTGAGAGGCATGTGTATGAGGTAGCCATGCAGCAACCATTCCGTCTGCTTCACCTTTTGAAACAGCCTCCCACATGATAGCATTATCAAGCGGTGTTAATGTTACATTATACCCTAAGTCCTCTAGCACCTGACCAACGACATTAGTGGAAGCAATTTCTGTATCCCATTCCACATAGGCAAGGTTGACATCCTTTGAGTCCCCACTGCTCTTGTTAGAATCATCGCCACTACATGCGGCAAGCATAAAGCCGAGACCTAAAGCCATCCCTAATTTAGATAAAGTTCTCAATTTCATCGAATCTTCCTTTCTCATTTATAAATTTGAAAAAAACGCATCATGTTGCTATGGTTTTTCTAGGCTGCTTTCTTTTTATTAAAGCTTTGTGTTAAACGATCAATAATAATCGCGAAGATTACTAAACTTAAACCTGCCACAAATCCATTACCGACTTGTGTACGTTGCAATGCAGTTAATACTTCACGGCCAAGTCCAGGAGCGCCAATCATTGAGGCAACGACCACCATTGATAGTGAAAGCATAACTGTTTGGTTAATACCTGCCATGATGGTTGATTTAGCGAGTGGAACCTCCACTTTAAATAATTTTTGGCTTGCCGTACTGCCGTAGGAATCAGCAGCTTCCACCAATTCTTTTGGAACCTGGCGAATACCGAGATTCGTCATACGTACTGTTGGAGGTAATGCAAAAATAACAGAGGAAAAAACACCAGGTACAATTCCAATGCCAAAGAAGGCAACTGCCGGAATCAAGTATACGAAGCCGGGCATTGTTTGCATAAAATCAAGAATAGGCTTAATAATATTTTCTGCTACATTAGACTTGGACATAAGAATACCAAGTGGAATACCAATAATAATTGAAATAATACTTGAGAAAAGTACAAGTGTGGTTGTTTCCATAAGATGTGACCATAAGCCTTGGTTATAAATAAATAACAGACCAATGAATGAAAAAGCAGCGAGCCCAAATTTTTTGCCCGTGATGAAAAAGGCAAAAATGACGACAAGTACTATAAGAATAATGGCAGGAATGTTTATTAATAAATCAGTGACCTGATTCATGAGTAGTTTTCCAGATTTCTGAATAGCGTTAAACAACACTGAAAAATTACTCGTCAACCAGTCCATAGCTGATTCTACCCATGGAGCTAGCGGGATTTTTGGAATATTGTCTAATAAATTATTCATGTGTTACAGCCTCCTCATCGCTAGTTGATAATGCTTCGATGACAACGCCACGAATGAGAACTCCAAGTAAACGCTCATCTTTTACAACTGCAATAGGAGTAGGAGAATTATGAATCAAACCTAAAATGTCCTGTAATAGCATATCTGGTGGAACGGTTAACACCTCTGATTGAACAATGGAATGCACGGTTTGTTCATGCTTTTTAGCAGCTGCCAGTGCGTCATCAGCCGTAATATAGCCTTTTAAATGACGATTTTTGTCAACAGCCATTAGCAAACTAACAGCTTCTTGGCGCATTCTCTTAAGGGCTACGGCAGGACCATCTAAGTCAACATTGACATATACAGGTCGTACCATAACATTCTCAGCAGTTAATACTTTAGAACGATCAACATCTTCTACGAAGGTTTTTACATAATCATTTGCTGGGTTTGTTAATATTTCTTCTCCCGTGCCAATTTGAATAATCGAGCCGTCCTTCATAATGGCTATACGATCTCCAATACGCAATGCTTCATTCAAATCATGGGTGATAAATATAATGGTTTTCTTCAATGTTCGTTGTAAATCGAGTAATTCATCTTGCATTTCTTTCCGAATTAATGGATCAAGTGCTGAAAAAGCTTCATCCATTAGTAAAATTTCAGGATCATTGGCAAGTGCCCGTGCTAATCCGACACGTTGTTGCATACCGCCTGATAGTTGATTCGGAAACTGGTCTTTATACGCAAGTAAGCCAGCGTTTGCGAGTGCCTGTTCCGCTTTTGCTTGACGTTCTTCCTTTGAAATGCCCCTGATTTCAAGGCCGTATTCGGTATTTTGAAGAAGTGTACGATGGGGGAATAAACCGAAGTTTTGAAAAACCATACTCATTGCGTTCCTTCTAACATTTCGTAAACTTTCTTTACCCATTGACGAAATATTTTCTCCATCGATATAAATGTTTCCACTAGTCGGTTCAATCAGTCGGTTTAAAAGTCGAATAAGGGTTGACTTTCCACTCCCTGATAATCCCATGATAACGAAGATTTCACCTTCATTTACGGTAAAACTTGCATCATAGACACCAACAGTTGCACCTGTTTCTTTTAAGATATCAGTCTTGCTTTTTTGTTGCTTGACGAGTTCTAATGCTTGAGGAATATGTTTTCCAAATACTTTTGAAACATGCTCCACTTTTATTTTTTCCATAGAACCACTCCTTTCGAAGAATAATTTAGCCTTGGCGTAAATGTGCTGTTGCACAAATAAATAGTTTGTCCGGCTTTTCCGGGACATTCACCAGAGACTATATCTTCACATCTGCATCTCATCACCTATAGAGGTGGGAGTATTCTATAGCCGATATTTCACTTTCGCTACAAACATTTGCTGCATGAAGATAACCACTATTTGAGGATAATGATACCCAAAAATAAACAAGTAACAACTCAAGACTAACAAAGAGTTGTTACTTTTGTCAAATCGGTAAATCAGAAAAAATCCGCTTAAACGCTGTGATATCAGCGCTTAAGCGGATTTTAATTTGGATATAAAAAGCTCTGAACACGAGCGAAGCTTTCATCATTACCAATAAAGTAAATAATATCACCTTCTTCAAACGAAACATATGGACCAGGTGATAGTAATAATTCATTTCCTCGACGGATACCAACAATCGTACTAGATGTATTTTGCCAAAAATTCAAAGCTTGTACTGTTTGATGGATACAAGGACTTTCGACAGTCATTTCTAACTGATAAGGGATAAACGGATTGACGGATCGGAAATGTTCAGTTCGACTAATAAGCTGTTTCGTTTTATCCTGTAGGTTCAATAATTCTTGATGCTGCTTCTGAATACTAATCATCAGCTCAGTTTGCAGCTCATGGACAGATTGTACATCTTGAAATTGTCGGACAAAATGTGCTGCCTTTTCGTACGATTTGATAATGACGCCACTGCCTTTTGAAGCCTCTACGATTTCTAAGTCCTGTAAAACTGCGATAGCTCTTCTTGCCGTTTCTGCAGATACATTATATTGACTTGCAAGAGAGGATCTTGCATAAATTTTATCGCCAATACTATATTTTCTTTCTACAATTTTTGAAGCAAGATCTACTGCAATTTGCTGATATTTTGGCTGCTTCACCTGAACATTCTTTTCTAAGTTCATTCTAAACTTCCTTTCATCATTACAATTACCTCAGCTTATTATAGACTAGCCTGCACAGAAAAAATAGCATCTCCATAAGCTATTAGTATATCATTAAAACGTCTTATAGCAGTTTTCGTTTCTATATATTTTTAGTTATAGTTTAGGAGCAGTTGTTTGACAGTTTTTAGTTATTATTATAAACTAAGTTACGTTATGTAAGTGATGTGAAAATACACGTGCTCAGTTAGTGAAATGAACTAACTGTTAACAATAGAAGGTTGGATGAAAATGACAATTACAACAAAAGTTATGGATATAGTGAAAGATAAAATGATTATTGTACAGCACTCTAAGACAGAACATATTTGCTTAGTTGGGCCAGTAAAGTTACCAGTGAAACAAGGTGATTTTTCAGCCATTTTTCAATGGTATAACTGGCTAAAAGTAGATGCAAATTTATCGAAAGAAGAAATCATTGACGGATTAGTTTCAGCCAATTTAGCTTTCTCTCAACAATCTTCAGTGCTTGTTTATGGTGAATTTACCCATACAGACGATGTTTTAATCCGTATGCATAGTATATGTCATACAGGTGATATCTTTGGCAGTCAGCGCTGTGACTGTGGCTATCAATTACATGAATCAATGAAAATGATTGTGGAGCATGGCAGTGGAGCTATTTTTTATTTAGCGGATCATGAGGGGCGTGGCATTGGTTTATTCTCCAAATCTCTTGCTTATTTATTACAAGAAGAGGGATTGGATACGGTTGAAGCAAATCATGCACTAGGCTTCTCAGACGATACTCGTTCCTATGAAGAGGCAATTACCGTATTAGGTGCCCTACGTTCAAAGCCAGTTACGCTAATTACGAATAATCCGAAAAAGCTTGCAGCATTACAGGCACATGGCTTAGCGGCAGAAGGACATGTCCCATTATGGGGAGGTCTGACAGAGACAAATCGTTATTATTTAGATACAAAGGTCGAAAAATCTGGACATATACGCGAAGAGAAATGAGGTGAGTTGCGAGATGACAACAGATGAAAAATATATGCAATTAGCACTAGATTTAGCCGCTAGTGCAAAAGGCAATACGAACCCGAATCCACTTGTTGGGGCAGTAATCGTAAAAGATGGCATAATTGTAGGCACAGGCTTACACAGAAAGGCAGGTGAGCCACATGCGGAGGTTCATGCTTTCCGTATGGCTGGAGAACATGCAAAGGGTGCTACACTTTACGTAACACTTGAGCCATGTTCACATTATGGAAAAACACCTCCTTGTGCGAAATTAGTAAAGGAATCTGAAGTTAATCGTGTTGTGGTTGCCATGCAAGATCCGAATCCTGCTGTGGCTGGTCGTGGTATTCAGCTACTACGTGATGCAGGGATTGAGGTAGCTGTAGGCGTTCTGGAGGAGCATGCTCAACGTTTAAATGAACGTTTTATTCATAATATGTTAACAAAACGACCATTTATCATTTCAAAATACGCGATGACATTAGATGGAAAAATAGCGACCCACACTGGTCATTCTAAGTGGGTGACAGGTGAGGAGGCTCGTCAGGATGTTCATCATATTCGACATCAAGTAGATGGGATATTAGTTGGTGTTGGCACGGTGATAGCTGACAATCCTTCCTTGACAACAAGGCTACAAGAGGGGTACGGGAAAAATCCAGTACGTATCATTATGGATAGCACACTCCGCATACCAGCACATGCTCACGTACTAGATGTGAAAGAAGCTAACACGATTATTGTCTGTGATAGGAATGCAAGTTTAGAGAAGATAGCTGTCTTACGTGAACAAGGTGTAACAGTTATTCCAGTGCACAGTAATCAAGAGGGCCTTATGATAGATGATATGCTTGATAAGCTCTATCAATATGGCATTACTGATATTTTAGTGGAGGGCGGCAGTGCAGTAAATGCTTCCTTTTTACAGCAGAGTGCGATTGATAAATATGTCATTTATATTGCACCAAAAGTTCTTGGAGGAAAATTATCCTTAACACCATTTGCCGGTCCAAATCCTTCAACAATGGATGCATCATGGGATGTTGAAGTTGCATCCATTGATAAGATTGGGCAGGATTTACGTATTATTGCTTATCCGAAAAAGGGTGAGGGCAAGTGAATTATCAAGCCGATGTTTGTATCGTAGGCGCAGGGCCAGGTGGTGCATTACTGTCCTATTTATTAGCCAAGAAAGGTCTCTCTGTCATATTATTAGAGCAAAATGCAGCACTTGGTCAGGCATTTCGTGGCGAGCATTTAAATGAGGAGGGGGAGGCTGTTTTGAAAAGTCATCAGCTTTTTGATGCAGTCGAAGCACTCGGCATATTACGTATGGAGAAGCTTGAATATTACGCAGAAGGGAAAGCTTTTAAAACAATCTTTCCTGATGATGCTGTTGGACATTTAGGGATTCATGTACCTCAAGCAAATTTATTACAGGGAATTTTACAAAAGGCACAGCAATTTCCTCATTTTTCATGCTTCCTACATACTAAAGTAACGCAGCTTCTAAAGGATTCCTCAGGTAGGTATATAGGCGTTGTTGCAACAAAGAATGGGGGAACTATTGAAATTGACAGTCAGTTAATAATTGGGGCTGACGGTCGTTATTCAACTATTCGTAAGCATGCACAAATTGATATTCAAAAGCGCAAGCATGGCTTTGATTTACTTTGGGCAAAAATTCTGGCCCCACAAGGCTGGGAGCCGTCTATAAAAATGGCCTTAATAGGAGATAAACAGCTATCATTGTTTACGCAGGTTGGTGGCTTTATTCAGATAGGGTGGAATATTGAGCAGGGAAGTTTTGCACAATTAAAAAAACAGGACTTTACTCCGTTTATCCATCAGCTTTCAGAGGCATTTCCGGAATTAGCAGACTCAGTAAGAACACAGATCACCTCTTGGCATGACTTTGTCTTGCTTGATGTTTTCAGTAGCCTTTGTGAAAGCTGGGGAACAAAAGGTATTGCTTTGCTAGGAGATGCTGTTCACACGATGACACCAACAGGGGCATTTGGCCTTAACAGTGCGTTAAAGGATGCAGATTGTTTAGCATCGCTGTTAAAGAAAGAGTCGCTTGCTCAATTCGATGTGAAAAGATTCCAGGAAATGCGTGCACAAGCTATTGAGGAAGTTTTGGCAAAACAACTAGAGAAAGAGCAAACCTTCGCAGCAAACTTTATCAACAAGGCGTCCTGAAAGGAAGAAAATAACATGAAATTTGGCTTTGATATAGATGACACACTCATTGATTTACGTGCTCATGCCTTTTCACTCTATAATCAAAAACTAGGTAAAAATATTGCACAAGAGGTATTTCAAGCATTGCAAAGGGTGGAAATTCATGAACCGTTTGGGTTAACAGACATGGAAGGAGCAAAGATGTGGAATGACTCCATGGAGGAAATCTATTTTACAGACTGTCCTTCCTTTGAGGGAGCCCTTGAGACACTTCAATTGTTAGCACAGCAGGGACATGAAATTTATTACATCACATCGCGTCCAAAGCAGTATTGTAAGCGCACAAAGACATGGATGGAAGCACAGGGCTTCCCAATCAAAGATGGCTACTTTTTCTGTGGCATGCAGGATACAGAAAAAGTAGAAATTATTCACAAGCTTGTCTTAGATGTCTATGTGGATGATAAACCAGCAGTCTTAGAAACACTTGGCAATGTAGCAACAAAAGTAATCTTAAAAAATCAATCCTATAATCAGCAAGTAGAATTGCCACGATTGAAACATTGGAATGATTTTCTTAAAATAATCCATATTGTATGAAGAAATCCCGAATGAGGTATGAGCTCATTCGGGATTATTTTAAAATAATTGTTTTTCAATTTCTAAGCCAACGCTTTGAATAGTGCCAATTAGTTGATTTTCATCATAGTCATTGTATCGTACTTCAGGTATGACCAATGACACGGAGGCAATAACTTGCTGAGAAGCATCTAAAATTGGAGCCGATAGCGAGCATGCACCTCGTACACGTTCACTATTGCTTTTTGCAAATCGTTGTTTACGAATTTGCAGTAATTCCTCCCATAGCTGCTCTTTGGAAAGAATGGTTTTGTCTGAGATTAATTCAAGCTCTATACGCTCAACATATTCCTCTGCATTTGCCATAAAAGCGAGCAATGCTTTAGAAGAAGCTCCCGCATAAAGAGGAGAAGTGTCCCCAACGAACATCTTTGTTGAAAGCGGGTAGGTTGAATCGTAGTTTAATATACAGCGCCTTTCCAATCCATCAATTATATTCATGGAAACACTCTCACCAAATTCTTCATTTAACTTCTTTAAAATGGGCTCTGCAACAATAATTAGACTCGATTCTTCTTTAACTAAATTTCCTAGGTACAGAAGTGAATGCCCTAATTGATAGCGCTTTGTACGTTCATCTTTATGCAGAAAGCCTTCATATACAAAGGTAGAAACGAAGCGCTGTAAACTAGAGATGCTTATCCCTGTTTTTTTACTTAACTCGGTAAGAGAAAGGCTAGGTTCATCTTTTGTAAAAGCTTTTAATACTTTAATAGCTTTGTGCAGCGATGACATTGTATAGTTTTTTTCGAAAATCTCTTGATTCATCTCAACACCTACTAAAAATCATATTTACAGGATATCAGACTTTTATCTTAATAAGATAAAAATTACTTCTATTATAGCGTAAATTGATTAGAGGAGAGAGGTTTTTTGGAATTCAATTGTATGTTCTCCAAGTAACGGCGGTGCTAATTTATATTGAATATTTAAATTGGAAAATTTTAATGGGCTTTTAATAAATTTGATTGTCCCATATTGTTCGTGCTCAAGTTCACCAATCATATCACGAGCGATCAACTGGGGTTGTGCTAGTGCCTCAGCAATCGTATTCACACGACCACCGGGAATTTTAAATTGCTGTAATAATGTAATCCATTCATCCCGAGTTTTAGTAATTGTAATAGTAGCTATCATCTGTACAAGCTCAGCCTCATGTTGCTTACGCAGGGTATTTGATAAAAAGCGCGGATCCTTTGCCCATTCCTCATGTTTCAGCATCGTGCAAAACTTTTGAAACTGTCCATCTGTCCCGACACAGATCATTAAGGGACCATCTGCACATTGAAATACTTGATACGGAGCAACATTATTATGGCGATTCCCTAGACGTTGTGAGGAAAAGCCTGTATTTAAATAAGCACTTGCTACATTTGCTAAGCTACTCATTTGGACATCTAATAAAGCTAAGTCTATAAATTGCCCTTGATCAGTTAGATCTCGTAGTCGTAAGGCAGCTAAAATACTTATGACAACATAATTAGACGTTAAAATATCTGCAATAGGTACACCCACCTTTGTTGCTTCACCCTCAGGTGAGCCAGTGACATGCATTAAGCCACTCATTGCTTGAATAACCGGGTCAAAGCCAGGTTCGTGTGCAAGAGGGCCAGTTTGCCCGAAACCTGTGACTGCACAATAAATAAGGCGTGGGTTTACTTTTTTCAGCTCTTCATAGCTTAGTCCCATACGTGCCATATCCCCAGTTTTAAAATTTTCAAGTACGATATCTGCATCTTTGACAAGATCTTTAAATCTTTCTCTACCTTCTGTTGTTTTTAAGTCTAGTAGAATTGATTTTTTATTTCGATTGGCACATAAATAGTACGTACTTTGCTCTTGCACAAATGGTCCCCAATCTCGCATACTATCGGAGCCATTTGGGTGTTCAATGCGAATTACTTCCGCTCCTAAATCTGCCAGCATCATGGAGCCAGCAGGGGCAGCATAAACACGTGATAAGTCTAGCACTCGAATATTTTCAAGAGGTTGCATGATTTCTCCTCCTACACACATCATTTATAAACAGGCTTACGTTTTTCTACAACCGCGCTTACACCCTCTTTAAAGTCATCCAATTCTGTGACAATCGCCATTTGCGATGAAATATAATCAAGGGCAGTACGTAAATCCATGCGTTGACTTTGATAAACAGCACGCTTAATGAATTGTAGTGTTGTAGTAGGTCGACTTGCTAAGTCTCGTGCATAATTCATTGTGTATTCGTCTAGCTCATGGTCATCCACAACAAATGTTACAACACCTTTGTCTTTTGCTTCATCTGCAGTTAGTACACGAGCTGTCCAGAACATATCCAATGCTTGATCAATACCAATTAATTTTGGTAAATAATAAGCTCCACCATCACCAGGCACAATCGCAACGTTTATATAGCTC
The DNA here is from genome assembly GCF_058803665.1 of Lysinibacillus sp. GW821-FHT14F06. Lineage (NCBI taxonomy): Bacteria > Bacillati > Bacillota > Bacilli > Caryophanales > Bacillaceae > Lysinibacillus > Lysinibacillus sp. GW821-FHT14F06. Next base: position 210,674 of record NZ_JBXAPF010000001.1, read on the forward strand.
TCTGAAATCTTTGTAGATTTAGCGGCAATCCGAATATCACACATTAAGGCCATATCAAGCCCAGCTCCCATTGCAAAACCATGCACCTGTGCAATAACGGGCTTATCAATTTCTTCAAGGAGAAGGGGAATGCGCTGAATTTTTTTCCAAAGTGAATTTTTTCGTGCTAAACCTGTAGAAGAGATATCTTCTTCGCTTTGGAAAAAGCCCTTACCTGCTTGCATTGCTTTAATATCGCCGCCCGCACAAAAAGACTTTCCATTACCTTTTACAATGACAGCTCGAATATCGTTTGAATCACGAACAATTTCCAGCGCTTTTATCCACTCAGTAATCATTTCTTCACTAAAAGCATTGTACGTCTCAGGTCTATTTAACGTAATGGTTGCAATATGATCTCGCACTTCAAAAAGTAAATCAGTCATTGAAAAACACTCCCTTTAGGTTATTGGTTTGAATGTATTTACTGCAAAATTCATCCTTCTACTTTGAGTAGTGGAGAGCTACTAGTCAAATATGTCCAAAGACTATCCTCGCTATTTTCCATTAGCTGTAATGCTACAATATTAGTCCAATAAAAGGAATCTACTCCTTCGTCTCGCCATGCCCAAAGTCTACGTGTAAATTGATGCAAACTATGTTCGTGGGTTGTACCAATGGCTGCGTGTACTTGGTGTGAGATGGTTGTAACTGTTTGAATGATTTCTTCAAAACGAATGCGGGCGTATGCCACCTCATTTTTTTCATTATTTGTCAGAAGGGCTTCGGTTACATTATTAAATGCCGCTAAAGCAATAGCTGTTTCACCTGCTAAGTGAACAATATGCTGCTGAACAAGCTGGAAGCGGTGAATCGGTCGACCGAATTGCTCACGTTCCTTCGTATATTGAACGGTTAAGTCATTTATTTTATCAATAGCACCAGTCATCAGGGCTAATTGAAAGGCGGTACAGAGTGTTGTTAAAGTGTGTATTTCATTAGGAGATAACACAGCAGACATTTGTGAAATTAGTGCATGTTGGAATGTCACTGTATCACGCGGCTCGCCTGCTAAATTTGTGCCTTGTTTAATTTCAGCCTGACTTAAATCTATTGCTACAAGATGCGTACCCTCTGTACTATGAGCAAGTGTTACTAGGTGCTTCACATGACGTGCCCATGGAATATGATGAGCCTCACCCGTTAGTGTCCCGCTCTCTAACGTAAAGACTTGGTTCATAGATAACCTATATGTCGCTAAACCTTCTAGTACCTGTAACTTCGAATACTCCAGTAAATAGTTCGCAAAGGTTGTTTCAAAAAATGGAATAGGAGCAGCGTATTTTCCAGTTAATCGAACAATATTCAGTAAATCTTCAATATCGCCCCCCGCACCTCCATTTTCTTCGGTAACGGCTACAATCGTCATACCATTTTCCTCAAATAATTCCCATAATGCCGGTGCCCAATCACCTTGTTCTACAGTATCGACTAAATCTTTATCGACATTTTCCTTTAACATGCGCTCAACAACTTCTGTAATCATGTCTTTCATCTCACTCATTGTGCTACAACTCCTTTCGCTACAACACCATACAATACTTCTGAAGTGCCACCTCTAATTGTAAAGCCTGGCGCATGTAAAATAGACTGAGCCATAAAGCGATCAATTTTACGATCGGCATCAAGTGAAGGATAAGTCTGTATGATTAGACGTGTGATTTCAGGAATACTTTGCTCGAATTTCGTTCCAAGTGCTTTCACAAGTGCTGCTGGAATAGATACATCTTCACTATTGCCAGATTCTAAAAGCTGAGCCACACCAATTGATAGATTTCGTAGACTCCAAAGACGAGCAACAATTTTGGATGCTTGCATTAATCCTTGTGAATTGTTTTGGCGCTTTAGCTCTTGAATAAGCTCATCTATTAATGGAAATGTGCTCAATATTCTCTCTGGACCACTACGCTCAAAGGCAAGCTCTGCTAATCCTTGTGCCCAGCCATTACCGATTTCTCCAACAATCATATTGTCCGGTACAAAAACGTTATCAAAGAACACCTCATTGTAATGATGCTCGCCAGTTAAATATTTAATGGGAACAATGGTTACACCCTGTGCCTGTAAATCGATAATAAGCTGACTTAGCCCTGCATGCTTATTCTTCCCATCAAAAGGACTTGTACGTACTAAAGTGACCATATAATGGCAAAGATGAGCGTTACTCGTCCATATTTTTTGCCCATTTACAATCCAGCCACCTTCTATTTTTTCGGCACGTGTACTGACAGAAGCTAGGTCAGAGCCACTATTAGGTTCACTTAAGCCTATGCCAAAATAGCATTCTCCTTTCACGATTTCAGGTAAGAAAAATTCACGCTGTTCTTCTGACCCATAACGTAAAAGAAGTGGACCTGTTTGGCGGTCGGCAAACCAATGCGCTGCAACAGGAGCGCCGATGGCTAAAAATTCCTCGGTTAAAATATATCGATCTATAGTACTTCGTTCTTGACCACCATATTTTTTAGGCCAGGTTAAGCCAATCCAGCCCTTTTGACCAATTAATTTGGAGAATTTAGGATCATCTCCACTTAACCAAGAATCACATTTTTGTGTGAAGGTCCCTTTTGCTAATTCATCCTGCAGAAAAGCTCGAACCTCTAAGCGAAATTGTTCCTGTTCTTCTGTAAATTGCACCGTTGGTAAATGAAGCATTTCATCATTCCTCCTGTTTTACCGCAATGTGGTAACTATTATTTTATATGTGTATTTTATGACTTCTTATGAATGGAGTCAATGTATTTTTTTGAATTATTAAAATCTTTGTTGCGGAGGGGTAAGTGATGAGGTGGAAGTAATATTTTTAATCAAAAAATGGTAAAATGCAGAATAAACGTGTTACTATGTAGAAAATTCTGTTATGGAGGTAAGGGCATGCAAATGGCTATCAAAACTTCCCAAAAGGTAATGCAAGTTTTATCAGCGCAGCTTGTACAGCATTTAGAAATTTTGCAATACTCCACAAATGAGCTAGAACAGTTCATCTATGACAAAGCTAATGAAAATCCTCTGTTAGTTGTTACTGATGCTGCAGTAAAAAGTCAATACGAGGAAATTTTCCAATTAGCAAGCTGTTCCGTTAAGAATTTTTCCTCGCAATATTATGAGCCAAAAAGTAATTTGTTTAATTTCGAGATGGGGCTAGCTGCAAAAGAAAGCTATGAACGGTTTTTATTGGAACAGGTGCCTATTCATAAAAATCTTTCTTCTATGGATTTAAAAATCTTAATGTTTTTAATTCAATCTTTAGATGATCGTTTATTTTTAGATGTTGATATTAAATTGGTCGCCGATAGATTTAAAACAAGTAATTTTCATGTAGAGGCACTATTGGATTTACTCCAAACATTTGAGCCAGTAGGAGTAGGGGCACGTAATACGAAAGAATACTTACTAATTCAAGTAGATAGAGATGAGCTTGCACCTAAATTAACCTACCAATTTATCAAAGATGATTTAGAGTTAGTAGCTGCACAGGCCATTAAACAATTAAGTAAAAAGTACAAAACGCCAATACAAGAAGTAAAAAAAACTTTGGACTATATAAAAAATTTACAACCAGTAATAACAGGAGATAAATTGGAAGCGATTCCATATGTCATTCCTGAAATTGAAGTGGAGAAAATGGATGAGGAATGGTTGATTAAATTAAATCGTGGATATATCCCAACCGTTACAATTGATAAACATTATGTAGAAATATTAAAGAATGATCCAAATTGTAAAACATATTTCCGAGACACAATGAAAGATGCTCTGTTATTACTACAAGGAATTGAGCAACGTGATAAAACACTTTATGAACTAGCTAGATTGCTAGTGAAATTGCAAAAGGATTTTTTCCAACAAGGGTTTGAAGCTATACAGCCCATGCGTTTGAAGGATGTAGCAGACATTTTAGGTTTACATGTATCAACGATTAGTCGTGCTATTCGTGGAAAATATATTAAAACCTCTCATGGCGTATATGCTTTACAAACGTTATTTACTAAGGGCGTGATGAATAGTTCAGGAAAAATGGATTCTATTATGTATATAAAAAAGCGACTTAAACAGTTGATCGAAGGTGAGGATAAACAAAAGCCTTTAACGGATCAGCTAATTACTAAAATATTAAGTGGAGAAGGGATTCAAATTTCTAGACGGACAGTAGCGAAGTACAGAGAGGAAATGAACATTTTGAGCTCATTTAATCGGTCATATGGATAGATGATGTAAATGAAGTGTCAATGATGTACATTTGCATCAAAAATTCGAAATCGCATATGAGTCTATTCATGAACCAATCATTTTAAATGACAACAATTGGAGGTATGGATAGATAATTATTTGAAATTTTTAATAATTGAATAGAGTTGGCATCCAATTTGCTCATTAAACGGTAGACATTGAATTAGAGGAAAGGGGCTAGTAAATGTCTACATAAAATACTAAAGGGGTGCTTTAATGGGAGCTTTGCAAAAATCACTGAAAACACGGCATATTACAATGATTTCCATTGGAGGGGTAATTGGTACAGGGCTATTCGTTGGTACAGGAAAAAATATATTAAGCACTGGTCCAGCAGCAGTCGTTTCATATGCAATTGCATGCTTACTCATCGTTTTAATTATGCAAATGGTTGGTGAAATGGCGGCAGGAGAAATTGTTCTAGGGGAAAAAGCTAATGGTTCGGCAGAGTTAGGTTCATTTGCTTCATATGCAGGAAAGTATATTGGTCCATGGGCAGGCTTTACTGTTGGCTGGCTATATTGGGCAAGCTGGGTATTTATTGTGGGGTTAGAGGCGGCACTTATTGGAGGAATGCTGCATAACTGGTTCCCGTTTATACCAATATGGGTTGGGAGTATTGGCATCACATTGTTAATGACCATCATCAATATTTATTCTGTAAAATCATTTGGGGAATTCGAATATTGGCTTTCCTTCGTCAAAGTTTCTGCCATTATTGTATTTTTAGTAGTTGGGCTAGCTATGATTTTAGGCATTTGGCCAAACTATGAAGCAAAGGGGCTAGGAATCTTAACAGAATTCGGTGGATTTGCACCAAATGGTATTGTCCCAATTTTCACTGCCATTGTATTTGTTATTTTCTCAATTTGTGGTGCAGAGGTAGCGGCTATTGCGGCAGCAGAATCTGAAAATCCAGCGAAAAATATTGTTCGTGCCATTCGCAATGTTGTGTTTCGATTAGGGCTATTTTTTGTAGGCTCAGTAGCTATTATGGTGTTAATCTTACCTTGGAATGATACAAAAATGTTGGCAGCGCCATACGCAAATATTTTAACGATGGCAGGGCTCCCTATTGCTGCTCAAATTATTCAAATTGTCATTTTTATTTCATTAATCTCAGTTTTAAATTCGGCACTTTATACAAGCTCACGTATGTTACTTGAAATGTCACGTCAGGGTGATGCACCGAAAATCTTTTCTCAAATTAAAAATCGGCGGGGAGTACCTGTACCTGCCATTATCGGTAGCACAGTGGTGGCTTATATTTGTGCGATGCTATATTTTATTTCACCTGAAGTTATCTTCTATTTTTTAGGTAACTGTGTTGGTGGATTGATGATTGCGGTTTATATTTTTATTGCTATTTCTCAAATTCGTTTCCGACGTTATTATGACAAGGTTTCAAATGAGCCATTATCGATTAAAATGTGGTTATTCCCATACCTATCGTATGTCACTATTGGTATTTTAACTGTTGTTTATTTCTGTCAAGCGCTCATTGAATCTTTACGCTCTCAGTTTTATTTAAGCACATTAGTTTTAATTGTCTCAGTTGTGCTGTTTATGATTATGCGAAAGTTGTCGACAAGACCAACAGAGCAAATAGAGGAAAAGCTAGCCTCAGAGTAGAATAGTATGGTGATGTTCCTAATCGTAGTGATTTAACTTCTTTCAGCAAATATCTTTAGTACCGAAAGCGTAGCGGCAGGTACAGAAGTCTCCCGCCTCTATAGGTGGTGAAATGAATGTGAATTTAAGCTACTTTTCAGAGGGTGTCCAAACACCCGCTGAAATAGAGGAACTCAGGCTAAAATCTTCCCATCCTGTGAAAACGCCTGAGTGACCAACATCGTGCTGCTGTTGCTACGTTAGCACTACGCTTTCGCGCAAAAAACATCTGTTGGCCCAAAGCCTCTGGCGGATGTCACGGAATCGGAAAGGAGTTAGTAAAGGATGTTAGCCTAAAATCATCGCATCCATGCGAAACAGCTAACTGACCTGCATCGGTAAAAACGCCACGTCCTGTGGCATTACCGAAATGACCGACATCGTGTCGGCCCTCAGCAGACCTAATCACAAAGTCGATTCCGGACGCAATTATGCCGAGGCATAATTGATATAAGCTTACAAAAAATTCGCGACAATTTTGCGAGATAGCAAGCCAAGCAATAAAGCGAAGGTCTTAAGCACCTTTAGGCATGCAAATTACCCGTGGAAAGAGAGCGAATTTTTTGTATGAAGCGTTTATATTTTTCTGGTCTGAGAGGAAGTGGTCTATATGTCGATAACAGAAATTCATAAAGATGAACATTTTATTCTTGTCAAAAATGATGAAGTGATTGTAAAAAGTGATATCCAAATAGAGCTTCTTGAAAAAATAATAAAAAAGTATAGCAAAGGTACAGAAACATTTGAAATAGAAGGTTATTTTATTCATGTATTAGAGACTTCTCAAGGTAGTTTATTTACTATTAGACCATTAACACAGTTTAGCCATATCGATTTTATGAACCCGCTATCAAACAAAGTATTAAATTCCATATCAGAGGGCATTACCATTTGTGATAGCAATGGTAAAATATTATTTCAAAATGATATTGATATCGAAATTGTCGGTATTGATTTAATGGGAAGATATGCAAAAGATGCAATAGCTGAAGGATTAATGAGTGATTCTATATCAATGAAAGTCATTGAATCGAAAGAAAAAGTAACCATACTGCAAACGTTCATTAATGGAAAGTGCTTTTTAGTGACTGGCAAGCCGATATTTGATGAAAAGGGTGAGTTGCAATACGTAGTTGCTATTACACGTGATATGACCCAGTTAAAACTATTAGAGACAGAAGTGAAAAAATTAGAGGTTCAAAACGAAAGTTTTAAAAATAAGCTACAAGCATTACATAATAAAGAGGAGACAACAAGTAGTTTAATCGCTGTGTCACCTGCAATGATGGATGTTATAAATCGTGTGATGAGAATTGCAGAGGTAGATTCTACTGTATTAATTGGTGGTGAATCGGGGGTTGGTAAAGAAGAAATTACAAAGCTAATTCATGCAAATAGTAGACGTAGCCATAAGCAAATATTAACGATTAACTGTAGTGCAATACCTGAAAATCTATTAGAAACTGAGCTTTTTGGCTATGAGGGAGGAGCATTTACTGGAGCATCTAGAGGTGGTAAAGCTGGGTTATTTGAAATTGCGTCAGGTGGTACAGTATTTTTAGATGAAATTGGAGAGATGCCTTTGTTACTACAGGCAAAATTATTGCGTGTGCTCCAAGAGTCAGAGGTTCAGCGTATTGGTAGTGGGAAGCCTATTTCCATTGATGTCCGCATCATTGCAGCAACAAATCGCAATTTGGCGGAAATGGTGAGACAAGGTAGTTTCCGTGAGGATTTATATTATCGGTTAAATATCATCCCTATTGAAATTCCACCGTTAAGACAACGACGCCAGGATATTATTCCTTTAGTTCATCATTTTTTAGCTGTCATTGGAGAGAAATACGGTATTCATCGAACAATAGAATCCGCCGCTATGAAAATATTAGCGTCTTATGATTGGCCAGGAAATATACGTCAGCTTAAAAATATGGTGGAACGAATTTGCTTATTAGCTACACAACCAGAAATAACAGTATATACGGTACAACAAGAATTAGATAGTAATACAACGAATATTCGTAATATCGAAAATATGGAGCAACTACCAAATATACAGGATTCAGATGCTCCAATGATGTTTAGTGGTACCTTAAAGGAGCAAGTAGCTGCTTTTGAAAAGCAAATTATTAAGCAGACGTTGTCTCAATATCCAAGTATTAGGCAGGCAGCCAAATCACTTGGTTGTGATCAATCAACTTTAGTACGCAAAATACAAAAATTCCAATTAACAAGGCAAATTTCTTATAAGGAATAGTGATGTATTTTTGCATCAAATTTTCGCTTTTGCATAGTAGATGGTGATAACGCATCGGTGTTTAGTGGCGTAATGCAAAAACAATGATGAACTGCATCATTGAAGTTCATCATTAAATATGAGATGAGAAGAGGCATTTTCGAATAAGAGAATGTCTTTTTTTATTTTTTGTGCTGAAATTTTTTCTGAAAGCAAATTTTATAAACAGTTGGCACGAGAGTTGCTATTAAAAAAGTGTATGAAATTTTAAACGAAAAGAGGTTGGCATTGATGGCAATTCAATTACAGGAAGAGCTAAAAACATTAGATCAAAAGCATTTTTTACATCCAACATCGTCAATTGAGCAACAACAAACACAAGGACCAGCTGTTATTTTTACAGAAGGAACTGGCATTTATTTAAAAGATGTCGAAGGGAATGTCTATATTGATGGGATGTCCTCTTTATGGAATGTAAATATTGGGCATGGCCGTCAAGAAATTGCTGATGTCGCGAAGGAGCAAATGTCCACATTAGCATTTAGCTCCTGCTTTGCAACATTTAGCAATGAACCGGCGATTCGTTTAGCAGCGAAAATTGCTTCTTTAGCCCCTGGAGATTTAAACACAGTATTTTTTACTTCAGGTGGCTCAGAGGCGAATGATACAGCCATTAAACTAGCGCGTCATTACTGGTTACTAAAAGGACAGCCAAAGCGTCAAAAAATTATTTCTCGTACACATTCCTACCACGGTGTAGCGATGGGCGCTACAAATGCAACTGGTTTACAAGCGTTTCGTGATTTTACAAATTCACATGCTCCAGATTTCCATTATGTCTATAGCCAATCGGCACGTAATTTACGTGAAACGATTGAAGCGTTAGGCCCTGAGACTGTGGCTGCATTTATTTCTGAGCCTGTACAAGGAGCAGGTGGAGTAAATATTCCACAAAAGGACTACTTTAGAGAAGTGCGAAAAATTTGTGATGAGTACGGTATTTTATTGATTGCGGATGAAGTCATTACAGGTTTTGGGCGTACTGGTAAATTTTTTGGGATGGAGCATTATGGTGTAGTGCCAGATATGATGAGCTTCGCAAAAGGCGTTTCGAGTGGCTATGCCCAACTTGGAGGCGTGGTGATATCAGAAAAACTTCATCAAGACTTTTGTGAGCTTTCCAAGGGTACATTAATGCATGGGTACACATACAGCGGTCATGCACTTGCTTGTCAAGTTGGCCTTAAAAATATTGAAATCGTTGAGCGTGAAAATCTCGTTGAAAATGCAGCGGTCATGGGTGAAGCGATGTTAAAAGGATTCCAAGCGCTGCAGGAAAAATATAGCTTTATCGGACGTGTGCGTACACTTGGATTGCTTGGGGCAATTGAATTAGTTAAAAGCCGTGAGACAGGTGAATTGTTTGAGTCTCCTCTTAGCCCGATTTTTGTACAGGAAACAATGAAGCGAGGGTTAATCCTCCGAACAGTTACGTATGATCAAGATACAGTTGTTTTTGCACCTCCTCTTATTCTATCAAAAGTAGAGTTGGCCGAAATGCTACGTATATTAGACGAAACGTTTGAATATATACGTAAAACTATCGTTGAAATATAAATACAATAATTTAGCGAAGGAGGAGTAATATGACAACGGTTGTTAGAGAAGTACGAGAACAATTTAATCCAGCGAGACCTACTCAATGTATTGGTACAGTGGAGCTTTTGACACTAGACGAAACAAAAGCAGCTGTTACTGCAGCTAATCATGCATTTAAAGGCTGGAAAAATACATCATCTGTAGCACGTGGAGAGGTTTTACGATTAACAGCAGATTTGCTTGAAAAAAATATGGAGCGAATAGCTGAAATAGCTTCATGTGAAATGGGCAAAACAACAAGTGAAATGCTCGGTGAAGTAAAACGAGGGGCTTCCATTTTGCGTTATTTTGCTCAAGAGGGAATGCGGGCTATAGGTGAAGTGTTACCTTCTGCCAATGAATCAAAGTTATTATACACAATGCGTGTGCCACTCGGTGTAGTTGCAGCGATCACACCTTGGAATTTTCCTGTTGCCATTCCACTGTGGAAGATTGCTCCAGCATTAGTATATGGCAATACTGTTGTTTGGAAGCCATCAATTGAAACAGCTTTAACTGGAAAATTAATAGGGGAATTATTTCAACAGGCAGGTTTACCAGAAAACGTGTTACATGTAGTTCAAGGACGTGGCTCAAAGGTGGGGCAGGTTTTATTGGAGGCTCCTGAAGTAAAGGCGATTACATTTACTGGTTCAAATAGTGTTGGTCAAAGTATTTTAGATACTGCTGGATCAACGAATAAAAAAATTCAACTGGAGCTTGGAGGAAAAAATGCAGCCATCATTTTAGCGGATGCGAATATCAAACAAGCTGCAAAACTAACGATAGAAGGTGCTATGAAACAAACAGGACAGCGATGTACAGCGACTAGTCGAGTGTATATTGAGGAAGCGATTTATGAAGAAGTGCTACAGCAGTTAATAGAAGAGGCTAAAAAAATAGAGGTTGGCGTAACAATGGGCCCTGTATCCTCCAAGGGGCAATATGATTCTATTTTAGCCGCTATTGAAAAAGCACAACTAGATGGAGCTGAGCTTGTATTTGGTGGTGGTCCCACTCAAGGTATGAAGGAGGGGTATTACATCGATCCAACCATTTTTACAAATGTAACACATGATATGGCGATTGCCCGTGAAGAAATATTTGGCCCCGTACTAGCTGTTATAAAGGTTAAGGATTATGAAGAGGCGATTCGCTTATCAAATGATTCCGATTTTGGATTAAGTGCTTCGATCTATACTACTAATATTCCAAAAGCTTTTGATTTTATTAATCGCAGTGAAGTGGGACTTGTACAGGTGAACGATGAAACAGGAGGAGCCGAGCCCCAAGCACCATTTGGAGGAATGAAAAACTCAAGCACCGGTGCCCGTGAGCAGGGGCAGGCGGCGAAGGAATTTTTTACAACCTTCAAAACAATTACAATTGGTACAAAAGTTGAATAAAAATCTAACTCAACTTGAAATTAAATAGCATGGCAGCCAAGCAAAAACACATTCTATATGCCTCAGTGTAATGATCTCGGATTTTTCTCATAGTGATTGCTATCATTTGAGGAAATGTAGCGGCATTCACTTGAGGCATTATCTTCATCAAAGAGGATTTATTATGAAGAATTTTTGTGTATTTCATCAAACCAAGTAAACGAAAGAAGGTATAACTATGGCACAAAGTCGTTTAGCAATTGATGTTGGTGGAACGTTTACGGATGTATTTGTTTTTAATGAAGAGACGGGAGACGTTTTTGTAACAAAAACATCTTCAACACCTTCAAATCCAGAGCAGGGAATTTTACATGGTGTTGAAAAAGCAGGGTTAGATGGGAAAAATATTAAAATTTTTTCTCATGGTACAACCGTTGGAACGAATGCCTTAATTGAACGAAAGCTTCCGAAAACAGCCCTGATAACGACAAAGGGTTTTAGGGATGTTATTGAAATTCGCCGTGGGACAAAGGAAGATATTTGGGATACGTACAAGGATACTGCTAGGCCCTATATTCAGCGGAGAGATCGGTTTGAAGTAGGAGAACGCATAGATTATGAAGGGAACATTATTCAAGCTATTGATGAAGAGGAGGTTCGGATTTTAGCCAAGAAATTAAAGCGTAGAGGTACACAGTCTATTGCTGTTTGCTTCCTCAATGCCTACGTCAATGGAGAGAATGAGCTGAAAGTCAAAAAAATTTTAAAAGAGGAACTACCAGATGTCTATGTTTGTATTTCAAGCGAGGTACTTCCTGAAATTTTCGAGCATGAGCGAATGAGCACAACGATTATCAATGCGGTTCTCGGACCAATTATGAGTAAATACATCAGTAAGTTAAGCAATGAAATGCAGAAAAAGGGCTATGAGGAAGAAATTTTAGTGTTACATTCTGGTGGTGGCGTCATGACTTCAAGTACGGTTCCACGTTATGCGGCTAGACTAGCAAGCTCAGGGATAGCAGCTGGTGCTATTGCAAGTAAGCATATCGCAAAGCTGTGTGGATTTGACAATGCAATTGGCTTAGATATGGGTGGTACAAGTACTGATATTTCACTTATGTATAAGGGTGATATTCGCATTACAAAGGATTGGTCAATAGAATATGGATATCCAATTGGTTTCCCAAGTATTGAAATACTAACAATAGGAGCAGGGGGTGGTAGCCTTGCATGGAAGGATGAAGGGGGATCTTTACGTAATGGACCACAAAGTGCAGGAGCAGCTCCTGGTCCAGCCTGCTATGGACGAGGTGGAACAGAACCAACGAACTCAGATGCAAATTTAGTGTTAGGACGTCTTGGGGTAGATTTATTGGATGGTACGATGCAATTAAACAAAGAAGCGGCAAGAGAAGCCGTGAAAAAAATCGCAAACGCTTTCAATCAAACGATTGAGGAGGCGGCTAGCGCGATTATAGATGTTGCAAATGCCAATATGAGTGATGCAGTACGACTAATATCTGTTCGTAGAGGCTATGATCCACGAGATTTTGCACTTGTTGCTTTTGGTGGTGCAGGGCCATTACATGGTGCCTATTTGGCAAAGGATTTAAACATTCCAAAAGTTATTATTCCTACACATCCAGGTGTAGCTGCTGCAATGGGCTGTCTACTTGTTGATGTTCGTCATGATATTTCTAAAACGTATGTAAAAAAGCTTGATGAGATAACTGCCGAAGAACTAACCAAACAATTTGGTGCATTACGAATAGAAGCAACAACATTATTAGAGGAGGAAGGGATATCAGAGAATAACTCGTCCTTAACGAATTTTATAGATCTTCGTTATAAGGGGCAATGGCGATCTCTTGCCGTACTTGTTTCTGATCAATTAACTTCTCTAGATGCAATACTAGAAGCATTTCATCAGGAACATGAACGGGAATTTGCATTTTCCGATAAGGACCAAGCTGTTGAAATTTTTGGTCTACGTGTCACGGCGATTGGAACAGTACCAAAGCCTGATTTCCCGCAATATGTTCCTGAGGGCTCTTTAGAAAATGCATTCAAGGAAACTCGCTCTGTTTATTTTGAGGGCAACTATTTTGAAACAAACGTGTACTATCGCGATAAAATACCAGTTTACACACAATTTACTGGTCCAGCCATCATCGATCAGCTCGACACAACGACTGTTATTCCACCTGGTTTTACGGCAGAAGTTGATGCATATAGAAATATCATTATTACGGTGAACTAATATTCGATAAGGAGGAATTGAGTGATGAGTACAACGAATTTAGAGACACCTCATAGGGTCCAAAATTTAGACCCAGTAACATTTGAAGTGTTGAAAAACGGCTTTGTGAACTTAGTGGATCAAATGGCTGAACAAATGTTACGTACATGCTATTCGTTTGTTATATATAATCGAGACTTCAGCTGTGCATTATGTGATGCAAAGGGAAATACAGTAATGCAGGGAACCCAAGATATTTCAGTACATGTCGGGACATTACATTTAACCGCAAAAGCTGTCTTAGAGGATTTCGCTGATGATATTCATCCTGGCGATGTATTTCTAGTGAATGATCCTTATCGTGGTGGTACACATTTTAGCGATGTTCGTGTCATTTTACCAGTATTTCATGATGGAAAATTAATTGCCCTTATGCAAACGAATGGACACTGGGCAGATGTGGGTGGCTCTAATCCAGGTTCCTTTGATATTACTGCAAAGGAGCATTACGGAGAAGGATTACGGATTCCACCTGTACGCATATATAGTAAAGGTCAATATTTATCAGATGTTGTGAAAATCATTGTCATGAATATGCGGATACCAGAGGAGCGGATAGGAGATTTGCGTTCTCAGGTGGAAGCAGCAAAAGTTGGGGAGAAGCAGCTCAAGGAAATGATTGAAAAGTATGGCATAGATACAGTACTAGTGGCCTTTGAAGAGGTGCAAAATTATGTTGAACGATTAATGAAAGCGAAAATAAAAGCTTTACCCAAAGGTCAATGGGAAACGGTGGACTATATCGACATGGACCCACAAGTAGGAGATGGCCTTATCCCAATCCATGTAAAAATGACCATTACCGAAAGTGAAATAGCGTATGATTTAAGTAACTCTCATCCTTATATAAGCTGCTTTTTAAATGCGGGATTTGGCTCAGCCCTTTCTGGTACTTATGCGGGCACTAAAACGTTCTTCCCGGATATTCCCCTAAATTCAGGATTCTATCGAGTTGTGAAAATTTATCTTCCTGAAAACTCTGTCGTTAATGCTCCTAGCCCAGTTGCAGTTTCTGGCTATTGTTCTGGAGCGTTTGAGAAAATTATGAATGCTTGTTTCGAATTATGGTCAAACATTATGCCTGAACGCGCTATCGCATGTTCATTTAATTTAGAGTATTTATTAATAGGTGGGTATGATCAGCGTCAGGATAGTAGTGAATATTTTATGTGGTATGACTGGATGGCTGGCGGGCATGGGGGGCGTATTGATCGTGATGGTGCCAATACAACCTCACCAGTGTTTGGAGTAGGGCTAAGTGTACAGCCATGTGAGGGGCAAGAGCGATTGTCACCAGTTATTACAACAAAGCATGAAATTATAATAGATTCTGCAGGCCCAGGTAAGTATCGTGGTGGTTGTGGTGTCGAGAAGGGAGGCATTTTAACAAATGTTAACCAAACTGTTATGTCGTATTGCTGTGATCGTTCACGCTCTATTACATGGGGAATTATGGGTGGCTTACCCTCTATCGCACAGGGAGCTATTTTAAACCCAGGTAAAGGGGATGAAACATTTTTAGGCACGATTTTCTCCAATATCGAACTGAAAAAAGGAGACTCCTTTACTCGTCCTTCGGCAGGTGGAGGGGGTTTAGGGGACCCGTTAGCACGAGATATTAATGCTGTTTTAGAAGATGTTATAGATGAATATGTTTCAATTGAGCGTGCTAAGTTAGATTATGGTGTTGTGATCCATGAAATCGATCGTGATATCGATGCATTTGAAGTAGATATAGCTGCCACATTAAAAGAAAGGGATTTTATTCGCCGAAATCGTAATAGATGGCTGGAGACAGATCCTACACTAGTGGAGCAGATGTATAATAATGGAGAAATTAATCAAATGGATGTTATCCGAAGATTTGGAGTCATAATGGATTACCAAACAAATAAAGCATTACCAATCTCAACAGAGCAATACCGAGAGTCAATGAAGAAACGCTCTTTAGCTTTTTGGTAAAAATGGATAAATGGTAGAGAGTAGTTTACGCTACTCTCTAATGCATTTCGTATGAATTTATAAGTAATTTTATTTAGTAAAACGATTTAGTCTAAAAAGTGATAAATCCTGCTTGCTTTCTCCATTTAGTGTTAACTCAGTGAGTACCTCACCAACTGCACTGCTGAATTTAAAGCCATGCCCAGAAAAGCCTGCTGCTACGATAATGTTTGGATGTTCAGGTAAAAAGTCGATTATGAAGTCTTCATCTGGTGTCATTGAATACTTGCATGTTTTTCCATATTTTAATGCCCCATGCTGCGGCATAAATTGCTGAATAAAGTTAACTAAATCAATGGAATCCTGTTCGTTAAATGGACGAAGCGGATTATTTGGGTTGATTGCCTCGCCACCATCATGACGACCAAGTTTTAGTCCTGCACCATCAATACTTGGAAATCCATAATATGTGGAATCAGCCAATTCAAAACAATAGGCTGGAAATACATCTTCACCATAGAGCTGTTCATCCGCTTCAAACCATGCAAAGGTTTTTCTAGTAGGTGTAACAGGTATGGTAATGTCCATTGTTTGTAATAGCTCCGTGATCCAAGCACCAGCAGTGACAATTAACTGCTTCGCTTCGTAAATATTATTTTCAGTTTGTACCTTTACAATGCTTCCAGCTTGAATAGACTGTACTTTTTCATTCGTATGTAATGTTGCTCCTGCCTCCATTGCTAATTTTTTATAGGCACGAATACAGACCTCTACACGAAGAACTCCAGCTGTGGGCTCAAAGCAAGCAACAAAGTTTTCAGGGACAAATAATCCTGGCCATTTTTTCATAGCTGTATTGGCAGAATATTGTTCTAATGCTAAGTCGTAAAGCTCGGCACTAGCTGTTACATTTTTAATAAAAGAATGACTTGGCTCTCCGACATTCACAACCCCTGTTTGTAGAAATAGGGATTCATTTGATATCGATTCTAATTCCCTCCATAATTCACCTGCTCTTTTGACAAAAGGAACATAACCAGCCCCCTCACCATAGGCAAAGCGAATAATTCTTGTTTCTCCATGATGGCTACCTTCTTCATGTGGAGGATTAAAGGCATCAATCATCAGAACATTTTTTCCTGCCTTTGCTAAATAATAGCCCGTTGCCATACCCATCGAGCCAGCCCCAACGATTATCACATCATATATCATATAATCCCTACTTTTTTGCTCTAGTATAACAAAAGAATAGACGAGGAGACAGAAATTTTTGAAAATACTTTATAATAAGAAGTATTAGGATCATGGGTAAGAGGCAAATAGCGCCTCTGTTTTTATTTTGAGGAGCGCTATTTGTTGGGATTTTGATTGGTAAAGTTCCTATAATTTTTTCACATAGGGGTGGCTTCTGTTCCTACTAAATGCTTCATTAGGATTCGTTCATGTTGTTTCTATCGCTTCAATAAACTTATAAAATTGCATATATTTTAATAAGTATTCTTTGGGTTGATTTTTTTATTTTATGGGAAATGATTTATTTGTTCACAATATTTAAAATAAATTCAATTGTTGTGATTGTTCAATTAATCGTTTTCCTACAAAATCAACCGCCCATTCAGCGATTGGTGTGGCAACTGCCTTCGCAAGTAAAACAGGCACGGCATTACCGATTTGTTTGTACTGTTTATCGAGGCGATTATTAGCGGAAACATTCATATTTCTACCGTCGCTAAATGTATACCAATCAGGAAATGTTTGAATACGGGCAATTTCAAGGACAGACAAACGGCGATGTTGCCCCTCACCATCTGGGAAAATCCATTTATCCTTACCGACCTTCTCCATCGGCAAACCGCTAGGATGTAGTGGAGCCTGTCTACCCGATGCCTGAATAGTAAAACTCTGTTCATTCCAATCTTTTTTACGATTACGTGACATGTAAATACTAGAATAAGAGCCTGTGAAATAAGGTCCTGGATTTGCCTCTAAATCACCGATTGTCTGCTGTAACGTCGTAAATGGTAGTAATCCTTTACCATGAGTAGCCTTTGGGTAATGATATTTAAAGCCAAGTCCTTTTTTGACACCAACAATAAATACACGCTCACGGAGCTGTGGCACACCATAATCACGAGCATTCAATAGTTTGTATTGTACATCATAACCACTAGCCGCAAAATCCTCAGTAATTTGCTTAATGACCTCACCCTTACCAAGTGTCATCATCCCTTTTACATTTTCAGCAACAAATATATCCGGTTTAGCCTGTGTAATGCAGCGAATAAAGTGAATATATAAAAAGTTGCGCTCATCATCTACTAAGCGTGGACCCGCCTCACTGAAACCGGGGCAAGGGAAGCCACCTATAACAAGATCCGCCTTCGGAAAATTACGCACCCTACGAATATCAATACCGTGCTGAAATACGGGCTTGGGGAAATTTGCTCGATATGATTCATTCGCTTCTTTAAATAAATCATTTGTATAAATTGTATGAAAAATACTTTGCCCACGTAAGGTGTCGTAAGTTTCCTTTGAATGTAGTGCCTTTAGTGCCGCTTCTTCTCCGATAACCGCTGCGAGACCTGCTAGTTCAAAGCCTAGGTCCAATCCACCGCAACCAGAGAATAAGCTAATTATATTAATTTTATTTGGTATATATTGAATAGAAGACAAATAATCTGAGTCAATGTTTGCATGTAACATTTTGCTGTTTTCTTCGATTATTTTTTCATGTAACACACGCTTCACATCATCAATACTATAGTCGGGAGCGGGTTTAAATTTCCCTCGTCCTTTTTGTTCTACTTTGATGCTCATCATTATTCCCTCCTAATTGCTTGTTTTATTATATCAAACAGTGCAATAAAAGGCCAGTATGATGTTTTCAAAATATAAAATAGGTTAGAATGGAAATAAGAGGTGATAGTAGATGGCAAAGTCGAGTGAACGTGGAAAAGTACATGTTCTAAAAGTTTACGAATCTTTACTGAATCATAAAGACTACCCAACAGCTAATTATATTAAACAGCTTTATCCTAATATCAAATCTATTATGAATAAATATCAAACAAATCACCCTGATCAACATCCAGATTTACTTCTCATGTTGCAAAATGAGGATGTAATTAAAATTAATCTTTTTACTATAAAAGGAGCAGCATCTATTCAGCCAAAAAATATAGGTGCTAAAAGTTTTTTATCTAAATATTTTAACAGTGAAGCTTTACAGAAAATGTTTAATGTAGATTTAGAAAATGAACTTAAAGCATTTTATCGAGAAATTGTAAGGCAAAAAGAACAAAAAAACGAATATGATACGATAACAATATTAAGAAGTAAGGTGAAGGATTATTTCCCTAAATTTACGGATGAGATCAATCCTCTTCGTCGAGTGTTTTTGACACAATTAAGAGATATTGCATTTTATTTGCTGAAAGAAGCCTACAACGCAAAAAAGGGTTTGCTAGAAGAAACTTTTCAAATACTAATGATGACAGACAGTATTAATATTGTTTCTAGGTGCAATGAAGAACAAATTTATAAGGTAGAACAATGGCAAACCCAAATTGATTTTGCTAAACCATTGTATATATATAAAAAGGGAAATGATACAGTAGGATTACGTATTGGTGAACATGCGCTAACATTACGTTTTAAATTTGAAAGTAGTCCATCTACCTCTATTAAAATAGCAACGAGTTTTGAATACTTCCCAGAAAATGCAAAGGTGCAGAATGAAAATTTACAAAGTATCGAAGCATTTGAGAAAAAGATTGAGCAACATGTCAAAACCAGTACGAGTAATAGTAGCAATGCGATTGGGAAATGTAATGAAGCAATAGTCTATTACCGATTATTAAAAACAAATCCATTGCTTCAGCAAGTGGAGGAATCTGCTTACCAAGAAATTTTGACTTCTTACAGTTCAATTGTTGATCATGATATACTACTACAAATTGTAGAATCGTCAATAGTCACTAAAGAAAAAATAGAGGAATATTTAGTGAATAAGTATGGAGAATATCGACTTCAAAGTATTCAGCTAGTTCCAGAAAGCTATATAAAGGATAGACTTGATACAACAGATTTAAAAATAATATTATTAGCTAACGGAAAATATATCGAAGAAGGTTTATCACTAAAAGCCATTGCAAACAAAAGTGCTAAGATAACAGTAAAAAATCCAGGAGCTGGACAAATTTTAGGACCGCTATATTTCGATGTCGGCTCATTAGTTCCACTGTTAGATAAATTGAAGAAGCAATTTGATCTTGGAAAAAAGAACCATCGCCAATGCTTGGAAGAGATATCTGTTGAATTTGGACAAGCAGTGGGGAATGCTGAATTAAACAAGCTACAAAAAGGTTTAGTAGCTATACTAGGTAATGCAACTAAGGTAATTACAATGTATAAGCAAAACGATTGCCACATTTTAGAACACAACAAAGCCATAGGTCATGTAATGATCAATCAACAAACACCATCTGCTATTCAAACGACCTTTATTTGTAATGAAGGTGAACTGAATTTAAGTTTAAGAGTGAAGTTTAGCGCTGGAAAGAGTAAGGGATGGTCTTCGGTTAAATTTGTTGGGGAGATGGAGATTTAGTCTATTTTGGTAGTATATGAATTGAAGAAGTTAAGGATAAAAATTTGTTATCGTCGCAGAGTAAAGTTAAAAGCGAGACAGACAAATCCTCCACGGAGCAAAATGGTTCGATACTTACAGGAAGTGTCGAACCATCAATTAATCTTAAAAAATCGGATTCCTTTTTGTTAAGGAATCGATTTTTTAAGATGAAAATTTATTGGAATTTTAAAATAACCTCATTTGTTCAGAAAAAGTTTCATTAATTGATTTATTTTCCAACAATTTATACCCTAACGAACGATAGCCTTTTAATCTTTTTTCAAACATTACTTTAAACATTAGCTCCTGATAATCTACGTAATCATAGACTTTCACTTTTAATTTTGAATCATGCTGACGATGTAGTCTTCCTACATATTGTTGCAATGTACCTTTCCATGAAAAAGGCATAACTAAAAATAAGGAATCTAGTCGAGCATAATCAAAACCCTCCCCTATATATTTCCCTGTTGCAATAATCAACCTTTCTTCATTTTCAGCAAGCATATCTAAAATTTTAAGATTTTCTTTTACTTCTTTTTTACTCAATTTTCCTGTTAAAGTGATAACATTCTTTACAAACCCTTTAAATTTAGATTCTAAATAAAAGGCATGCTCAACTCTTTCGGTTAAAATAATGGGTACTGAACCGTTCTCTAATTCTTTTAAAACATCGTCAAAAATCATTTGATTTCTGTTATTATCTTTTGTAAGTTCTGTATATAATGTTTGGATGTCTTTTGAATTGCTCTTAAACTTTGTGTAACGAGGGATTAATATTTGTTCAAAAGATAGGATTTTAGTTTGATCTTTGGGATTTACTTTATAACAAACAGGTCCTAACTGCATCGTCATAATCGGATGCAATCCATCTTTTCGCATAGGGGTAGCAGTCAATCCAACGATGTACTTGGCATTCGCCTTCTTTAGTACTTGCTCAAAACTGAACGCTGCAATGTGATGACATTCATCGACGATAATCTGACCGTATTGTGTGATTAGTTCTTTTACTTCTCCTTTATAATTTAGACTTTGCATGGTTGCAATATCAATGACACCGGTTTGCTTATTTTTGCCACCGCCAATTTGACCAATTTGTTTTTCTTCAAGATTCAGAAATGTTGATAAACTTTTTTTCCATTGATCGATAAGTTGGTTTCGATGAACAATAATTAAGGTATTTGTCTGTCTTTTTGCAATTACCGCTGTAGCTACTACAGTTTTTCCAAATCCAGTTGTGGCAGATAATATACCAATTGGTTTTTCTAATAAATTTGCCACTGCTTGTTTTTGTTTTTCTCTTAAATTACCTTCAAATTTTAATGATATTTTGGTTCCTGAATTTGTACCATCTACAAAATCATAATTCATAGAGAAATCATTTAATAGGTTTAGCATATCTTCTTTGCATCCACGTGGCAGTATTAAATGCTCCTCTGTATGATCATAGCATGTAATATTCCTTGGTATATTATGAGTCGATAAACGTTTTGCTTGGGCTTTGTAAAATTGAGGATTTTTGAAAGTTACTAGTTGTATAAGTTTATGAATGAGAGACGAAGAAAGACCTTCTTTTTGGACATATAAACCGTTTTTTTCAATCACTGTAACGTTAGTTGAGAGCTGAATTTTATTATTATTTTTTAATGGTTGTCCGTTTTCTTTTATAGACATAGAAGCATTATTGTTTTGATGATATGTTTTAATAATTTTGTTAATTTCCTCTATCTTCATTTTTCGTATTTGCTGCAAATAGTGCCATTGATCAGGATAAGGAATAAAATGCTCATCGACAAAAACACTATTTCCATTCTTCCTTGGACTATTCTGTAGAGGCAGTGCAATTAAATTTCCAAAACCTCCTTTCGGCAATGTATCTTGATTTGGAAATAAACGGTCATATGAATCCATGCCCACTTCATAACGTTTTGAAAGTGTGTTTGATAATAAAACATTTCCAAGTTTACGAGCTAAGGAAGCGGGGACAACTTGATTAAAAAAAATCCACACGTGGCATCCATTTCCTGAACGAGAGCGCTCAATACTTGCTGGGACACTTAATTCATTACATGTTTCTATAAATGATTGAACGTCTTTTGTCCAGTTTTTCTTATCAAAATCAACGGCTAAAAACCAAGTCGTTTCATCTTGTAAAAGGGGATAGAGCCCAATAGTGTGTTTACCAGAAAGATGGTCATAAATTACTTGATCTGTTAAAGGGAGTAATTTTCGATACTGACAATTTGCGCATCTTATTATTGGTTTCTGACATAAAGTTGGATGCCATTCATTTTCACACGCGGGCATATAGCCAGATTTTCCATTTTTAGCTTCCCATCTTACTGCATATATATCTGGCCTCCCTTTAAAAAGATTCCGATATATATTAATTCTTTCCTGTATCTTTTGTTCCCTAGTAATAGCAACTTTTTTTGTTTCTTGAAATTGGGAGATCGTATCAAGGTTGATATTATTATATTCCAGTAGTTCTTTTAATTTTTTATTTTCCAGTCTCAGTCGTTCCCATTCTTGTAATGCTAGTTGAAGTTGTTCCTCAAGTTTTTCCACTTTTATCACCACAACTTCCATCTATAAATTTTAGCAACTTTGAATAATACCACAATAAAATATGAAAGGAAAAATCCATGGTTGTATCCAAACAGAGTCACATAATAGCCAGATGCCATCTCCATTTATCCTGTACCTATTATAATCATGTCATACACCATATCAATTGCTATTTTTTCGCTTTAGTATAACAAAATATTAGGAAAAGGGAAGGGAATTCAAAAATATTTTAAATATGAAAATGCACAATCTCCTAATGGAATAGGAGTATTGTGCATTTGAGTTTATTTCACATTAGGTAATAATTTATTCAACAAGATGGCTACTATAGCAGCAGAAGCGATAGGTGAACCGAATAAGTATTGAACGGTAGTTGGTAAAGAATAAAGGAAATCGTCAGGTAGTAACGTTAATGCTAATGTTAAAATGACAGGAACAGCAATGACATACATTTCCTTTTCACCAATACTTTCATTTTTCATTACCTGTAAACCACTAATTGCGATAATACCACAGACGATTACAAAG
This sequence comes from Lysinibacillus sp. GW821-FHT14F06, assembly GCF_058803665.1. Taxonomy (NCBI): domain Bacteria; kingdom Bacillati; phylum Bacillota; class Bacilli; order Caryophanales; family Bacillaceae; genus Lysinibacillus; species Lysinibacillus sp. GW821-FHT14F06. Next base: position 233,845 of record NZ_JBXAPF010000001.1, read on the forward strand.
ATACCGCCAATTACTGCTGAAGGAATTGCAGATATTAGAGCAGCTAATTTACCAGAGAAACCAAATAAGATAAACCAAGCACCAGCGGCAATAAATACTCGACGACTTGCGATACCTGTAATGGAAATAACGCCTGCATTTGTTGAGTACCCAGTAACAGGAGTTGAACCCAGTAATGAAGCTACGAAACATCCAATTCCTTCACCAATAACCCCTCGATTAATTTGTTTATCTGTTAATGGTTTGTCTATAACATTACTCACGGCAAACCAAGTACCTGTTGTCTCTGCCAGTAAGACGATATAAATAATCACCATTGTTATAATGGCTGAAAAATTAAACGTGAAGCCAAAATCCGCAAAAGGAATTTGTGGCATACTAAACCATTTAGCTTGTGATACAGCTGATAAATCTAAGACACCCATTACATTGGCTGCAATACAACCTACAATTAAAGCAATGATAACTGAGGCGATACGAAAGATTCGTCCCTTTTTATTGAAAATTGAGCCTAGCATTACACAAATGATTAAGACTGCAGCTGAGATAAGCGCTAAATTGATATTTTGGTTAATCGATGCACCTGCACCATTAAAGATATTATCACTTAAACCAACAGGCATTAAAGAAAGACCAACGACAAAGATAATTGTTCCTCCGACAATTGGAGGGATAAAGGTTTTGACGATTTTATTGAAAATTCCAGTATAGCCTAAAATAATAACGAAAATGGCACCGATTAAGCTAGCTCCTAGGACAGTGTTCCAGCCAAGTTGTCCGCTACCACTTGCTGCATAAATACCAACGATGGCTCCAAGCGGAACATAGGATGGACCTTGCGCAATAGGTAGCTTCATACAAAAATGAGTTTGGATAATTGTTGCAATCCCTGCTGCGATAAAGGTTGATTGGATCAATGCACTTGCTTGTCCTGACTGTAACCCAATTAACATCGCAATTAGAAAGGGAACTACATAAACGTCCATAGCCATGACATGCTGTAAACCTAGTAAGGCTGACTGACCGTATGACACTTTTTCATCAGGTAAAACAGTTAATTGTGTTTTTCTATTTTCGTTTAATTGATTATGTTGCGTTTCCACTAAGATGTACACCTCTAAATGTTAATTTATACTGTTAAATGACAGAGTCAGAAATTATGCTCTTGTGTGAACTTTATTTCCTTGTACCCAAACCTCACGGATATTTTCGGGGCGTACAAGATACATGATTTTTTGGAAAATATCCTGTAAATCTTCGTTGTTTCTAAAAATAGGAAGTTTGGCAGAAGATACTTTCGTATCAATGATTTGTACATCCCATGTGTAGTTTTCCTGTAGTCGACCGATTGGTAAGCTTAAGCTTTCGCCACCACCAGCAGTAGCTAAATAAAATGCTTCATTTATCGTAATACGTGAATTTGATACCCCTCGTTTTTCGGCAGGAAGTGAGGTATCTACACCGTCTTCTAGCATTCTAGATGACATAACTGCCTGTCTTGCATTATCGAATAGACTTGGAGAATAACCACCTGAAAGATCTGAGCCTAATCCAATATCTACACCCATTGAATGGAAGCGGGCAATAGGAATAACACTATTTGCAAAGAAAGCATTGGAGATAGGGCAATGACCAATTGCAGTGCCCGTTTCAGCGAAAAGCTGTGCGTCATCATTGCTTAAAAAATTACAATGTGCCATCACAGATTTATCGCCTAATAAACCAAAATCCTGTAAGGCAAAGGCATCATTTTTCTTAAATCTTTCCTTTACATAGCCATGCTCCCAATCGCTTTCACTACAGTGTGATTGAATATGTGTATCATACTTAGCTGCTAATTCACCCAAGCCCTTTAAGGCATCGTCTGTACAGCTAGGAATAAAGCGTGGTGTAACGACTGGATAAACACCCTGTTTTGTCGTTTTTGCTAGATCTTTCACAGCTAAGATAAACTCTTCTGTATCCTTTAATGCTGTTTGTGTATCTAGATCGCGGTAGTAGTCAGGATTCTGTTCAGAATCATCCATAACAACTTTTCCAACTAAGCCACGTTGCCCTTTTTTCGCACAGATTTTTGCTAATAGTAAGCTTGCTTCCTTATGAACAGTAGCAAAATAGAGAGAGGTAGTTGTACCATTTGCAAGCAGCGTGCTTACTAAATCTTCATAGACCTCTTGTGCAAACGCTAAATCAGAGAATTTGGATTCGATTGGAAAGGTATATGTGTTTAGCCAATCATAAAGTGGAATATCTAATGCAGTACCAGCCTGTGCCCACTGTGGTGCATGTACATGCAAATCGACAAAGCCTGGTAAGAAGTATTGACCTTCCTCCAAGGAATGAAAATTTTCTTTGCCTTGGTATGTAGTAAGGAGATTTTGATAGTCGACATGATCGGGAGCTACAGTTTTTTCAATTATACCTTCTGCGTTTATAAAGAATAGATAATCTTTTAAAATTTGTACTTCACTAGAAGACTTACTTGAAAAAGCTGTCCCTTTGAAAATTTGCGTATAATTTAACATGAAAACCACCTTAATGTTCGTTTATTGATAATTACTTGGACTATTATAGGTTATTCAAACTGTTTAGTCTATAAAAAAACGAATATTAGCCATCGTTACTAGAATGACTGCTACTATTTTTTTACAGCTTTGACAAGCATTAAAAAATAATTAGAGGATTAGTCATAATTTCATGGTCAGCTATTAACGGTATAGGGTCTGACTTTAGTAAAATAAGCAAAACAAGGCTTTTGTGAATGTTTGTCGAATAATATCCATAGAAGAGACAGCATAAGGAGGAGGATTTAGATGTTGGTGAAAGGGCATAATTTTAAATTATCAGTACTTTATTGGCTATTATTCATACCGATTTTTTTAGGAAGAAGTTATAAGGCATTATTTTTTGACTGGCAAATACAAAAATATTATTTTAATGAGCTTGAAGATTTTGGTCGTTATGTCCTTGTGTTAGCAATTAGTTTTATAGAAGCATTTATCTATGTATTAATTATTCGATTCATTGTTTTTTTGTTTCAGAAACAGCCTCATCTTAATAAATGAATCGTATTTGAGAATAAAATCTCAAATACGATTAATAGAGTCATTAATGATATCCATAAACGTATGAAAGGCGGAAGAGTTATTTTGTTCGTTTTTTCGTGTACAAAGATAGATGGGTCTTTGAATCTCCATATCCTTTATAAAGACTCTAGCTATTTGTTGCCTTTGAATAAAGCTTGAAGCTGCTATGGAAGGTGCTAACATGGTACCGTAGCCAGCTGCAATGGCATGGATTGATTCATTAATGCCATCGAGTTGAAGACCTACTCTTGGAGGCGGAATTTTATGAACCTTACATAGTGCATTTAAAAATTCCTTTGTTGAGCTACCGTCTTCTCTAGAAACAAAGGGCTGCTGCATTAGTTCTGCTAATGTCACAGTTTGATCTGCCATCGGGTGACCGTAAGGCACGATAAACCAATAATCTAAGTTTATAAGAAATTGATAATTAATATCTGGATGATGTCCGTCCTCTTTTACGATAAAGGCTAAATCTGCTTTATAGTGAAGCAATTCTTCAATAACCTGCTGGGAGTTAGCGGTTTTTATATGGATATAAGAGTTTGGGAAGGCTTGTTTATAGTTAGCTAACCATTTTGGTAATAAAAAATGGGATGGAACATGTGTAGAAGCAATTTGTAATTCCTCATTCCCAGTATTTTTTAATTGCTCTAACTTATTTTCAATATCCATTTCTAAATCAAATAGCCGCTGTGCCTGTTTAAATAAGAATTCTCCATTTTGTGTTAATGTTATTCCTCTTCCTTTAGATTCCAATAAGGTTAATTCTAAATCTTTTTCTAAATTGCGAATTTGTATAGTAACGGCAGGCTGGCTAATCATTAGTGCTTGTGCTGCCTTAGAAACACTTTTAAGCTCGGCTACTTTTGTGAAGAGTCTAAGAGCATGTAAATTCATGAAATTTCTCCTTATATAAAAATTATTTATCCTTTTATATAAATTATATATTAGATTTATTAATTTTCACTCTGTATCCTTTTAATTACTATAAAGTTTTAGGGGAGGGGACAAGATGAATCGACAGCATATCGGAATTTTATTTGGAGGGGTACTATTGCTTGTAGTGGCAATGGGCATTAGCCGATTTGCCTTTACACCAATTTTGCCATTTATGCGTCATGATGTCGGATTTTCTTTTGAAGTTGCAGGATTTTTGGCATCAAGTAATTATATTGGCTATTTTATTGGAGCATTATGGGCAGGATTTATACATCGCAATAGAAAGAACTTTTTATTATTAAGTGTTGTTTTAAATGTCCTTTCCGTTGTACTTATGGGGATCATTGGAGTATACAGTGTGTGGCTAGTGCTTCGTTTGATTGCTGGCATTACAGGGGGACTTATTTTTGTTTTAACATCAAGCATTATTATGGATTACTTAGCAAAGCGCTCACTTTCTCGTTGGTCAGGCTATTTATTCGGCGGAATTGGCTTAGGAATTGCTATCTCAGGCTTATTCGTACCAGTTCTTGAGGAACAATTTGCATGGCAGGGTACATGGATAGGCTTAGGGATTTTATCAGCGCTTTTCTTAGGGATTACGTATATTCTTTGGAGAGGATTAGATGTACAAGATAGCAAGAAGGCTGCCAAATCCTCCGATACAAAAATGACAAAGGGTTTTATGCCGTGGTTAATAGTGTCATATGGCTTAGAGGGCTTAGGTTATATTATCACAGGTACATTTTTAGTCGATATTATTCATAATATTCCTTCGCTTCAAGCGTATTCTTCCTATAGCTGGGTCATCGTTGGGGTAGCAGCCATACCTTCAGCACCAGTTTGGACCGTGTTGTTAGAAAAATTTTCTGCAATAAAAATCCTGTTTGTGGCATACATATTACAAGTGTTTGGCATCCTGCTACCAGTATTTTCACAAACTGTTTGGAGCGTATTATTATCTTCTTTTTTATTTGGCTTAACATTTGTAGGGATTGTGACGCTGACAACTTCCTATGCACGTCAGCTTTTCCCCACTCAAAGCGGGCCTGTTGTATCTTTATTAACAACATTCTATGCATTTGGACAAATTATTGGACCAATTATCGCGGGGCAACTTGTAGAAGTTTATAGTAGCTATAAAGCAGCACTGGTATTTGCTGGTGGCATAGTATTTCTTGCCTTGCTCGTCATGCTATGTGGGCGATTGTTAACAATGAAGCAGCAGGCTACATTAGAAAATATTTTGGCCATTAAAACACAATCGAATTCCTAAAAAAAGCCTGGAATTCCAAGTGAATTTCAGGCTTGAATATTTTACTTAAAGAGAGCCTCTATCTACATGATAAAAAAATTAAATATAAGTTTAACGAAGACTTACATTATGCGGATTTTATAGTTTTTAAACCAAGAAAATAAGGTGGGAAGTACATGAGAATATTTCATGTAAGTGAGGAAAGTGATATTCTTGTCTTTCATCCTCGATTACCTGAACGAACAGATTTAGATGCAACTAAAGGGCTCGTATGGGCTATAAATGATAAATGCCTCCCTAACTTTTTAACGCCTAGAAATTGTCCAAGAGTTTGCTATCATATAGGTACAGAAACAACAGAACAGGATATACAAACTTATTTCACTTCTGCATCTGCTTCACATGTAATTGTAATTGAAAGCAAGTGGTTTGAAACAATGAAAAATACGACACTTTATCTATATGAATTTGCTATCCATGGATTTACGCTACAGGATCAGGTAGCTGGCTATTATACGAGTGAAACAACTCAGCTACCTATTGCTAAATTTGAAGTGAAAAATTTATTTGAGGGATTATTTAAGCGTCATGTAGAAGTACGGGTAGTCGATAGCCTGTGGGATATTTATGATGAAATACAAAAAACAACATTAAATTGGTCGATGTGCAGAATGCGATTTGCGCAGCCAAGAAAATAATTAGACAAGTCTCGTAAACGCTACTATCACGTTTACGAGGTCCTTTCAGATTTAAACAGTAAATGTTTGTACTAATGGAATACTCGTCATATCAATTAATTCACTATCTTTATAAGTAAATATGTATTCATAGTTGGTTGATTCATCCAACATCTTTGGTAAATAATATTTTAAATCTGCTATTCCTACATTTTGAGGATGCAAAATCCAAGTTAGGTCTTTCCAATCTAGAATACCTTCTGCAACCTTAATAGGTGTCACATAAGGGTAGGATTCTGGTAGTTCGGCAATAAATGCATACATGCAACCAAAATTAGTGATTCCGTCAGTCCATGTTATTTTTCCTTTGTATGTAATGTCTTGTAAATAAATGCCGGTTTCTTCCTTGATTTCTCGTAATGCACCGACTAATGGCGTTTCACTGTGCTCAATTTTTCCACCTACACCATTCCAAGCGCCCATCCATTGAGGCTTATCTCTATTCAGTAATAATATTTTGTCTCCCTTCTTAAGAAAACAAATTGTATATTCAACCAAATTCTTTCCTCCTTTAATTCAAAAAAATGTGCCATAGTGGTCTTAGGTCTACTATAGCAGTTGTATCAATAGGGAGTTATAATAAATGTGTCTTACAGTCCATAAATGGGATAAAAATATTGTAACAAAGAATCTAAAATTTAACGTAACATTTAAAAGATGCTGTGTTGATACTGAGGAAATGAGGAAACGATGTGATATTAATAAGTGCTTGCTTAGCAGGATTAAAGGTACGCTATAATGGTACAGATTGTTTAGATGAAAGAATACAACAGCTTGTATTAGAAAATAAGGCTATAACTGTGTGCCCTGAATTAATGGGTGGCTTTACTACTCCACGTGAGCCCGCTGAAATAGTTGGTGGAGATGGGGGAGACGTTCTTGATGGAAAGGCGATTGTAGTGGAAAAATCGGGCCTTGATGTTACGGAACTGTATTTAAAGGGTGCCTATGCAACTTTACATAAAGCGCTTGAACTTGGTGCGACGAAGGTTATCTTAAAAGAGTATAGTCCATCCTGTGGCAGTGCAATGATTTATAATGGTAATTTCAATCATACAAAAATAAGCGGTATAGGTGTCACAACCGCTTTGCTAAAAAGAAATAATATAGAGGTTATTTCAGAAGAAGATTTTTTTACAGAATAAAAAAAGTTGAATTCCTGCGTAAAAGGAATTCATTTTTTTTTGAGAGAAAATGCTTGATATGTTCGTTGTATAGGATGTAGAGGCCTATACAAGAAGTTGAGAGGAATTGGTGCCATGAAATCGAATGAGAAAAATTTCATCAAGCGATTAAAACGACAGAAAGAGGATGCCCTTGAATATGTCGTAGATCAGTACTTATCGCTTGTGAAAGGTGTTATTTATAAGGTACTTGCACCATTGCAACAGGATTATATAGTTGAAGAATGTATCAATGATATCTTTTTAAGTATTTGGGACAACATTGAGCAATTTAAGGGAGACAATGATGATTTTCGAAAGTGGCTTTGTGTCATTGCTAAGTTTAAAGCTTTCGATTATTACCGACGAGCAGTAAAGAATAGAGAAATATCCTCAGAGCACCCAGACTTACTAATCGACCCTTCAGTTGAGGAAGTGGTCATTCAGCTTGAAAATCAAGAAGAATTAGTAAAGTTAATCAACACACTAGATGCTATAGATAGAAAAATATTTATAATGAGATTTTTCATTGGAATGAACACAAAGGATATTGCAATTCAAGTTGGTTTGACAGGTGCAGCTGTTGATAATCGCATATATCGAGGCAAGAAAAAATTACAGCAGCAAGCAATTGAATTAAAGCTTGGGGGTAATCCAACATGAAGGAAATATATAAATTTTTCAATGACGTGCAATTAGATAATAAGGAATTTACTGAACTGGATGTTAGTGAATTTGAAAAAGCTCAGGTAAAAAAGCGATTAAAGCAAATCCTAAAGAAAAAGAAAAAAAGAGTGAGATGGTCGCAAATAGCAGTAGCAATGCTTTTTATAGGATTTTCAGGGGCGATATTAGGCTATACCTTTCCGGCCAATGCAGGAAGCATTCCTATTGTAAGAAACATCTTTCAATTTATAGATGGAGAAAGATCTTCACTTTATGAAAATTATAAAGAATTTTCAACAGCTATAGAATTATCCGACGTAAGTAAGGGTGTGGAGATATCGATTAATGATGCCCTTTACGATGGTGAAACAATTTTTGTAACCTATTCTCTCAAAAGTAAAAAGAAATTAGGTGATCATCCAAGAATCCATGATACTTCTTCTTCAGTAAAGGATGCAGATGGCATGGCATGGGGATCGGAAATAAAAAGAGTAGACGATTACAATTATGTTGGAATGTTAACAGTTGGAAATTTCGGAACAAATGTAGGGGATACAGCATACTTAGTATGGGATATTGATAAAATTTTAACGGAAGAGAATACAATGATTAATGGTCATTGGCGTTTTGCTTTTTCAGTAGAGGCAACCACAAAGCACACGCAAATAGTCAATAAATCCTCCACTCTTGATGGCATTAGAGTGTCAGCCAAACAAATCACCCATACACCGATGTCAACCATTGTATATGTAAGGCAACAATTAGATCAGCATATTTTAGATTATTGGGATAATATCGACCTAGACTTTACAATGACAGATGATATGGGGAATAACTATGATGGTTTGAATCATGGGGGTCGCGGTTATCCAAATGATCTTCGTATAGGTAAGACGTTTGGAAAAGTTGACGAAAGGGCAACTACACTGAAGATTATGCCATATGTCCGGCTCATGAAGTCATCTGTAAATGATGATGAACCAATAGAGGAAAAGAATGCTTTTGGAGAAACTGTTGTGAGGAATAGAACTGTAGAGCTAGAGGATTTTAAAGAAATAAATCTTGAACCGATCGTTATTGAATTGAAAGAATAAGTAAGATATGAAAGGATGAAACTGCCCTCGCTCTTTTATAGAGTAAGGGCAGTTTTTAGTCAACGAGTAGAATTCGAGGTGATGTTTTGGCAATGATTTTTGTGGATAACCAGCAACCAACACAGGCTGCCACAATACTTAAGAAGGATAATCCGATGGTTATTGGCCAATTTATCACAAGAGGTAATTCTAGTAAGCCATATTCTACAATAATACTTTGTAAAGCTGCGGGAATTATTTTTACACCGATAAAAATTCCAAACATAGCCCCTAGTGATGAAAGTAATACAATTCCAGATGTAATCGACCATCGAATAGTATTTGAGGTCATACCAATAGATTTAAAAATTCCGTAAGTTCCGCTTTCTTTTCTTACGTTTATTCTGGAAACACTAAAAATAATGATGAATGTTACAACAATAAATAAAATTCCGATAACAGATAATGGGATGATTAAAACAGCGACCACAACTTTATAGACATCATATAATAATGTTTGTTGTGTGACAGCTTTGACAGAGCTTTTAAAGTTATTGTTTAAATCATCAACGATTTGAGTTGATAATGTCTCATCTACCAAATTGATCATACTGATTTCTGAAGCAGAATAGGTAGCATTATAAACTTTGATTACATCAGCGGTAATTCTCGCTGAATTAGACATATTTGCTATCGATTGATAAATACCAGTAACAATCAAATGATGCTGCTTGCCTTCGATATAGACTTCTACAATATCTCCTACATTTTTGTGTAAAGCCTTTGCGACATTAAGGCCAATGGCGATTTCATTTTTTTTTATAGGATTACGGCCAGAAATTGTCTCGTATCCAGCAACATCAAAACTACCTTCAATGGTATTGACATTAATATTTAGAGGTTGATTTGATTCATTAGGGAGAACCCCTGTAAATTGATCGAACCAAGCGTGATTTTTTATGCGTTCATCTGAGCGTAAAAATTGTTCAAACTGTTGTTTTGAGAATGTTGCCTCATTAAAAACCGTTACAACAACATGTGATGAATCGTAGCCCAATGCTGGTGTGTTTTGTTTGATGTTGGAAATAAAGCTATTATGAATGACTGCACTAAACACTAAAATTGCAGAAGTAATGGCTGTAAGAACAATAATTAAAAACGAACTTTTCATATTTTTAGTAATGTTTTTAATGCTAATTTGAAGTTGAATCGGCAAATGAACTAAATTAGAAAGACGATTAGAGTTGTTTAAACGCCGATTCAATTTACTGTTTGCAGATTCTGACATGCCGTACTTAATTGCTTGTACTGGTTCAACGTGACGTGCTTTGTTTGAGTAAATGAACGCAGTAAGGATAACAATGACGAGGATTATGACAGCAAGTAGCATAGTGATTCTAAAATCTTGAATAATCGTCAAATGCTTTCCGGCCTTTAAATAAGATAAAGAGCTTTCTATGATTACTCTGGAAAGGACTGTACTGGCAATAAGACCCGGAATAATTGAAACCATGGATAATAAACCAAATTGTAAAACATAGGTCGCACTAATTTTCCGAGAAGTGAGTCCAAGAGATTTGATAACACCAATCGTTTTATAGTTCGTTAAAATGGCATCTGAAATACTAAAACCAATAATAAACAATGAAATGAATAACATTGCTACACCAAAAGCGATCATGATAAAGCCAATAATTTTATTAATAATAAAATTAAACGAATAGAGATCCACGTATTCCATTTTTGATTCAAGGTAGGGGCCGTTTAAAAATTTTTCGAATTCTATCCAATAGTTTGCACTTTGCTGATAATCATCAAAGCGAAGAGCCATCATATATTGTTCAGACCCTATCATCGAATCAAATTGTTTATGATAGTCAGAGTCGTTCATCCAAATACGAGCATTCGTTGTAAAGGGTCCACCGTATGGCAAATCTACAACAATACCCGAAACATTTAATGTAAAAGCTTTTTCGCCAGTGTTAAATTCAATAGCATCTCCAAGTGAAATATTCGAAGTAGTAGCCATTGATGTGGGAATCCAAATTGTTCCCTCAGTAGGATAGTCCTGATTTTCACCCTCTGAAAATAGTAATTGATCAATAGCAAAGGGCGTTTTTGGTGTATTCATCATGAATAAGTAGAGATCATTTGGCGTTTCTGCACCATTCGCTGTAAAGCCAGATAAATTTCTATAGGGAATGAGATTCGAGGCAGAAACCCCTTGTTGTTCTTGCCACCAATTGTTGACAGTGTTTGGATTATGAATATCCTTACCCATCGTTAAAATTTGATGTGCCCCATTCGAATCATGATGTGTTTTTTCAAAAATATTGCTTGTATTCATCATAATCGTTACAGAGGTAGCTAATAAAAGGGTGGATAACATAATTAGAATGGCTAATAGTAAATTTTGGATTTTTCTTTTCTTGATATGTGCAAAACAAAGAGTAAGTATTGCGTACATTTTTTACTCCTTTCCCGCGACATAAGAAAAGATAATATGTTCACGCTCTTGTATGCTAGCATCATCGTATTGATCGAAGTTTAAAATACCTCCAATTTTTCCATCCTGAATAATAATAAGCCGATTAGCACGACAGGCTGCTTTTATATCATGTGTAATCATTACTACCGACTGACCCTTTTTGTTTAAATTCGTTAAAATGTCTAGGACAGCTACTCCTTGATCGTAATTTAAACTACCAGTTGGTTCATCTGCAAATAGAATCTCTGGGTCATTGACTAATGCTCTAGCAATAGCAGCTCTTTGTTGCTGTCCACCAGAGGTTTGCGAAGGTAAACGATTCCGTTGCTCCTCAAGTCCCATTTTATTTAATAGCATCTTCGCTTTTTTTATCACATCTTTTTTAGGGTATTTTGCAATATATCCTGGGAGGCTGATGTTTTCTAGCAATGTCATATCCGGGACGAGATTACTACTTTGATAGACATATCCTATCTTTTTAGAGCGAAATGTAGCTAACTGCTGTTCGGTAAATGTATCCAGCCTTTCTCCATAAAAATAGACTTCACCCGTCGTAATGGAATCTAGACCACTTAAAAGATAAAGCAGTGTCGATTTACCTGAACCGGAGTTTCCCATAATAACAGTAAAATCTCCTTTATATATTTCGATATTAATATTTTTTATTGCATGAAATTGCTCACTCCCTGTGGAATATGTCTTGCATAGATTTTGAGCATGAATAAGTACCTCTTTTTCCACGAAAATACCGCCTCCATCGATTTTATTTCTTTTAGTGTAAGGGGGATTTATTATAAGGGCCTTATTAAATTATTAATAAATTATTACAAGAACTAGAAAATTTGAAAATCGTATTTTGCCGTAAAAGTGATTGATGGAGATCTAAAAAATTAGTTGGGGATGAAGAAAGAAAATCCCCATTGATTAAAGTTTCTCTCTATTTATGCAGAGGCATAATTGATTATAAAGACAAAAATAAGCTTTGGATATAAGATGATGTCCAAAGCTCTTTCATAAATTATTTTGTCTTTACCTGCTCAATTTTTAATCCAAAAATTTGAGGCGGTTCAATGTTGTTCATTTGTAAATATGCTGAGATTTGTCCACGATGATGGATTTCATGTTCGGGAATCGACATAAGTATTCTCCATGCACTTACTTCATGACCATGAAGGGTTAAAACCTTTTTTGACAACACATCGTTACCAATTTTCAATAGCCCCTCTGTTAATTTAGTTTGACATGACTCTAAATAATTAGATATATCCTCTAGGGAAGCCCCATTATTAGTATCATGACCTGTGTACGTCCACGAACCATGTTCAAATATTCCAAGAAACATTAAACGAGATGATGCGATATGCCGCAATAAATCGCCTATAGAAAATTTATTTTTAGAGTGCTTCCAATCTAAAAGTTCATCAGGTATTGCCTTCATATTTTGCATCGTTCGTTTATGAATACCATCTAAATATTTTACATATTCCTCTATGTCATGAATCATGTCTTCACTCTCCAATTTTTTTCTGACATTCATTATTTATATTCTTAATTTTTCGAAATTATCCTCTTGAAAATTTAAATAATAGGAAGAGTTAATGTAAATGTTGTTCCTATATTTTGTTTGCTTTTAAATGAAATAGAACCATTATGCGCTTCCATAATATGCTTACAAATAGACAACCCAAGTCCAGCTCCTTCATTTTTCACAGCAGTCTCACCAGTAGCCTGAATACCTCTGAAGTAGCGTTCAAAAATAAAAGGCATATCCTCAGGTAGCATTCCATTACCATTATCTATGACATTAATGTATAGTAATTGGTTTTCAATATTGATGGAAACGGTTATGGAATTGCCTTTAGAAGTATGTTTTAGTGCGTTCGTAATAAGGTTTGAAAGTACCTGCTCTAGTCGATGCTCATCTGCTCGAATAAGGACATTAGGAATATACTCTGGCTCGATAAAATGAATGCCAGTCGTTTGGACGTAATGATGAATGGGGTGCAAAATATTCGTAAAAACATCTTTGCTATATTGCTCTGTTAAGTTAACTGGGATATGCCCAAGCTCCTTCAACGTGTGAATAAATAAATCATCAATTAGCCTGGACATTTTTTCAGTATTTGTTTGCATGATTTGAATATATGACATAAGCGAATCCATGTCAGGACAAATTCCCTCAGAAATAGCATCTAAGTAAGCTTTTATTGTTGTTAGAGGTGTTCTTACCTCATGCGAAATACTCGAAATGAGCTTTTTTTGGTTTTGCTCCTGTTCATCTCGTTGTAGCGTAAGATTTTTTATTTCTAATCGCATTTGATCAAATACTGCATACAATTCACCAATTTCATCTACTCTCGGATACTCCGTTTTCTGTTCATAATTCCCTTTGACAATTTCTTCGGTACTTTTTTTCAAATTATTTAAGGGAAGTAAGATTTCCTTATTAGCCTTTCGTGTAATGTAAATGGCAAGGCCAATGATTAAAAAACATATTAGACCACTTAAAAATAAAATTGAAAAAATGCTAGTACTAGGTTGTTCCATGGGGAAGAGTACATCTTTATCAATGGTGAAAATAGCGTTACCTAGTTGTTCATTCGTCTTACTAACTATAGGAAAGGCAATTTTTATGATTCCTGGTTGTTGTTGAGAAGTAAATAAATCATAATGTAAATCGTTTTTTAAGCTGATAAACTGTGAAGGGTCTTCTTCTATGGAATTAAAAATAATTTTCCCATCTAATTGAACAATTGTGATATCTATATCTAGGCTATTGCTCATTTCTTGAAGGGAATTGCGTAAATTTAAATTTTGTTCGAAACTTGTAAAATGGTCTTCTATGTACAATAAAACGTTATTTACCTGTAAGCGAATTTGATTGATAACGTACTTATTTGATGGTTCCTCATTTTGTTTAACAGTAGTAAGCAGTAATAGAAGGAAACAAATAAATAATAGAGAAACACAAATTAGTATAGACCACAGCCATTTCTTCATCCAAATTTTTAAATACATTGTGCTCTCCTACGAATGATTTTGAGTATTAAATTTATAACCAACACCCCAAACAGTTTGAAGGTAGATAGGGCAAGATGGATTGACTTCAATTTTTTCACGGAGACGTCTAATATAAACAGTTATCGTGTTTTCATCACCATATGTGTCATAGCCCCAAACAGCATCAAGCAGCTGCGTTTTGGAGAACACCTGATTACTATTTTTCATTAGAAAAAATAGCATTTCAAACTCTTTTGCTGATAGAGAAATATGCTTTTGATCAAGGGAAAAGGTATACTCGTTTTTATTGATAATCATTTGATCAATTTGAATTAAATCCACCTTTTCTGTATTGTCCTGCAACCATCTATCCTGTTTCCGTAAATGGGCATTTATTCTCGCTACAAGCTCACTTAAGGAAAATGGCTTCGTCATATAATCATCTGCACCGAATCCTAGACCAAGAACCTTATCAGTATCACTGCTGCGAGCACTTAAAATTAATATCGCAACATTGCTATCTTCTCGAATTTGACGACATAATTCGATGCCATCACAATCAGGGAGAGATAGGTCAAGAATAACAAAATCAGGACGGCTATTTTTTATAGCCTGAATAGCCTCATGTCCATTTTGAGCGATATAAGGCTCAAAATGGTTGACGCTTAAATAGTCTCTAATAATAGTAGCAATATCACTTTCATCCTCTATAATTAGCACTTTTGCTTTTTTTAACATAGAAATTTATCTCCTTAGTAGTTTTCGATTAGCTAGGAGGAAGAATACCATAATGACTAGGCTAGCATAAATAAATATCCACGCAAATTGCCAATAAAAAATGCTTGGTATTGTTGTTATGGAATCTTCTGAATTCATCATTTCTAACGAAAGACGGACTGGAGGAAGCAGCCAAGTAAGGCCTTTCACTTGTGATATTGTCTCGTGTAAAGCAGCGGCTACAACAGAGATTAGTAAGATGCCTAGCACACCCCACCAAGTATTGTGCCTATTTTTAACAAGCTCTCTTGTACAGATAGCTGAAAGTGCAATAGCTAGTATAGCTAAACTAAAGTGAGAAAGGAAGCCTAGTAATAGATGTAAAAATCTTGGCGTTTCTCCAAAGGCACCAATAACAGTAGGGTAAAGTACTGATATAAAGCTTAAACCTAACGCAAGCAGTGAACAAATAATAAAAATTGCTAAATTGTATTGTGTTCGGCCTTTAGCATGTAGCGTTGTTAATACTTTTTGCTCCTCATCCTCCGCGTGAAATAGTGTGACCGTAAACCATCCCATTAGAAAAAAGAGCATAATGGCTGTGAATGAATAGCTATCTAATATAGGATTTGGAACAAAGGTATAATTGACGACAAGACATAGCACAAAGATTGAAAAAGGTGGAACATATTGATAAGTCCTTAAATAATTGATAAATTGATAGCGTAATAAACTAAGCATTCTAGTGTCTATTCCTCCTCGTTAAAATTGATTATAGAAATGTTCCTCCTGATAGTTGACTGGTATTAATTGTTTGATGGAGACATTTTTGCGTAGAAGGTCTTCTAAAATACGATTGGTATCCTCTAATTTAATTACAGTAACAATTTCAAAATGGTCAGAATTTAACTGATTTTGCTCTAGAATATCAAGAAAAGGATATAGGTTTTCCAATAGTGCCAGATCGCCAATATCAAAAATTAATCTATTATGCTGTGTCTGATTGGAATTGAGTGAATCTGTTTGGATGATTTTGTTATTCTGAATTACAAAAACGGTGTCAACAAGATGCTGAAGCAATTTCGTTTCATGACAGGTTAGGACGATGCTTAAACCCTTGTCTTTTAAAATAGAGAGGGTTTCTTCTAAATCACTCTGTGCCTTTGGATCAAGACCTGATAATGGCTCATCCAATATTAGTAGATCCGTATTTTCAAGCATTGCCTGCATAATCATTACCTTTTGCTTCATGCCTTTTGAAAAATGAATGATACGAATATTCCTTGATTCCTGTAAATGAAACATTTCTAGTAAATCATCAATTTTTTGCTGTAATTGTTTTGTCGCCATTCCTCGAATACTGCCCATATGAAAAAGATATTCTTCTGGTGTAAATAAAATATGTGAAGGTGTCACCTCTGGCACATACCCAATTTTTAAAGACTGTTGGTGTTTAATAACTGCACCACTGTCGGCATCTATTAATCCAGCAATGATTTTTAATAGAGTGCTCTTTCCAGAACCGTTCTTTCCAACAAGGGCTATTATTTGGTGGGCATAAATTGATAAGCAAGCATTCTCTAAAATCTTTTTGCCTTTGTATTGTTTAGAGATGTTCTGTATTTCCATCATCATCTTCATTTTTATACCCCTTTATTTTATTGATATTTTGGTAAAATACATATGTACGATGGCACTAATTGTAAAACTAGTATAGATGAATATCTGCTCTTTTACTATGAAAATGATGGGGTAATTTTCTATTTTTGGTCATTACGTTAAAAAGAGTTCTGCCTAGGATATGGCAGAACTCTTCTGTGTGCATTATAAGGATCGATATTTTTTTAGGCTAATAATATTTAGCGCAATGAATACAAGGGCGAAGCAAGCAAGTATCACTAAATCCACAACAATGTCATGAAAAGCATAGCCCTTATACATAACACCATTCAGTGCATCAGCCGCATAGTAAAGCGGCATAATACGTCCGATATTTTGCAGCCATTCTACCATATTATCTAGTGGAAAAATGCCTGAAAAAAATATTTGAGGGACAATAACAAGCGGAATAAACTGCATCATTTGAAATTCAGATGCTGCAAAGCTTGATAGCAATGCTCCTAATGATAATGAAACAAGTGCTACAACAATATTAATAAGCAAAACAAGCCAAATGGAGCCAACATGTACTATGTCTAAAATATAAATGCCAAATAAAACGATAATAATAGTTTGAAGGAAGGCAAACAAACCATAGCCAATCATATAGCCTGCGACAATTTCTGAGCGTTTAATCGGTGTTGCAAGCAGACGTTCCAGTGTCCCAGAGGTGCGTTCCTTTAATAACGCTATCCCTGTTATTAAAAAAACGAAAAAGAAAACAAAGAAACCAGTAAGCATTGGACTAAAAATATCAAAGATAGCGGTATTTTCATCCCCATAAATATACTCAGTCTTTAGATTGAACATAGAAGCTTGTTCAGGCTGTAAGGCTTGAGAGAGCTTCATCATAACAGCTTTTGTACTAGAGGGATCATCATTTAATAATGTAAGCTTTATATCATTTTGCTTGATTGCTAACCATCCGTCATATTTTTCTTCTTTTAACATCGGTGAGGAATAATCATTGTTTTCCACTACTTTAACATCTACTGCTTTAAGCTTTTGGATTAATGGTGCTGGACCATTCGATACAACAAGCGTCATCTCAGGCTCATTACTATTAAAAATAAAATACATTAAGGAAAGAATAATTAAAGGTGCAATAAATAATAAAGCAAGTGTCCGTTTATCGCGTTTCATCTGCTGCATAATTCTTGTTACGATAGCACCAATTCTCATAGCACGTCACCCCCAGCCTTTACAAATACCTCATCAAAATCTTGTGCTTGATAACGGTCTTTTAATTCATGCGGAGTACCATAGGCAATAATCTGCCCATTTCTTAGCATAGCTAATTGATCACATCGTTCTGCCTCGTCCATGGCATGTGTTGTGACAAGAATTGTTTTCTGTTCCTCGTCTTTTAATCGAATAAGCTCCTGCCATATTACCTTTTTCAAGACAGGATCAATGCCAACTGTCGGTTCATCAAGAATTAAAAGTTGTGGATTTTGGAGTAGGGCAATGGCAAGGGATAATCTTCTCTTCATTCCGCCAGAGTAATTCATGACCTTACCTTTTAAATCATCTGTCAAACGAACGAGATTGGCGGCATAGGCTACTCGTTCAGCACGTTCTTTTTTTGATAATCGAAAAAGCTTTGCAAAAAAATGAAGATTTTCTTGCCCTGTTAAATCCAAATAAAGTGCATCAGATTGTGCCATATAGCCGATATCCATTAGCAACTGCTTATGTGGAACAATTTGGTTCAATACTTGAATACTACCGTTATCAGGTTTTATCATGCCCATAATCATTTTGATTAACGTTGTTTTCCCACAGCCTGAGGGACCAAGTAATCCGATAAGCTGACCCTTTGGAATTTCTAAGGAAAGGGGTGCAATCACTTGCTTATGATGAAATTTTTTTTCAATGGAATTTAGTGATATCGCATTGTTTCCCATATCTCCATCTCCTTTACTGAACACAGTGTTGATACTTGAAATTTTAAAATAGTGTATAGGGAATTACAATCAACAAATACAGAGAATGTGTTAAGTGGTTAGACTATATTGAAACCATCAAAAATTTTCGTTAGCATAAATACAAACACAAGGATTGAATTAAAGAGTCAAACTGTAGGAGGTTAATGATGTCTATTCATGAAAAGATGAATTTTGAAACAAAGCAAGCAATCAAAAAAGCTTTAATCCAACAAATAGAGGAAGCGGGCTTTGAACGAGTAACCGTAAAAAATCTAGCTTTAGCTGCAAACATCAATAGAGGTACTTTTTATTTACATTATAAGGATAAGTTTGAAGTAATGGCGGATTTACAGCAGGAGCTATTAAAAGAATTAGAGTGCTATGTTAAAAATGTTCAACCTGTAGAAGCCTTCCACACCGTAAACAGGACAGCTTTATCAACCATTTGTTGAGGTCTTTCGATGCATTAAAAGGAACGCAAAGGTTTTTCGCGTTTTTTTAGGGGAACAGGGAAGTCCAGCCTTTATTAATAAAATGAAAAAGGTGTTTAGTAATCATATTTTAAATAGCCTTTCTCTTATCGAAGAAGAAAAACTAGATCAAGAATTTCGACAATATTTACAGGCTTTTTTAAGTTCTGCGATTATAGGAGTTATTCAGGAGTGGCTCAATAGTAGCAATGAGGATGTTAGTGTAGAGGAAATGGCAACCATCCATTTTCGCTTAATGCGATTTATCGGGAACCTAGTTACATTATAAATGAACATTTAGCAGGATAATGTTAAAATGCAAAATTTCCTATATTTTGTCGAATTGACAAATATGTAAATAAACAATAGAATAACATTGACTGACTAGTCAATCGAAAAAGGAGTGTTTAGAAATGCCAAGGAAATCAGAGCTTAATCAAGAATTAAGGGATGTGCGAAAAGAACAGATATTAAAAGCTGCCTTGATCGTTTTTGCAAGGAGGGGAATGGTCGCAACAAAAATAAGTGATATTGCTAAAGAGGCAGGATTAAGTCATGGTCTTGTCTATCATTATTTTAATTCGAAAGAAGAGATTTTTTCATTGCTTGTAAAAAAAGCAGCGAATAGTTCTATAGAGGTTATTCAAAAGACAAAAGAATATAAGGGTACACCACTGGAAAAATTAAGATGGATGACAGAGAAAATCTTAAATAGCTTTATAGATTCAGAGCATACACTACTTTTTTTAATCATGATCCAGGCAAGTACCTCTGATGCTATCCCGGCTGAAGTGAAAGAGCTACTCACAGGAGATCCGTCGTTATCACCAGTTATGTGTACATTGCCTATTATTGAAGCAGGGCAAGAAAAGGGAGAAATTATTTCAGCAAACCCTGTAACTTTGGCTGTTACTTATTATGCTTTTATACAAGGCTTAGCTATTAATAAAATTCAATGGCCTGAATGCCCCATCCCTGATGCCAATTTACTGTTGAAAATTTTTATAAATGAAAAAGGGAGTAGCCATTAGTATGAATAGTCGAAAAAATATAGCTCTTTTACTATCACCAATTATAATTATTGGCGTAGGATTTTTAACCGCAACCTTTTTTAGTCAGTACATAGATGGGTGGTCTTGGATTCCCCTAGCAGTAGTTTATTGGAGTTCTTTGGGTATTTGTATTGTCCTATTTAAAGGAGATCGATCAATTAAAAGCTGGCTGAGGAAGTCGAATAAATCAAAATTATGGATTACTATTTCTTTATTATTGGGGATGTTTCCGTTAAGCATTCTACTAATGAATTACCAATTATTCGATTCCACTTTACTCATAATACTATGGTTAGTATTTGCTTTTATTAATCCTTGGTTTGAGGAACTTTATTGGCGCGGAGTGTTACTAGATGGGCTGAAAGATGATTGGTCAAAATGGTTTAGCATAATATATTCCACTTTATTTTTTGTGCTAAGCCATCCATTCATGTGGGGTGTATTTTCGATTGCTAGTAAATCCTATCATTTATATATCTATCTAAGTATAGCAGGTATTGTGTGGGCTATTACATATTTTAAAACAAAGAGCTTAAGGTGGGTTATTTTTTCACATTTTATTGTAGATATTGGTAATTTAACCGTGCTAACATTTCTAAATATTTATTTACCACCAACCATGTAGCTTTTTATGAAGGAAAGCTTGGTTTAAATCTCAAACCAAGCTTGCATCTATGATATAGATTGGCATGCATTTTATAAGTACAAATCCCGTTTCGCAAAAATGCGAACAGCGAACGTGTAGCATAGTAGCCCAATAATAAATAATGTTCCAAGCATCCAAATAGCCGAGCTATCCTGAGCCATTAATTTTTCTGGAGCAAATAGTGAATAGATTGTAAAGTACTGAAGTTTTTCTAACGAGCCTCCCATATTGCTTAGCGCCTCAATTAAATAAAAAATAATTGGTAAGCCCGTACTATAAGCATAGGAGGTTTTTAAATCCCTACTACTACAAGAAACAAGAAAACAATAGCCACTGATGGCAAAGTGCAAGAAAAATAGACCTAGATTTAATGTAAGAAAAGCAGGGATATCTAATTCATTAGGAAATAAAAATTCTGAAAAGATAATGGCAACCAAAGTGGTCACAGCGAGCAGTATAAAGATGCTAGCAATTAAAAAAGATGCCTGTGTAATTACAATTTTCAATCGTCTATTTGGCGTTGCAATAAGATAGGCCATTGAACCATTATCTATATAGCCCATTATAAGTTTATTCGCTAACATAATAATGAACACCAATGGGAGGATTAATAATAAAAATCCATAGAGATAGGTGGATAAAAATTCAATTAACGTATCACCGATAGAACCCATCCCAAATGCGGCCATCATTTCTGGCATAGTAGCCGTAAGCTGCTTTAGAGTATTGCTCATTTCTGGATTATACATATAAACAATACTGATAATATAGAGCATTAATACTGCGAGTATAATACAAAATAATTTAACCGTGGCTTGCATCTCATGTTTTAGCAAAGGAAAGTTCATGATTCTTGTCCTCCTACATCGTAGTAATGCATAAAAATATCTTCGAGTGATTGTGATATAACATCGAGGTCCACCATTTGATAGTGTGCTAATGTTGAAAGTAATGTTTGGACATTCCCTTGAACCTTGATAATCGCCTTTGTTGGACTGATTTGCTCAGTCGTAAATGATTCTTCTAGGAAGCGAGAAAGCTCCTGCTCACTTTGAAATTCAATTAAAAATTTCTTTGATTTGCGTTTTTTTAGATCAGCAATGGCTTCTATGGCAACAATCTTTCCGGCATTAATAATGGCTACTCGGTCACAGGTCTTCTCAATTTCCTCAATCATATGAGAGGACATGAAGATAGTCGTTCCTTTTTCTTTTTCTCGGATAACCAAATCAATAAATTTTGTTTGCATAAGCGGGTCTAATCCACTTGTCGGCTCATCTAAAATGACTATTTCAGGACTATGCATAAATGCACAAACTAAACCGACTTTTTGCTTCATGCCCTTTGACATTTTCTTTATTAGCCCTGTAGCATTTAATTCAAAGTATTGCATAAGCTCATGAGCTCTTGTTAGATCATGTAGTCCCCGCATTTTGGCAATAAATTGAATAAATTGTTGTCCTGTCATTTTATCAATAAACGCTATTTCACCTGGTAAATACCCTACAAATTTTTGTATTTCAGCTGTAGCTTTTCGGCAATCTAATCCTTTTATAGTACAGATGCCCTCAGTTGGCTGTAAAAACCCCATTAAATGTCTGATTGTTGTAGATTTACCAGCACCATTTGGACCTAAAAATCCAAATACCTCTCCTTTTCCAATCTGTAAGTTCACATTTTGTATACTATAAAAATCCCCAAACCTTTTAGTTAACTGATTAATCTCAATTATTGTCATGCTAATCACCCCTTTGTGTTTCGGTATAATAATTGTTTTAAAAATTCAAAATAATGGGCTGCCTCTTCCATGCATTGCTCTAGTAATTGATGAAAGCCTTCAGCGTTATCCACGTTGCTTTTTAATTGCTTTTCAAATCGATCACTGATTCCATCAGTAACCCATCTAATAGTATCTAATGCCTTAGTATTATCTATATTTTCATGAAATAAATTATAATCAATTCCAGCGAACACACGAGTATAGGAAGAATCTTGTAGCTTACTATTATATTGATCAAGTTCATTTCTTACTTCTAAGCTTGTTTCAGCATATGTCTTTTTTAAGAAATCAAAAAGTGTATGGTATTGCTGAATTAATGCAAATTTCATCATCATGATTTGTTTATAGCGTTTAAAAATATCGGGTTCTTCCAAATCTACGCTACTATTGATTGCTTCAGTGAAAATCGTTGTTACATAGTCATATAAATAAAGATATAAATTTTTTTTACTACCAAAGTAGTGAAATAAAATTCCTTTTGATATTTTTGCATCCTTCACTATTTTATTAGTTGAAGCGGTTTCGTAGTTATGAAATGAGAATTCTCGTAGTGCAGCATTTATAATTTTATAACGTTTTTCATCTTCTAAATTTTGAAATGCTTGATACAATTTTTTTCTCCTTTTTATGTATTTTAAGTCGATTATATATGAATTGACCAAGGTGGTCAATATGATTGATGGATAATTTTCCTAGAGATATAGATAGAGAAATGAACAGAAAGAGGATCTTAGGGAATAAAGAGTAAGCTTGTGGAACTCCCCAGGGGGGGGGACGAAGGCAGAAATTATCACATCCATATGGACAAAACCTTCGCGACATTACCCTGGGAGACTAATACTTTCTTTTGCAAACGTTAAATAAAAAGTCGAATTATTTTCCATAATAATTATTCAAGGTTGCTTCTAAGCGTTCTTCTAAATTCTTAGAAATATAGTTCAAGGCGAATTGCTCTTTTTCCATCTCAATTTGTGAGGAACGAAACATTTTCACGAAAAAGCCTACTTTTCTTTCCTGTGAAAATTGCTGTAAGGCCTCTGTGCGCAATATGGATACAATTTCATTCTCAATATGACGCTCACGTATTTTTTGAACGATGGTCTTCACGTTTTCTCCCTGCAGCTCTTGAATTTGTTTTTGTAAATTTTCATTTTCTTGTTTCAGCTCAGCTGTTTCTTTTTGTATGTCTTCAAAAGAACTTGACTCAGTGGATAGTAATTGAATTTTTTGTGTAAGAAAATCTTGATTAATAGCTACTTGCAGGGCTCCTTGCTCTTCATTTGGCAAGATAGTAAAGAGTCCCGTTTGGATTATCTGCTGTAAGACATTTCCGAGAACATCGACTTTATTGGCTAAATCATCATTAATCATCGTTGTTGCAGTTATTTGATGATTAGGGAGTTGACCATGATCATCAATCCCTAATAAATTCTTCAGACCTTTAACACGGTGCTTGTCCTTTAATAATAAAATCATCCGAAGTCTTAAAATGGCAGAAAGATTTAAACGAATATTGGTGTTTGGGCTATTTGTAGCATCATTAAAAATATACTGTTCAAATGGCTTAATATAGTAACGAAGCATCGCATCAGTGATATTAAACCAACCAGCTACTTCTGAAATAGAATAATAATTTGATTCCTTAATATGTGCTAAATAAGCATCATTATAAAGAGTTTCTTCTAATGGTGTATCTTGTTGTAAAACAACAAATAATGGGTCATGTTGTACAATTTCGAGTACCATTTCCTTTGCATCATTTAGTTTCAGCATCCTTTCACACCCCACTTTAATTTTCGAAAAAAATGACCTCTATATAGGTTCTATTCTTCTGGAAGCATTTGTATGCCTACTTTATGTAGGAAAAAATCAATAGCTACAATTTTGTGAATGCTTTCCTCTATAAAAAAGAGACTAAAGTTGGGTGATGGAAATGAACACTGTACGTAAGAAAGTTAATCAGCATAGAGTCAGGCTAATCAATCAACAGGACCACATAGCTTTTTTCAGTTGTAAAGGGTGCTCAAAGCGAGCTGCATACAAGCCTACTAAAAAGTGCCGAGGATGCAAGTTTATAAGGAACTCAGGAGCAATGGGAAAGAGCTGAAGCAGATTATTCAGTTGCGTAGGTGGAAGACGTAAGTGAAATAAAAAAGACCTCGAGTGGGTATGTCTGGGTCACGCCACTTGAGGTAAACATAAATTTCACTAAGGAAATAAAAAATATAGCTATTCTGATAATTGGTGTAAAGGGTATTTGAAAGATATTGCGAAGCGAGAAAGGTTATTAAATGAAATTCATAAATTGGTTTTAGGATGAATTTGTTTATACGAAAATAGGAATAATCGCTGGATGGGCATGGTTTGTAATATTGATTTTGGGTTTAATTATTGATTTGGCTAATGAGCAATAGAAACAAATGGTACAGTAAATCTAAATAAAAATACTAATGAAATAAAACCTTTTAATGAACAATTACGGTGACAAGTCCGGAAATGATATACTAGTATATCTTAGTATACGATAAGGAGTAAAACTATGAATAAATTTAATAAGACGTTAGCATATGTAAATGAATTACTATATGAACCTAATAATTTAACTATAAAAAACATCCAAGAAGAGACTCAAAATTCAGATTATGGGGCTGGGATATTTCAGTTAAATTCCAAATCGATTAGATTTAGAGTCGCAAAAATAACACCTACCAAGATAGGACAGTTTGTTTCATTTTGGGAAAAGGATGAAGCTAATAAAAACCAAGCATTTACATATGATAATGCTACTGATTTATTGGTAATAAATACCTTTAATGATAATGGTGATTTTGGTCAATTCGTTTTTCCAAAAGAGATTCTTTTACAACAAAACATCCTTAGAACCTCTAGTACAAAGGGAAAAATGGCAATTAGAGTTTATCCTAGATGGGATACTCCCACTAGCAAACAAGCGATAGCAACACAAAAGTGGCAATTACCGTATTTTTTTCATATTAGTGATGTGAATAGTTTACCAATACATGAGCTATTAAAATTATACACCAACTAAAATTAGATATCTTTAACTGTGTCATTCAAATAGTTACTGTACACGAGATGAAAGCGATCCAGCACATGAATCGCAGCTGGATAAACGGCTTGTATCGCGTTCGCCATCGTTAGGGCGAAATCACTGACCACCGCACGAATAGGACCTGTTACTTTCTGTAAAACAGCGGTAATGGCGTCTTGATTTTGGTGAGGAACAATCGCCAAAATACGACCTGTGTCGGCATTTAAAACACTGGTCGCATAATTGTGTCCTTTGCGCAAGGCGAACGCATCTACACAGATAGTTGTGGCAATTTCTTCCGTTAATTCATCTGCTGGAAAAGAAACTTCGAAAAAGATGGTAACGGTACTAGCATTTGGATAAGCTTGGAGTACAAAGCGAAAACTCCTCTCGTGGTTTGTCTCGACAACAATTACGATACGTGAGTTTTCGCTTTTCTTCTAGACTGAAATGTAAAATTATTGAATTAATAGAAAATCAATCACGTTATGATGAAGAGCCTAATATAAGTGTTTATAGTATTTTATTCCAAAATAAGAGAGGGATTTTTATTATGATAATAACGAAATATCGTATTTTTATAGATGCTCAAAAAGAAACAGATTGGTTAAATGCAATGGCAGTTAAAGGATACGAACTTGAGAAAACTAATGGGTTCTCCTATCGCTTTAAACAGTCTGAAGAGACAAAACAATATAAGATCGTTTATACAAAAAATAAAGAAGAAGCTAATTCGTTTATGTCGGAAGAGAACAATATTCATTGTAAAGCTTTTGTCAACGGGTACGCATATTTTGAAAGTAAATCTTCTAACGGACCATTGTTATTCAATAACAATTTAAGTAAACAAATAAAACTACTAAAAAGTATAAACATTGGATATCACACGTGTTGATTAACCAAATTCATCCAGTACTTACTTGATACAGTTCCTGATGAAATGTGAGTATTTCTTTGAGACCGATGTACCACTCGACAGGTAGGGTTGCACAAAGAAGCCGGCGTTTAAAACCAGCGAAGGATAAGCGTTTACAGTTGTTTTTCTTGTGTCCTTCGGTATGTAAAAACTTTAGTAACACATAGGCAATTAAAGCCGCAAAAAGCTGATTAAATACCGCATTTTTCGTCGTGCCAAATAACACAGGCACATTTAAGTTCTGTTTAATCCAGCGAAAAAAGGATTCGATTGCCCAGCGTTCTTTGTACATACCTGCGATTTCTTCTGCCGTTACATCACGGAGATTCGTGACAACTCGTACAATCCTACCTTCATAATCTGTAAACTCAACAACACGGTGGCGTTCTTTTGTTTGTTTTTGAGCTGTGCCAAGTGTACACGTGAAATCAGCGATGATATTGGCCTCTTCAACGGCAGCTTTTTTTAACGATTTTTTGCGATTTAACTGGATATTATCCTTTAAACGAATGACGAAATCTTGATTTGTTGTCACATAGCGATCGACTTTATCCATGGAAAAATAAGCACGATCTGCAACGATAATAAACCCCTTATCTTCCAATTCGACACCGATAGGACCATCATGCTTCAGACCAGTTGTTTCAACGACTTGAAGGGGCATCCCTGTGCTATTTGTAAAGCTAACATGCAGTTTAATACCGGAACGTTCACCGTGATAAAGCGCCCATGGCAAGCGTTTTTCCCGACTGTGATTGTTGTGGAATCAATCGCCAATAGCTCTTTTTTCAGTTTCAGTTTACGTCTCGCTGCCCGGTTTAATCGGCTGACAATCAACTCAAAAATACGTTGACAATCAGATAGTACAGTTCACCTAAACGTTTGGAAAGCGTAGAATAATCTACTGGTTTCAAGCCTTTCTCTATTGCCACATCGGAAGCGTAACGTAAGCTTTTCCATTCAAATGCAGCTGCGCCAACTAAGTAATTTAGAAGCGTTGGTACATCACATTTACGAGCCGTATCTTCAAAACTAAATTCAGCGAGAATTCCATCGATTTCTTCCTGTGAAATAAAGTTTTGAAGTAGTGTGAAAATCGTGGTATTCTTAGCCATGAGAGATTCCTCCTCGTAAAAGTTTGTGTGGTAACTTACATTTTACATGGAATCTCTCTTTTTTATTAGGTTTTCATGGTAAAAACTAGTTAATCAACAGACGTGTTCTATTAATATTGTAGCAGGTGTTTACTATAATTTGGGAACAGTAAATGGCAAACCTTTGAATGGTACGCCTTTAGCAAGTGGGGGATTCAATTCGAATTTTAGTCCTAAATTATGGAAAGTTTCGGGTTCGTCCATTGTAACACCAGAGCAAGAAGCAGCACTTAAAATGCGACAACCCTACTCACTACCCGAACGTCAAGAAGCAAATGAATTTGTAGCAGTTTTTATGAGCCCCTCTCGGTTAGCAGAAGGAAAAAAATCTGTGGATAGTATAAATGATGATGCTATGTTTGCGCAACATTTCCCAAAATTCGCTGAGGGGATAGGGCTTGATTTAAGTCAACCGTTTACCATCAATGGAAAATCGTTTACTTATTCGCAAGGAACATTGCAAATGACAGATACAGAAGATTAACCAAAAGAGTCTGATTTTACATGGTTATATGGTGCATCAAGTGGCTGGTTCCAAGTTCCATTACTGAATAGAAGGGGTGAACTAGGTTATGATAAAGGCTTATGTAATCCTAAATATGCTAAGTTATTCAAACAAAACACATTTACTTCAGCCATCAATGCGTGTACAAGGGTAATTTAATATTAGCTACGAATTAAGTACAAATAAAAAAAGAGTAGCTTTTGCCACTCTAACTAAAGAATTGTCATTTCATTTGCCATCTCTAACATAAAGATTGTTTATGGAAATTCGTAACCAGTAAAGTCTTACTGTCAAGGGATGTATCCTAATCTTAAAATATTAGGATAGTGCAGTTTGAAAAATTAGTTATATTCTACAATCATTTTACTACCACCAAATACAGTGAATCCATCCATGCCTGTATGTTGCATCAGAACAGTTCCTTCTATTTGGACAAACCATAGACTACTAGCATTGTCACCTGCAAAAGCTGTTGTTTTGCTTGTAGATGTAGGTGTATTAGTCTTTTGGAATTTAACAGTTGCTGTAGTGCCATCACCATTTGTAAGACGATAATTATCAATGGATGTATAGAGTGATTGTGTCACAGATACATTAGTTGGACAATAAATCGTAACACTAACAACTTTTGAACCCGTAGGAATTACTTTACTTAAATCAATATTTTGCCCAATAGAACTAATTTTACCTGTCGACCTTGATGTAGCAAAATCCTTAGCTAGTGTACTTGTTGTCGATTGATTAATTGCATATGTTGCATAATCCTCCAATACATCTACTAATGGTACTTCAACAGTTTTTATTTCTGTCAAGTTCTCTGTTAGCGCACGTTCACTTGCAAGAGTAGCAGGAGTACCTGTAGATAATACCATAGCTGCTGTTAATCCAGCATATAGAAGCTTTTTCAAATTCAATCCCACCTTATTTCATTTTTCAAATATTTCCAAACTGCACTATAACCATAAATTAACAAAAATAGATATTTGTAAAATAAATTCAAATTAAATAGTTAAATAATAGTAAACTTACAAAAAATGATTTATTCTTGCTGGTTTGATAAATTTTTTAACTCATTCTTTGCTTGGTCTACAAACGACCAATATATTTTATTAAACTCATCCTTCTTTTGTTGTTCGGCAGGTGTTAAACCATAATGCCACTTGTCATTAATGCTTGTTAATAATGTCTGTCCTCCAACTACCACTTCATAGTCGTAACCACCTAAAGAATTTTGCCTCGGTTTAACGATACCATCAGTAGACATGGCTATATTTTTCTCTATTCCCCCATCCCTTTTACTTAGATAGGTGACAAGCGATAATTCTCCTAAAGGTGTCGCATTTTCGTTTTCTTCTGCTTCAAATTGTTTAATGGCTTTCATAGCCTGTTGATGTAGTGCTTGGCGGTCAGGTGATACAGGTGAAATATATTGTGCACGTAATATGGCAAATTGTCTATTAATGGCATGATTTTCATCATTATTTCGATGTGTTGAATCATTGGCTGCTTTTGCCGTTCTCCTAGCTAACGCTTTCATTTGTTCTATTAATTCATCCTGTGATGGTACTTGTTTCCCTTTGGTTGGTAACACATCCCAATCAGGTGTTGTTAAATCATTGGAAAACATGGAGGCTGTTTTGACATTGGTTTGTTTCCCAATTTCATGGGGTGTGTAATTCCATAGCGAATTGTCAGTTTGGGTGCTTTTTGTCGTAGGGATATAGGTTTCTGTTAAATGAGTTTGATTATCTTTTTTCTTCGTGTCATTACTTGCTGTGTTGACAGAAGTAGACTGTATTTGTGAGAAATTTGTAATTTTCATGATTGAATTTCACCGCTTTCAATATAGTTAGTTTTCTATAACATTTATAAAAGTAACGCTCAATAAATAAATTGATACATAAAAAATTTTATGATGTTAAACAAAATTAAAAAGGATATAACAAACTACACACCTCCTATGTCCAAATCAAAAGATATCAATTATATGGTAAAAGAGGAAATATATATTGTTGATTGTATCAGAATATTAGAAGGGAGAGAATATAAATAATTAACTAAATATCTATTTTGTCAGATACTTTTTTTGGTAAAAACCTCTATCTGTTATTCAAAACAACGAATCAATTCCTTGCCTTTTGCGTGATACGAAGTGTGCCCAATCTGTGGTTTAATAAATCAAAAAATCTATTTGAGAGGATTTTGTTTTTGAAGGGGAAAAAGATAAGCGCTTTTCCACCCTCCTAAAGATGTACATATTTTGCACATAGTGAATTTGGTAGATTAATTCATGTGTATAAGCAAGGGTATTTTTGTTTATAGACACAAATCGGATGGAAGGAGGCATATCAGATAATAGCACAAACAAACAAAGAAAGAGGGAGGAAGCAGCGAGTGGATAAGAAAAAATGGAAAAAGCCGCTAAATGCCTTCTTAGCGGCAACCTTGGCAACAAGTGGGGTAGCTGTCGTAACTATGCCATATGAGGCAAAAGCAGCTACGGATGTGGTTTATGTAAGTGCAACGGGAGACAATAGCAATAATGGGAAAACGGCAACTACAGCATTCGCAACATTGGAAGCTGCATATAATGCCTTACCAGCAACAGGCGGGACAATTATCATTACGAGTGATTTGGAGATGACAAAGGAAAAAGCCCTTATAGTGAACGATCCCAATAAGACTATCCTAGTAAAGGGTGACGGCGTGCCAAAAACGCTCACTCGCGCAAATGGGTATTTAAAGGTGTTCTTCGCAGCACAGCAAGGTAAACTCACACTAAATTTAATATCTTTAGAGTTTCCAAAAATAATGGGACACTTCTTACTATGGAGTGTCTTTTTTATTTTCAAGTGGGTTGATTAAAATTAACGATTTAACACTAGGTAATCTTTTTGATAGAATAGTTTTCTTTCTCTCCTTATTTATTCTAAAATCTGCCACGAACATAATCTCTCCAATTTTGCCACAACTTAAAAACGCCATCTGTCGGTAAATCATATAAATTATCTATCAAAAGCCTATAAACTGTGATTCAAAATATCTTAGGAAATAAAAAAGGGATATTGCTTTTACACAATATCCCTGTATTTCTCCTTTGTCAGAATTTTAGCGGAGAACCTATTTATTTTTAATTGTTTTATCCATTATTATTAATAATACGGTGCAAATTGTTTTTGTAATTTAACTAAATGTAGATTGCAATATCTCTGCTACTTTCATTATTCAATAGGTGTTTCTTTTTCTGTCCATTTTGCAAAGCCTGTGTTTGTTGGCATCTCAAAATCTTCTGAAAACAAGTGTTTATTCCATCTATAAACTTGTCTAAAAGCTGATACATAACCTTTAATAGTAGTATCCTTAAAGCCGTTCTCCTTTAAAAGCTCTAAAAGCTCATATACATGCTCTGTTTTTATTTGCTTTATACATGTAATTCCATATTTCCACTCCATGTATACCGCAAGCCTTGCAAATTGGCTTTCACTTCCACCAGCCATACAATGTACATAAAATTGGCACATTAGCGTATTTCCTATACCACCTTGGGTATAAACTTCGCCAAGTGCCACGTCTGTTGATTAACTAGTTTTTACCATGAAAACCTAATGAAAAAGAGAGATTCCATGTAAAATGTAAGTTACCACACAAACTTTTACGAGGAGGAATCTCTCATGGCTAAGAATACAAAGATTTTCACACTACTTCAAAACTTTATTTCACAGGAAGAAATTTCGCTGGATTAAACAGAACTTAAATGCGCCTGTGTTATTTGGCACGACGAAAAATGCGGTATTTAATCAGCTTTTTGCGGCTTTAATTGCCTATGTGTTACTAAAGTTTTTACATACCGAAGGACACAAGAAAAACAACTGTAAACGCTTATCCTTCGCTGGTTTTAAACGCCAGCTTCTTTATGCAACCCTACCTGTCGAGTGGTACATCGGTCTCAAAGAAATACTCACATTTCATCAGGACTGTATCAAGTAAGTACTGGATGAATTTGGTTAATCAACACGTGTGATTGGATATAAGCTTTATTTACTGAGATATTATTAATGAACGAGGGGGAAATATGGAGTCAAAACTAATTATCATACGGGGAAACTCTGGAAGTGGAAAAACAACGACTGCGAAAAGTCTTCAAAATTATTTGGGGCATGGAACACTATTGGTTTCCCAGGATGTTGTTCGCCGTGAAATGTTGAAGGTCCAGGATAGAGAAGGGAATCTTTCCATTGATCTAATTCGCCAAATTGCGGAATATGGCAAAGATAAATGTGAATTTATTATTGTGGAAGGGATCTTATATAAAGAGCGTTACGGTGAAATGCTAAAAAACTTAATTCAGTTCTATGACCAAGAGGCTTACGCTTTCTATTTTGATTTATCTTTTGAGGAGACAGTCTTACGCCATAACTCTAGGGAAAAAAAGATGGAATTCGGATAGGATTCTTTACGTGCCTGGTGGAATCCAAATGATTATCTTGGCGTAGCAGGGGAAATGAAATTGACTGATGATATGTCACAAGATAATGTATTGAAATTAATTTTAAATCAACTACCAGTACAAATTGATTTGAAATACTAATTTGTTTGGTTCAACGTTGTACAAGAAGTAAAAGAGCGATACATACTAGTCATGACTAATATGTATCGCTCTTTAATTTATCTATCTTTTTTCAATTTAGTTCTTGATAATTCTAATAATTGGTTAAAATATAACCATCTCAAGGTTCAGGACGGTTATATAAATCTAAAGTTATCAGATTCAATATCTACCTGTCCGTATTTTTTGTACCCCAAGTACCCCAGAAAAAAATGCTTCGTACCCCACATGAGAATACAGTGAAATACAAATAAATAAAGTTAGCTTAAAATATTACATACATAGATGACACAGAAACAAAATGTAAACTCTTAAGAAAAAGTTAAGAAATCTCCTCTTAAATCTTTAAGAAATGCTCGTTATAGTAAAGACATTCACATTTCATCAGATTGGGGAGAACATGAATGCAATTTATAACGTTTCTTACTGAATTTATAAAGCATCCAAAAAATATCGGTGCTGTTTCACCTAGTTCAAAAAAATTGGCAAAAAAAATAGTCGAAGCTATTTGTTTTAAAAAGGCACAATGTATTGTTGAGCTTGGTCCTGGTACAGGCTCCTTTACTAAAGAATTAATGAAAAGGAAGGCGCATACTACAAAGCTAATACTCATTGAAAATAATACCGTTTTTTATAATAGGCTCCATCAACAATATGAGCATGAGCCGAATGTTATCGTAATCTACGGCTCTGCTGAGAATTTAGGGTTGTATATGAAGAACTTAAATATCGAAACAATCGACTATATTGTATCGGGTTTGCCTTTTACATCCTTAAATCCAGTCGTTGCATCACGAATCTTACAAAATGTGAAAGAGTGTTTAGAGGAAGGGGAATTTATTACATTCCAATATTCACTAGTTAAGAAATCATTTATCCAACAATATTTTGATACTATTACACATGAAAAAGTATGGATTAATCTTCCTCCAGCCTATGTGCTGAGCT
This sequence comes from Lysinibacillus sp. GW821-FHT14F06, assembly GCF_058803665.1. Lineage (NCBI taxonomy): Bacteria > Bacillati > Bacillota > Bacilli > Caryophanales > Bacillaceae > Lysinibacillus > Lysinibacillus sp. GW821-FHT14F06. The sequence continues at coordinate 267,685 of NZ_JBXAPF010000001.1, forward strand.
GTAAGCAGAGAACGAAGAGGGTTAGTTAGATGGGATTGAGTGAGTTATTATCCTTTATAGAGCAATACGGTTATTGGGCATTGTTTTTTAGTCTTTGGCTTGGCATAGTGGGGATGCCGCTTCCAGATGAGATGATTGTAATGAGTGGTGGATTTTTAGGTTCCATGGAAAAAATGTCAGTCTTGAAAGCCTTTATCCTAACGTATCTAGGTGTAGTATCTGGATTGTCTCTAGGCTATATCCTTGGGAAGGGATTTGGACATAAAGTAGTAGATAAATTGCTGAAAAAGAAAAAAGCTAAGTATTTAGTAAAGTCCAAGGAGCTAATAGATAAATATGGGCATTTTGCCTTGGTTATCAGCTATTTTATACCTATAGTAAGACATATTATTCCTTACTTAGTTGGCATGAATAATATGTCTTTTATAAAGTATGCTATGTATTCCTACACAACAGGTTTTATTTGGACATTGCTGTATTTTACACTTGGGTTATTCTTTGGCAAGCATATTGAGTATATTTCTGCCCTGGCAACGCGTTATGGTATTTATTTTGGCATATCTGTCGGTATAATTGGGTGTTTATATTATTGGTATATACGAAAATTAAAAAGATAGTTAAAATTAGGAACAAGTATGATTGAAATTGGTGGGATTGGATGACGAAAGAAACAATACTAATTGTAGATGATGAGAAGGAGATAAGAAATCTTATCGCTATTTACTTAAAAAATGAGGGCTACCATGTGCTAGAGGCAGGTGATGGAGAGCAAGGCTTAAGCCTGCTAAGAAAGCATAAGGTGCATCTCATAGTTTTAGATATCATGATGCCGAAGATAGATGGTATTGAGATGTGTATGAAGGTTAGAGAAATAGCAGAAATGCCCATCATAATGCTGTCAGCGAAATCACAGGATATGGATAAAATCGTTGGGTTAACATTAGGTGCAGATGATTATGTAACTAAGCCCTTCAACCCCTTAGAGCTTATGGCACGCATAAAATCCCAGCTTCGTAGATACATAAAAATGAGTCGAAACGATACGATGAACGAAAATGAGATAGAGATAGGAGATATGCGAATAAATACAGCTACACATGAGGTGATTGTTAATAATGAAAAAGTAAAGCTTACCCCAAGGGAGTTTTCAATACTTGAACTACTTGCGAGAAATCAAGGTATGGTGATGAGCGCTGAGCAAATTTATGAAAAGGTTTGGAAGGAAGAGGCAATCCAATCTGAAAATACAGTAATGGTACATATCCGAAAAATACGAGAAAGGGTTGAGACCAATCCTAGAAATCCTCAATATATTAAAACTGTATGGGGAGTAGGTTATAAAATTGAAAAGGATCAGTAAGCTAGCATTTTATTTATTCATAAAAATAAAAATGCTCTTTATAAAAGCTATCACAAAGGTGCGCCAAAACCTTAGAGTTCAGTTATTGACCACCTTTATTTTCTGTGCGTTTCTAGGGCTAATTGTTGCAAGAGCTTCACTTCCTCTCCTTGGAAATATGAATGAGAGAACTACTATTGACTATAGCCCAGGTATGCAGCAAATTCGTTATCAGGTACAGCATGTAGTAGACAGAGCCATCAACGACAATAGTATTGAAGCCTTAAGACAATTGATTGAGGATGAAAATGTCATGCTTGAAATGAAGCAGAGTGCATTAAAAGTATTAGTGACAGATGAGAGCGGAAAGGTACTGTATAAGACAAAGCAAGCTGAGGAGGAACAAATTAATTTACATAATAAGATAGGGCGCGTAATGGAATTTGCTATTATTCAGCCACTCAATGCACAGACGATTGAGCAATCACGACAAGAATATATAACCTTTTACCCAATAACGATTGAGGATAAAAATTTATATTTATTTGTTAGTGGTATTCCACAAGGGGTATTGTATACAAGTACAACGAAGGGGGACCCGATTTCTTACTTTATTGCGATTGCTGTTTTTACTTTATCTTTCTTTTATTTAACAAAACGAAAAATGAAACAGATTGAGGCACTGGCAAAGGGGGTCATGGAAATCGCAAAAGGAAACCTTGGCTATCGAGTAAAGAAAAAAGGCATCGATGAAATTGCATTATTAACAGAGAATGTCAATCATATGGCTGAAGCAATCATGACCAATATCGAAATGGAACGAAAGATTGAACAACAAAAAAATGAATTAATCACCAATGTATCCCACGACTTGCGAACGCCACTAACCTCGATAATGGGCTACTTACGATTGTTAAGAGAGGGGAGATATGAGACAAAGGAGCAATATGAAGAATATCTTAAAATCGCATTTTCAAAATCCGAGCAATTAAAGAATTTGATAGATGATTTATTTGAATATACGAAGCTAACGAATGAAAATATCGTTATGGGGAAACAAGAGGTTTGCATCAATGAGCTTCTCGAACAATTAATAGAAGAGCTGATCCCACAAGCTGAGGAAAATAATCGTTCATTCGTGAAACATTTTTTGGAAGAGCGTATCTTTACTTTCATTGATACTGAAAAAATGGTCAGAGTCTTTGATAATTTACTTATGAATGCGATTAAATATAGCTCAGGTAACGGCCAAATTTTGGTTTCTTTTGAGCGAAAAGAAAGTCAGGTAATAATTAGTATTGCTAATGAGAGTGATGAATTTACATCAGAAGAGCTGGTGAACTTATTTGAGCGATTTTATAAAAAGGATCAATCAAGAACAAAAGTCGCGGAAGGCTCAGGACTTGGCCTTGCCATTGCTAAAAGTATTGTCGAGCTACATGATGGCAACATCCATGCAAAATATTCGGATAAGATGTTGCATTTTATCATCACGTTACCTGCTATAGCTGCTGAATAGTGATTGTGTGATGGTGAGTTAAATTGTAATGTAGCAATTCATTTATTTTTGTTAAGATATGGGCATCTTTTATCAAGATTTGAAGCTCAGTCTGTTTGTACTGCCGCTGAAACTCAAAAATGTAGTCAATGATAATTTGTAAGTTAAGACTGTTTTTAATTTCGATTTCCACAAAAAACGGTAAAGTCATTTGAGGATGTATAGAGCAGCCACCTCGACGAATCCAAATAGCTTTATCAACATAGTATCGAATAGGTAGCTGACGATTACTGGCAATCAATATATCCATATATTGCTCCTTTATATATACGATTTAACAAAAGCGTAATGGAAATGAGATAAATCGTCAAAGGATAACAATTTAGATAGGAGAAAAGAGCTGTTTAAATCTCGAACAGCTCTTTCATAGTGTTGAAAAACAGGAATTACATTTTGTCGAATACAATAGGAAATCTTTATTTTGAGGGAGGCCTTGGTGAATAGAAGAGAAAATATGCACGAATAACTAATATTTGTGCTAGATAAAAGACCAGTTGTACTTAATAGAATATGGACGCTTGCTTTCCTATGGTATAACAACATAAAAGAGCTGTTCAAACGTCGAACAACTCCTTTTTAAAATGACAAGATAAATTTTTACATGGATGGGTAGTCATATGCAGCAATTGCTTCAAGGAAATCTTTTAGTACAGGAGATTGTACTTCATCATTGCGATAGATAAACCAAGTAGGAACTTGAGCTTTCTTTGTTGTTAGTATATGCAGGGACAAAGATTGGTTTTTCATATATTTTTGAGCAATTGCTCGTGGTAATAAGGTTACACCTAGCCCCGCAGCAACACAGCCAATGATTCCATCCAAGGTGCCAAACTCCATACGATTTTGCGGACGCACACCATCCTCATGCAGCCAGTGCTCTAAAATGGCTCGATAGGAGCAGCCATTGCGAAAAGTAATCAAGGTACTTTTCTCTAAATCTCGTAAGCTATCAATATGCCTATGCTTGCTGGATGTAACTACTACTAGCTCCTCACAAACAAATTCCTTTGCAAGAATATTTTCCTTATACACTGGTCCTGTTACAAAGGCTCCGTCTAATTCATAGTTTTCTAATCGTTCTATATTTTGCTGCGTTGGATTTGTTTGTATTGTAATATCTACTTGTTCATGGGCCTTATGGAACGTCGTTAAAAGTGTGGGTAAGTGAAGTGCCGCTGTCGTTTCCATAGAACCGATACGTAGAAGACCTCTATGCTCATTTGGATTTTGTAGGATTTCAAAGGATTTCTCATAGAGATGTAGCATTTTTAATACCATCTCATAAAACTTTTCTCCCTTTGGTGTTAAGCGAATACCTCGATGTCCACGATAAAAAAATGTTGTCTGATACATGTTCTCAAGATTTTGTATTTTCATAGAGATATTGGATTGCGTGTAATTAAGCGCTTCAGCCGCTTTCGAAAAACTACCAGTTTGCACGACTGTCCGAAAAATTGTGAGATCATTCATATTCATATATTCCACCAGCCATCAATTTATTTGATATCTATTATAACGAATTTGCTCTATTTGTGATACCTAGATTTTCGTTATAGTGAGGATGAAGGGAGGGAAAATATGAACAAGCAAACATTTCAATATTTAATTGGAGGCATTTTCGCATTAGTGATTGCTATGGGGATTGGTCGATTCTCTTATACAGTAATATTGCCATATATGCAAGATACCTTTACCTTTAGTCGAGCAACAGCAGGTTATTTAGCTACTAGTAATTATCTAGGTTACTTAGTAGGGGCATTGGTGGCTGGCCGTTTACAACTAGCAGATAAGCGTATTCCTTTTTTACAAATAGCACTTGTAATAAGTATTTTGACAACGGCTTTGATGGGCTTTACAGATACCGTTATTGTTTGGTATGTACTTCGTTGTATTTCTGGCGTAATGAGTGCGTTTATCTTTGTAGTCGCTGCAAGCCTTGTGCTTGATCAATTAGCAGGGAATGGCAAAGCACATTTATCTGGGCTTTTTTATAGTGGTGTAGGTTTAGGCATTGCATTAAGTGCAATTATTGTATCACCCATTCATGCTCTTTTTGATTGGAATGGAACATGGATTGCCTTGGCAATATTTTGTGTCCTATTGTTTATATTCATTATAATTTTTATAAAACCCGTTACACCAAGTGTTCAACAAAAGGGGAATACAGCCATAGCTTCACTGAAAGCACCCCCTACAACATGGATGAAATGGCTGATTATCGCCTATAGCTTAGAGGGGCTAGGCTATATTGTTACAGGGACATTTATCGTATCCATTGCTGAAGAGTCTACAAGCTTTCATGGAGACGCTGCGTTTGTATGGTTTGTTGTTGGGGTTGCAGCAATTCCATCGTGCATTGTTTGGTCAAAGCTGGCACAACGCTATGGTTATGTAAGGATATTATTGATTTCTATGCTATTTCAAGGGCTTGGCATTGTATTACCAGCCTTTGCAACAAATACAATAACACTTTATACAAGTGCCTTTATTTTTGGCGCAACCTTTATGGGCATTACCACTGTTGCTACAACATTAGCGAGACAGATATTACCAGTAAATAGCCATCAAATATTAGGGTATTTAACTGCTGGGTATGCCTTGGGACAAATGCTAGGTCCTTCACTTGCAGGAGCATTAGCTAATTATACGAACAGCTATCAATATGCAATATTTGCCGCAACCGTCGTTGTCGTCGTAGGGGCCTTATGTCTTATTGGTGGATTAAAATATGAAAAAATTAGTTCTCTGTAGACACTTTAAAATCTTGCTACTTCATTTATTTTTTTATAACATACTAACTTTTTATAGTATGATAAAAAAATAAATGATAGGAGAATATTGATGCATCAACAAATAAGAGAACAACTTATAAATTTAGCTGACCAAGATTATCAAAAGTTTTCATCCTCACTTATCCCAAATTGCCAACATATTTTAGGTATTCGGTTACCCGAGCTTCGAAAAATAGCTAAAAGCATTGCTAAGGAAGATTGGCAGACCTATTTAAAAGCCGCGAGTGATGAATTTTTTGAAGAGGTGATGCTACAAGGGATGGTCATTGGTTATGTAAAGACAAATACCGAGAATCGCCTTTCTTATATATCTTCATTTGTTCCGAAAATAGATAATTGGTCAGTATGTGATAGTTTTTGTACAGGCTTAAAATTTACAAAGGATAATCAAGAGCGTGTATGGACATTTTTACAACCTTATTTTTCTTCAAATAAAGAATATGAGGTACGTTTTGGAGTAGTCATGCTATTAAATTATTTTATTGATTATCATTATATAGGAAGCGTTTTGACCATAATAAATGATATAAAGCATGATGGTTATTATGTTAAAATGGCTGTCGCATGGGCTATTTCCATTTGTTATGTTAAAGTTCCTCTTGTAACAATGGACTATTTAAGAAACAATTCACTGGATGATTTTACTTATCACAAAGCATTACAAAAAATTACAGAATCTAACCGAGTGGAAAAAGAGGCTAAAAATCTAATTCGACAAATGAAGCGGAAAGTTTAGTCCACTTAAATTAAGCAAAGCCATTGTAGGGATGTTTCTCTACTATGGCTTATTTGCTATGGTTCAAATCCACATTGACTAAAGAAGGACCTAGACTCATATTAGTATCTAAATAAATTTGTCAAAAAAAGAATATAAATCCTGTTTTTAGCAAAATTAACCTATAATATATTAAATTTTAGCAATTTTTAGAAAATAATGTTGATATAAATTGTGATATGAAAGATAATATAGGTGTAGTTACATTTATGGTTATTAATCCCTTATAAACAAGTAAATGGTGAATAGTTAATAGAAACTGAAACTTAATTGAATACCTTCAAAAAAGTGTAAGTGTAACTATAAAAACTAATGAAATGAGGAGATTTTATGATTAACATGATTCAATATTTAGTAAAAAATCCGTCGTTAGTATCTTTGTTAAAAGAAAAAAAGGCTTCTCTTGTTGGTGTTACGGAACTTGAACAGAAGGCAATTCTTGAATCTTTTGATGAAGTGCTACGTATAGATCTTCGGCTTTGGTACTAAACAATATTAAAAGTAAGTGGTTTTTGCTTGTAATAAGTATTTATTTGTTAATTGGTTTTTATTTACTTTATTTAACTTATAGCAAAACATTTATAAATATTGGGGTTAAAGAAGAAAATGGAGAATGGTTAGTAGTGGAATCTTATTACAAAGATTGGGCTACTAAACAACAAATCGAAACTGGAGATATTATAATAAATGTAGATGGAACAGGGATTAATAATATTTCTAATATAAAGTATGATTTCATATTACGAGCAGCCAATGATTTATTAATAAAGAAGCCAAATGGTAATTTAATTCATATACACATAAAACCAAGTGATATTCCTCAACAATTTTATTATGTACTTATAGCACCAACTTGTTACTTTTTTTTGACTTTTATAATATCTCTATATTTATTTTTTAATCAAAAGAATAACCTCTTAGTGAATTTACTTATTCTTTTTATACTAACGGTGTCATTGGCTTATGTTAGTATAGGAGTGGCAGGTAGATTAGATAGTGTTGGTATTATTGTAAATCGAAGTAGTATGCTATTTTGCCTAGTCCTATTAATTCATTTTCTAAAGAAATACTTTTTGTTTTTGAATTTAAAATGGATATTTATTAACAATATAAAAGTACTTTATTTACTGCCCCTGATTACTGTTTTTTTAAGTATTTATAGTACTATTTATCCTTCTACTTATCCAATATTCTCTAACCTAACACTTTGGATATTTTTCATTTTACTAACTATGATTCTAAGTATATTGGGATTAAGCTACTTTAAATTTAAAACACCTCAATTAAAAATCTTATTAAGTAGTATCATTATTCCGTTTCTACCATTTTTGTTCCTATATACATTACCAAATATAATTTTTAATAAACAAATACTCTCTGCGGATATCTGTTCATTATTTCTAATGTTAATACCTTATAGTTTTATCTTTACACAGTTAACTGAACGTATATTTGATATGGAGTACTATATAACTCGCTTACGCCATTATTTTAATTTTTCATTTGCTTTTACAATATGGCTGTTATTTGTTTACTATTGGATAACTGATATATCTATTTCAAGAATGACACAAATTTTCCCTTTTACCTTCTTCTCTTTAATAGCACTTTTCTATATTAAAGAAAAAATAGATTATTATAAGCGAAAAATCCTTTTTTCAACAAAAGGTGATCAAATTCATAGAATGTATACGACCATTGATAGTATTGGAAGAGTCATAAAGATTGAAGACTTATTGGAGAGATTTGTTCACGAAGTTGCTTTACATCTTGAGATTAATCATATAGACGTACTAACTTATGATTTACAAACACAACAGGTTACTTCATTAAGTAAATCAAAGGAATCAAAAGAATATACGCAAAATCAAATTGATGAAGTTTTGCTAGAGGAACTAAGCTTGGGGGATATAAAGAAAACAGAGCATTTTTATATTGCTTTTATTCACCAAGATGTAAATTATAAAAGAATACTAGTCGTAGATCATAATAAATCTATCTATCTAAAGGGTGAGGAATTATTATGGCTAGAATTATTGCTTTTATATTTAAATAATTTTATAGAAAATACTAAAATGGTGGAAGAACTTTTAGAACAATTAAAGCAGATGAAGGAAGCAGATAATAACCAGGTGCCTTGGCTCAATAAGTTACTTTGGCTACGATTTGAGCAAGAAAAGTATCAATTAGCGCAAGAACTTCATGATACGATTTTACAAGAGCAGCTCCATATTGCTAGAGAGATGCATGAAGTGATTCATGCAAAGAAAACAACAAATATTCAAACGAACCTATCAAAAGTACATGACCATATGATTGCATCGTTGACTGATTTGAGAGGTTATTGTGAAAATTTAAAACCTCCGCTATTAGATACATTAGGATTAAATGCAGCGCTTGAGAAACTTATCAAAAAATTCCATAAACGTGCTGATTTTGTCCTAATTTACACCATCGATCGTCTTTATTTAGAAGATGAGCGTTTAAATTTGATGATTTATCGCATTTTTCAAGAGTTAATGAACAATGCCTTGAAGCATTCACATGCCAACATTGTCGAAATTCATCTCTTAGAAACAGAGTATGGCTTTGAAATCAATTATTCTGACGATGGTGTAGGATGTAAAATGGATGAAATCATTCTTGCCGATTCAATGGGGATCAGAGGAATGCAAGAAAGGGTACAGACGTTTAATGGAAAGTTTTCTATCAATACCAATGTAGGAGATGGAATGTCCATTCGAATTAAAGTAAATGAAGGAGAAATAACCCGCTCCTATGGCTACGAAACTTATAATAGATGGCCAGTTCAGTTAAAGTAAACACACATGGTTTAGATAATTATAAATCCATGTGTGTTTTTCTAACTAATTATTAATTCTTAAGTTGTGTACATAGATCCATAATTGTTAATATAAAGTAAATTAAAATATGGATTTAAGGAATGTGTATAGCCTGAAAAAAACCTGTGCCTTTATTAAGTATGGTCTTTGAGTTTTTATAGCTTACATTTTGTTTCATTCGATTTATCTCTCCTTTACGTGAAATACCCCTTACAAATGAGCATTCAATTTCTCTAACTCTAACAGTTTTTTCTTCATTTCAAGCCCTCCACGATAGCCTGTTAATGCGCCATTTTTTCCTACTATGCGATGGCAAGGAACCGCTAGTAAAATTGGATTTGCGCCAATAGCTGTACCAACGGCACGAACAGCTGCTGGCTTATTAATATAGTGGGCAATATCTGAATAAGTCTTTGTTTGTCCATAAGGAATTTCATTTAGCGCTTTCCATACTAAAAGCTGAAATGGTGTACCCCTGTAATCAATGGAAAATGTAAATTCAGCCCGTTCTCCTTCAAGATACTCGATGATTTCATCACAATAAGCAGCGAGTAGAGCTGTATTTTCGACCAGCGTAGCTTTAGGATATTTTTTCTTAACCCATTCACTCACTGCTGCATAAGGCTGATTTTGTGATCCAACGTATAAAAGATGTTGGGGTGTTGCTGCGACATAGAGATGCCAATCCTTATGTTGAAGTAAAGACCAATAAATGCTGTTCATTTTTCATTTCTCCTTTTTCTCGTCCGATTGATAGAGTTTTCGATATTGTACTGGTGTGTAACCAAATTTATTTTTAAATAGGGTAATGAAGTAAGTTGAATTAGAGATGCCTACACTTATCGATATATCTGTAATAGATTTATTTGTTTCAATCAGGTAGTCTTTAGCAGCCTTTAATCGGACATGTTGGATGTATTCAGCAGGAGTAATTCCCTTAATCTTTTTAAATGTTCGATGTAAATGAAAGGGACTTCCATGAGCAATCATCCCTAATAATTCAAGATTTAACTTTTCAGTGAAATTTTTATCAATATATTCAGTAACATGAGAGATCCATTCACAATCAGGAAGGTTTTGATTTGTTGGCTTACAGCGTTTACAAGGACGAAAGTTTTCATTGAGGGCTTGCTCCGCTGTTTGAAAAATTCGTACATTTTCTTTTTTAGGTACACGAGATTTACATGAAGGCTTACAAAAAATTTTGGTCGTTTCGACAGCATAGAAAAATTGATGATTATATGATGCATCGTTCTCAACGATTGCTTGCCATCTTTCGTCTGTCATCATTTCTTCAGGATGTTGATTGCTACCACTATTCTGTGGCGCTTCCATGTTTTTTTTATCCTTCATTATGTTTTCACTCTTTTCTTTTAAAATGCTTTCCTCCATGTTTTTGTACAACAAAGTATAACTGCATTGAGCGAAAACATAAGTCCTTTCTAACGTAATAGCAAGATATTGAAGTTTTTTAGTCAATAAAAAAAGAGGATAGGACATAACTAAATGGTTTCTTCATAAAATTAAATAATCTCTAAATTAACAAAACAGGATAAATAGAAAAACCGAACTATTCCGAAACACTTCATGAGCGTTTTATTGGATAGTTCGGTATTTTTGTTGGCTGAAACACTCTTGTCCCAGCCTCATAATAAGTTCTTGATTTAGTGAATATCTCGCTTTTTGAAGTTACCGCCACGTACCTCTGACACATCAGAAATAACAACAAAGGCACTCTCGTCAATATCTTTGATAATCGTCACAAGTTTATTTTCTTCCATACGGTTAATAACACAGTTTAAAATATCTGTGGGTTCATTGGAAAATCCACCGCGACCTTTTGTATATGTAACACCACGTCCTAAACGAGCTTGAATCGCATCTCCAATCTCTTCTGATTTGGCACTAACAACGCGAACATCTTTGGATTTTTCTAAACCAACTTGAATAATATCAATAACATTTTTGGCAATATAGTAGGTTAAAGCGGAGTATAATGCGCTCTCCAAGCCAAAAATAAAGCTTGCCCCTAAGAAAATAAAGGCATTAATAAATAATATAATATCCCCGACTGAAAACGGAATCTTACGTGATAGTAGCACGGCTAAAACCTCAGAGCCATCCAAAGCGCCACCATTACGCAAGACAATCCCAATCCCAACACCTAGTAGCAAACCACCAGATAAAACAATTAATAACGGATCACTTGGACCTAAAATTGTTTTAACATCATGCATAAGCACAGTGGAAATAGAAAGAGCTGCTATCCCAGCACTACTCATCAATGCAAAGGTTTTACCTACTTGTTTGTAGCCAATCCAAATAAAAGGAATATTTAATACAAAGAGCAGTACGCCTAATGGAACACCAAAGAGGTATGCTCCCATAATACTGATACCTGTCACGCCACCATCAATGACATCGTTCGGAATTAATACCGCTTCTAGTCCATATGCTGCGATGATGGCGCCAATTATAATCATGATAAATTTTCGTGTATTTTCAACTGACTTTCTTCTTTTCATAAATCTTCTCCATTTCTTTACGTAAAAATAATACTTAAGGTTTTGGGATAATATTTATAGCTATTGTTTTTGTCTCATCATTGTTTGAGTCGGCCATATTATAGTATTTAATGATTAAATCGTTTAATTCATTTTCTAAGTTCTGGAATTGATCAGTTGTTAATGTTAAATCAATAAATGAAAAAGTTGCTAAATCAGCAGTGCTTTCTTTTTCATCCAATGAATGTAAATAATTTTGATATTGAGATAGTAAAGTTAATTGATAGTTAGAAACATAATTTAGTTTTTGTTTGATTGTTAGTTGTATCCAATCCTCCTTACTAAGTTTTTCTGCTCCTTCATTTAATGCATAAAATTTCTCTGTAACAGAACGTACTTTTCTCTCTTTCACAATTTTTATGATATTTTCATCTACTAAAATTTGGATGTGTCGATATAAAGTAGCCTGAGGTACATCCTTTATAATAGAAATCATTTCCAAAGTGCTTAAACCTTCTTCTTTATTGTGCATCAGAGCTTGGAAAATTTTCATTCTCACAGGGTGCATTAAAGTCTCTGCCTTATTCCGCATAAAACGATCCTCCTATCAGATGGTATCAAGGGAAGCAATCAAATGTTATCAACATGAGAACATTATCAATAAATATACTATATATTTTTTTTACAGATGTACAGTAAAAAGGTAATGAAATTTTTTACATCTTCTGTTATCATTATTGATAATGATAATGAATGGAGGTTTTAGGGATGAAATTACACTATAGTTTTGATGATTTAGACCAACTGGATTGGGCAAGTATACTTCCAATCATTTCGCCATTTATATTCGTAGGATTTGTTCTAATCATTGTTGCTTTATTCGATTTATATCGGCACCGAGATACGCGGGAAAACATACTGATGTGGACAATTATTATTTTGTTCTGTAACTCAATTGGTTCTGTTCTATACTTCATTATTGGTAGAAAGGATGTAAATAAAGGTGCGCTTAGAGATTAAAAATATTACGAAAAAGTTTAAACAAAAAACAGCCGTGAATGATTTTTCAATGGTCATTGATGCTAATGAGTGTGTTGGATTAATTGGACCAAACGGAGCGGGGAAATCCACGTTAATTCAAATCATTGCCGACATTTTGAATGCAGATAAAGGAGAAATTCATCTTGATGGTCAAAAGATTTCATCTATGAGAAATCAAATTGGTTACTTACCTCAGTATCCTAATTTTTACTCATGGATGACAGCATTTGAAACATTGTTCTTTATGGGAACACTTTCTGGCTTATCAAAAAATGAATTACAGCGAGAGATCCCACTGCTTTTAGAAAAGGTGGGCTTAGGAAAAGAAGCACATATGCATGTGGGGACATTTTCCGGTGGTATGAAGCAACGCCTTGGCATCGCACAAGCCTTATTGCATAAGCCAGCTTTAATGATTATGGATGAACCGGTATCAGCGCTAGACCCAATAGGCAGAAGAGAAGTGTTAAATCTATTAAAAGAAATAAAAAAAGAAACGACTATTCTGTTATCAACGCATATTTTGAGCGATGCGGAGGAAATTTGTGAGCGCTTTGTTGTCATAAAAAATGGTCAGAAAATAGAGGATGCGACAAAATTAGAGCTGCTTGAGTACCATCAAGAATCAGCTATCTTTGTGACATTACGTGAACAAGATTGTAAGTGGTTAACAATCATCGAGCATTTGCCATACGTAAAGAATATCGAGAGCTATGGAGATGGCTATAAAATACATGTTCATCATTTGGAAGGTGATGCCCATCGATTGTTACAGCACGGTTTGGATTCAAACGTGATGTTTACAAAGTTTGAAATGGGTATTCAAGAAAGTCTAGAAGAAATATTTTTAGAATTGGTGGTGTAAGTGAATGAGTGCTTTTATTGCATTAAGCAAAAAAGAAGTACAGCAAATGGCAAGGGAGTTTAAATTATTGTGGCTCCCAATCGTATTTATTTTACTAGGGCTAACTCAGCCGATTATGATGTATTATTTACCTGTTATTTTACAATCAGCGGGTGGTATTGAAGGTATTATAATTGATCCTACTATGGCAAAGCCTGAAGGACAGGAGGTACTTGCCTCAACATTAAATTCACAATTTGATCAGCTCGGCATTATTATTTTGGTCGTTGCTACTATGAGTATTATTCAAGGAGAGAAAGCCAATGGTATGATGAGCTTTATCCTAACAAGACCAGTATCAATATCTTCTTATTTAAATAGTAAAATCATTATCCATTATATGTTAGCTGTTATATGTATAGCTCTTGGCTATGCAGTATCCTATGGCTATGCAGCGTATTTATTTACTACTGTTCCTATGACACAAGCTATGTGGGCTTTTGTATTTTATTGTGTTTGGCTGTTATTTATCATAACGTTTGTTGCGATGATAAGTACATTTTTTAATAGTCCTGCATTTATTGCACTAATAAGTATCGTTGTCCTATTAATATGCCGCTTTATCGCGGGATTACATCCTTTCATAGATGCTGTAAATCCTGCTAGTAATAGTTTGTCTGCAGCGAATATACTGATGACGGGTAATTTAGAAGCAGGGTACAGCATTCATATTATCGTCACACTACTATTGGTGCTATTAATGATTACTACCATGCACGGTTTCATTGCGAAGAAAAAATTTTAAATGGGATGTGATAAAGGCATGTTATTAATAGAAGATTTACAGAAATCGTATGGGCAGCATGAAGTATTAAAGGGCGTGGCATTAAAGGTAGAAAAGGGAGAGATATTGGGGTTTGTAGGTGGGAATGGGGCAGGTAAAACAACAACATTAAATTGTATTACTGGCTCAGTAGAGCAGGATTGTGGAAAAGTGATGATTAATAATGTTCTAAAATCGCAGTCACTTGACTATAAAAGACAATTTTATTTTATCCCTGACACCATTCATGTTTTTCCAAATATAGCTGCCTATGATTGGATACATTTTGTTTTGAGCTTATATGAAAAAAACGATGATGCAAAACTACAAAGCCTCATCCATATATTTAGTATGGAAAAAAGTATGAATAAACCAATGGGAACGTACTCTTATGGAATGCTCCATAAGATGGCGTTGATTACTGCCTTTACGATTAGTCCACCTATTCTTATTATGGATGAGCCGTTAAATGGTCTGGATCCACTTGCTGTTGTTGCTTTTAAAAATTGTCTAAAAGAATATGTTAAGAATGGTGGAACGGTTCTGTTTTCCACTCATTTGTTGGATGTTGCTGAAAAAATTTGCCGATCCATTTGTTTTTTAAAGGACGGCAAGATTGTTTTACATGAATCTGTAGAAAATCTGCTAGTCGATGGGAGCCTAGAAACTATTTTTATGGAGAAACAAGCTAATGAAGGATAATTTGCCATTAATTAAATTTTTCTTAACATCCGTTTATACAAAACCAAAGCAACCAATCGTGCAAGTGCTTTTAATACTAGCCTTTATTTATATAGCCTTACAGTATTGTGTATTTACCTTTATAATTTATTTTTTGGCTACCTCAGAGGTGTTTTTATTTTATAGCTTTATACTATCGAATAGTATCACGTATATACTGATTTCCTATTTTGCGATTTCAGTAGTGTTTAGTCAAAGTGATTTTTCTATCTTAGCTCATTTGCCGATTTCAGCAAAGCGGATTGTATTGGCGAAAATAGTAAGTGGTGTAGCTCTACCAATATTGGTCGTTGGAGTACTCTCCATACCTACATTTTTTATTTTATTAATAGAGTTTAATATAGGATTTGCTGTTAAATCTATTGTATTTTTACTTATGGTAAACATTTTCATTACATTATTTCTACTATGTATTTTATCTGTTTTGAATTATTTTCGCACCATTTTTAGGAATATATCCATCTATTTGATGGTTAGAATGATGTTTATTTTAGGGATTGGCATTTGCCCAATAGTCTTTTTTTGGCTAAATAATATTGAGGAAATTAAGCTTGTTTTAGCGAAAATAGATACATCAACCATCGCATCCTTAAGTGCGTCCATATCAGATTTTCTCGACATAGGCTATCGTTTTGCAATGCAACAGACATGGCTTGCGGAATTATTGCCATTAACGACTGCTCAAAGTGTATTTTATTTCTCTATAGTATTCTTACTGTGCTTTTTATTGTTTAACATAACTATAACAATCATTGGGTCTAAGTATTATGAATATGGTTCGTCTGTGAACAAAATTGAAAAAACGGCTAAGGTTTGGAGAAGCAATACTAGTTGGAGCAATTACTTACAACGAGAATACTGGATTATTCAATCTGAACCCTATTTTAAAATGCAAGCGATCTTAGGTATCATTATGACACCAATCGGCACAGCAATTTTACTAATTGTGATTCGGATGAATATGCTAAAGGCCGACTGGATTATTGACAATAAAGCTTACCTTTTTGTCTATATGATTTTGTTTATGAGCTGTATGAACAATATTAGTGGAACACCTTATTCTAGAGAGGGTAAATATTATGCTTCGAGCAAAACATTGCCCTTGGAGCCACACAAAATATATATGGCAAAAGTAGTGATTTCCTCATGTATCAGTGCACTATCAGTCATCATAAGCTATATCATTTATATGCTATTTGAAATAAATGACATGATAATGATGCTGTATTTATTGATGACGTTACTATTAGTCTTTTCTTATAATTTATTATCTCCGCTTTATGATAAAAAGCATCCATTACTTGACTGTACCAATCCATCAGAGGCTATTAAATCCAATCCTACAGTATTAATTAGCTTACTATATGGATTACCTTTATTAATTATCGTTGCGCTTCTCCATTTCAGCTTGCTTACGTTCCTTGTTTCTCCATGGATATCAGCAGTCATTATTTTAATCATTGTAACTATAAGTACAATCACGATAATTTATAAAATTGTTGATCAAAAGAATAGGAAGGATTACGTAAACAATTGAATGTAAAAATAGATATAACTAGTAATACCCCATTTTATCAGCAGCTAACACAACAACTTCTATTAGCAATAGCGACAGGAATTTTGCAATGTGGTGACCAGCTACCCTCTATTCGTGATCTAGCAGGGCAAACAAACCTCAATCTTCACACCGTTCATAAAAGCTACAAGGAGCTACAAAAAAAGGGCATTATCTCAATAAAACCTCGTTCAAAAGCATTTGTAATTAATGAAATTTCTACCGAAGTCCAGGAAGCGAACCTTCCACAAATTGCTGAGAAATTGCGACAGATTATCATCGAGGCTTATGTTTTAGGGCTGGGTGAGCAGCAGGTTAAGCAGTTGTTTCAGGAGGGGGTGGGGAAGTATTATACAGAGCTATAGCATACAGAGAAAGAGATGGATTCTACGAGGGTCATCTCTTTAATATATTTCTTCCATCTTCCATGCTTAATCATTCCAGATAGTCTTTATACTATCTATAAAACTTCCTATGTTAACTCCCGATCATCATGGGCAATAAATTATGCCTTGATAGCTCAAATGGGGTAACATTACAAATTGCAATGGCTTGAAATAATATCCAAGGAATTAACATACCAACTACAACCATAACCGCTGTAAAGTACTGTTAAAATTTTTATATTTAATTCAAAGTAGGAGCTTTAAGAAAAGCTACATTAGTCAATATATCTAGTTCATGTTAAGATAAATGGAAGTAAATTATGAAATAAGGAGTGGTTTGATGGAAGTAAGTTGGGAATTTCCTTCAATTAATAATGGGTGTATGGATGGATTAAATGATTAAGGGATTCTTCATTTCACGGAGGCACATCAGTAACACGCAATGGTTTGTAAATCATGATTAATAGTCAATACCTACTAAAAGCAAATGGATATGATTTCAAAGTTAGTTGAAGTGGGTGTTAGATGAAACATATATTGAAAGAGAGCTTGGAAAAATAAAGTTTCTAGATGGGAGTGAAATACGCACAAAAACTTACTGTCTATTTGAGACAAAAGAATATTTGATTGACGAATGATTTCCAAAAATTACACCTGATAGCTTTGTAGGTGGACAATTACCGCAACATAAATATAGTTTGAATAAAAGTTATTGCACCTTGTTCTAGAAATTATACTTTGGAGTGATTTTATATGACATATAATCAGAGTTCAGGTAATTTGAATAAGAATGTACTAGTGAATAGGTTGAATTTGATTCAGGACAAAAATACAGTGTTTTTTGAGAATGATGATTACATAGTTTTATCGCCATCAATTCAGAATGATAGTTGGTGGTTTGATTTATTAAGAGGTAATGTGAAAAAAGTTCAAAACTCTCCTAAAGACGGATTTTTGATATTGCGTTTTTTTGAAAAACTTCTAATTGCTCCTTTGAAAGATTTTATGCATAAGATGATAAAAGAAGAATTTGTTGTAAAAAGACAACAAGGGCAAGATAATTGGAAATTTAATGTTAGAAGAAAAAATGATAGATATATAATAATTAATCAAAAGAATAGTACATTTGAATATTCGGTACAACTTGTAACAGAAGACGAGCTTGTTCTACTTGTTCAACAGCAGAATCAATTAAACGAAAAAAACGAAGTAAAGAAGTTAATTAATGAATATAGTTATAGGGAGTGGCTAAGGGATAATACAGCTTTGGCTAGCAAGACTATTGGAGCATACATATCAGCTATTCGGAGTTTAAAAGAGCCTTTAAAACAGTATAGTCATTTTCAAAACGAATTAGATTTATTTCAGATTTATGATATTAACACATTGAATTTGATAATGAATGATGACAAATTTCTAATACTTGATGAAAAATGGAATAGAGCTCATACATCAGCTTTAAATTACTATAAAAAATACTTGTCTGACTTAGGTGTACTGAATGAAAACATTGAAATTAATGATGATTTTGAATCATTAAATCTGAATGGAAACATTTCTTTCCATATTCACTCCTATATCTCCTCCAAAGGCTTCATTTATGCCGAGGCTAACATTAAAAACCTGTATCTTTCTCTACGAAGTAAACCGTTTGTGATTATTTCGGGAATTTCGGGTACAGGGAAGACAAAGATTGTACAATTGTTTGCGGAGGCGATTGGGGCGACGGAGGAGAATAAACAGTTTAAACTTGTTCCTGTTCGACCAGATTGGAGTGATAGTTCAGATTTGATTGGCTACACAGATTTAACAGGAAAGTTCAAAGAGGGACCTTTCACTGAAATGGTTAAGCAAGCACATAATAATCCTGATTTGCCGCATTTTGTCCTATTAGATGAAATGAATTTGGCTCGTGTAGAGTATTATTTTAGTGATGTGCTAAGTGTTATGGAGAGTCGTCGAGAAGATGATAATGGTGAAATTATTTCTTCTCCACTTACAATAATTGATGACAAGCCTCTTACTTTACCAAACAACCTTTATGTCTTAGGTACAGTTAATATGGATGAAACAACTCATCCCTTTAGTAAAAAAGTTCTGGATCGTGCAAATTCAATAGAATTTAACGAGATTCATCTTGATAACTTTAGTTTTGAAAATATAGAAGTAGAGTCTAAAGTAATTGGCAATTCTCAAATTCAATCTACATACTTATATTTAAAGCATGCATATAGAGGAAATGAAAAGCTTATAAAAAATGTTACTGAAAAGATAGTTGAATTTAATAAACTACTTCAACCAATTAATGCACATGTTGGATATCGTGTACGTGATGAGATCTGTTTCTATATGATTTATAATAACCAAATGCAATTTTTAGATGAAGATCAAGCATTCGATTTTTGTATCATGCAAAAGATCTTACCAAGAATTGCTGGAAGTGGGCAGCGAGTGCAGCAATTACTAGAAGATTTATTTGAAAAACTTGCAGGACAAAAATTTGATCAAGATACTGATGTACCACAATCAGCAGCATATTTACTAAGTGCAAAGAAGGTAGCTGAAATGTTAAGGAGATTAGCTGATGATGGTTTCACTTCCTTCTGGATCTCATAAATCAATTAAATTGTTAGAGATAGAAACAAATGAATTAAAGTTGATTATAAAAGGAAAATATAATTCAACAAAATTTGTATCTTTATCTGATGATATTCAAATGAGTTTTTCAATTAGTGATCAGAAAGCAAGCGTGCACTTATATAATCCTGTAAGTAATCAACTAGAGGATTATCATACCATAAATTTTCCACAGCCTATCTTTTTTGAAAATGGTCAATATCAAGTATATGTTCGACCAAAAAATGAGGAGCGGTATACATTTTATCATGAGTATCAGCCTTTTCGAGAAGCCATTACTGTTGTGGATGAGGAAGAAAATCGTTTATTAGGTACATTGCATTTTATGAATGAGATTGGATTATCAACTTTTGAAATATGGCAACAAGATTCAACAATATTAAGTTTTACAGTTGAAGTTTTTCCTGCAAAACTGGATTATCAAAAAGACTATAAAGCGTTGTTACATGAAATTAATAATGAAATCTATAATCTTACGTATAGTTTTATACAGCGTACACATTTAAAGGCGAGTGCGAAAATATATAAGGATCCATCTCCTACGGAATTTTATCGCCTAATTATGAAGCATTTTGATGAATACATTCATGCAATCCAACAAATTGAACGAATGCCACATCATCAATTTGAAACGACATATACCCTTGCAAAAGGAGAAAAGCTTGGTAGACAGGATAGTACAGGTCGTGCTTATTTACGCAAAAATGTCAACCGATTTATAGATGTAGAGAATGGTTTACAGATATTAGGGAAATCAGTTATGCCGACGAGGGGTTTACTTATTAAAAAACAACATACAATTGATACGCAAGAAAACCGTTATATAAAATGGACTATGACTCGATTAAAAACTAAAATTGCCTTGTTAATGAATCAATATATATATTGGTGTAAAGGTCAACAAAGAGAACCAGACATAGAGTTAGTTAGTATTTTAACAAAGATGGAAAACACACTCTTATTGCATCTTAAGCAATCGATATGGCGACAAGTAGGAAAATTAGATCGTTCCGTACATAGCCTTGTTTTACAAATGGCTACTGGCTATAAAGAGGTGTTCCAAGTTTACGCCTATCTGTTTCAAAGTCTCATCTTATATGGCGACAGTTATAAAATGTCATTGAAAAACATTGCGACATTGTATGAATACTGGACCTTCTTAAAACTTGGACAAATACTTCGTGAAAAATGTCAGTTAATAGATCAAGATGTTGTTAAATATAATGATGGCGGAATTTATGTAAGATTACGGCAAGATCAAACATCAACTTTTAAATTTTTACATCCTATTACAGAAGAGGAGATTATATTACAATACCAATTCAAAACAAATAAATCTCCTACTGTTTCACAAGAACCAGATTCTATGCTAAGTATTGGAAAGAGGGGAAAGGACTATCATTTCCAGTACATTTTTGATGCTAAATACAAAGTTGAAGTAATTAACGAAGATATGGTTGGACCGAAAAACGAGGATATTAACACAATGCATCGCTATAGAGATTCAATTGTCATTGAGAAGAATGGGAAATATGAGCGAACTGCTTTCGGTGCATATGTATTATTTCCTTGGAAAGATGACGAGCAATATAAACAGCATAAATTCTATAAGAGTATTGAAAAAGTCAACATTGGGGGTCTTCCGTTCCTACCAAATAACTCGAAATTAGTTGAACAGATTATTGCTAATTTATTGATTAAAAATGCTGATGAGCTACAACGAGATGGAATTTTACCTCAAGGAACAGTTCAATATCTAAATGAAGAAAACGATACATTAGCATTGTTAGTACCTGTTTCATATGAGCGATTAAAGGAAATTACAGTAAGCCCATTTATTGGAATTTCCCTATCTAAACTACCTACAAACTGGAGAGATGTTAAAACCATTGCATTAGTTGATGTTGAAGCAGTTAAGGAATTGGGTGAAATTACTTCATATGAAGTACGTGGGAATTTTATTGTGTTCCATGTAACCTCTTGGAATACAATCAGTCCCAATAAGCAGAATCTTAGTTATACATTATCTGAAAATATTATTGTAAATAAAAATAGCTTATCTCAAGCAAGAACACTAGCTGAAATCTTCATCAAGCCTGGCGTAGAACGAGAATTATGGTATATGTTCCTAAGAGTATCTAACGAATCCTTTGTAGAGCTTAATGAAAAAAAGCTTACACAAAGAAGTTATGTAAAAAACTTTTATTTAGACAATTTATTATTCGAGTTAATAGATAACAAAATGATTCATAAAGATATAGAAATTGATCTTTCAGAGATTTCTCACGCACCCTCAAAAGTATTTAATCAACTATATAAATTACTAACAGACTATCCCAAAAGTGAATAGACTTTTGGGATGATTGATAATTATTGTATTCATTCAGAAGAAAAATTTTAAATCAAAAGAATTTTCATTAAATCAAAAACACCGCCACAATCGTCGTAATAACAAGACCAATCACTACAGGCAATAAATTACGCCTTGCGAGTTCAAAGGGACTTACATTGCATATGGCAGCAGCAGGAATTAACGCCCAAGGAATTAATGTACCTCCACCAATAAAAGACATATTATTTAGCTGTAACAATTATGATTTCTCTGGCTTGCTTACTGCTCGTATAATCGTCCTTTGTATCAATTACAATTTGCTCAAATATGGTCGTCATTAATTGCTTCCGTTCGTAATCATCAGCATTTAACCAAAGAGTATCGATGTTGCGAATAATGGATCTGATTTCCTCATGATACCGAGTGTCCTGCTGCTGAATATTCTTTATCTCACGTTGAATTTCTTTTTCTTTGCCACGTAACTTTTCGGTTTCAAGTATTAATTCATCAATATCAATAATATCATTTTCGAACATGGTTTTTTTCTTGAGTAAAAGCTTTTGTATGGAGGCTAGTTCATGCTGTAAAGAGGAGAGCTGTGCTTTAGGAAAGTTGGCTTCGCCTTCATTACTTTTAAAATGACCACCCACTAAGTCATCCCACTGGGCAAATACCGTTTGTACTAAATTGCTTTCTAAAATCATATGACTCGTACAGGTTTTTCCTGCCTTCTTTCCTGAACATCGGTAGTTCTTTTTCTTGCCTACTTTGTGCCCTGACATTGAGTGACCACATCTAGCACATTTTAAAATCGAAGAAAAATAGTAATTGCTTGTTTCACGTTTTCCGCCAAAGGTCCTGCGCTTATCCAACAAATCCTGTAGCTCCCAGAATTCATCACGATCTATAATGCGTTCGTGATTTCCCTCGAATAGCTCCCGTTCGCGAGGCGGTTTTTTGATGTCTTTGGGATTAGCGCTGAACATTAAATAGCCAGCGTATGTAGGATTATTGGCAATATCTCGCACACTGTCTACATGCCATCCTCCGCCTCTTCTTGAAGGGATTCCTTTACTAGTTAGTTGACGAGCTAGAGTGTAAAAGCCTATCGATCTAGCTAACTTAAATATTTCTTTTACAATTTGAGCTTCTTCTTCATCTATCTCTAATTCACTATCAATGACCTTATAGCCATAGGGAGGGGTGCCACCTTTCCAGCGTCCCAATTTCACTTTCTTTTCTAATCCAAAGCGCACTCGTTCCGCCGTATTTTCGCGCTCCCATTGTGCAATAGCTGCCACTAGTGTGATAAACAAACGCCCCATAGCATTAGTAGTATCATAGACTTCTGTAGCAGATTTAAATTTACATTCGTATTGATCTAATTCTGCTAAGATAGTATGAAGGTCAGGCACAGATCGAGTTAATCGATCAAGTTTATACACTAGTAGGACATCAATGCCCCCTTGCTTAATTCGATCGAGCATATTTTGGAAATGAGGTCTGTTTAAATCTTTAGCAGAATAACCATCATCGATATAGGGCTTTTCAATAATTTCCCATCCTTGTGATACACAATAGGCTTCTAACTTCTCAATCTGGGCAGCTATTGAAAATCCATGCTTGGCCTGTTCATCTGTACTCACTCGAACATAGATGACGCATTTCATCAGTATTCACTCCTAATAATAAGAAAAGAGCGAGACAAAGGAGCCTTGCTCTTTAATTTATATATAGCACTAAAATTGCATATCATTCATATAATTTTCTGTACTACTTACTTTTAGTGTTATTCTTTTTTAACCTAATTTTCCTCTTTGCCCTTCGGAAGCTGATAATGTTCCTGCCTTTTGCTCAGCCTCTAATTCTTGACGATAGCTGTCCAATTCAGCATCAATTTTATTTTCAACTGTGACCGCTATTTCGGAGCGGTTTTTAAATAATTGCTCCACATGGTTAAGTAATGTCCCTCGCACATCTCGATCAAGATCCATATAGCCCTTCATGATAGCAATCTTCAATTCTGTGAGGTTGCTTTTTTTTGCGTATTCATCCAGTGAAAAAGTTTCGGGTTCAATAAACATTTCACCTTCACCTTTACGAAGCCAGAACTCGTTTACATTGAACTCTCTGCAAATATCATAAAGAATCCGATCTGTTATCCGAAAGCGAGACATGCTCAATTTGTTATAAAAAACCAGGTACTCTTTGGTGTGATGATGGAACATATTCGAAGATTGCGCACAAATAATGAACGATATCGGAAATGGACTAGATTAATATTTAGGCATTCCACGTATGAAAGTGACAAGCCCAATCGACATATTCTGATAAAAAAGGAGTGTGAGTGATGAAAGCAGTAAAAATGACAGAAGAAAAGGTTCGAAAACTGTTACCAATCGTTGAAAGTATTCTGTCAAGGGAATATGGAAGAAAGGTGACATTAAAGGATTTAACGGTAGGAGGCATTACAGTTTATAAAAAAGATTGCGCCAAATAGCGCAGTCATGTCCCATTTTGTACAAGCATTCTATTCTATGTAAAAGGACTGATGCTTTGAACATCTTAGTAAAGTGTTGGCTCAACATGACGCCGAGTGAACGTTTATGTCGTATCTTCCTACGAACCAATTTACAGTACCTGAAAAGGGGTAGTTCACCGAATATAAATTCAGTGCTATAAGAATAATTAATTTTAATATCACATCAAAAATAGGGGGATAAAGGGCAAATAGTAAAATCTTCATAGGTCGATTATAGTGGTGTTTTAAAGAACAAGCGGTTATTTTAAAAAATTTCCCCTTAAAGAATTTAACTGAGGATCAATATATTCTATTGTACTCATGGCATAGAAAAGGAGCGAAAGCATTTCTATTAATTTGTTTCTGGATAAAAGGCAAAAATGAGCCTGAATATTATGTCTTAAAATTTGAGCAATTAGAGTAAGCGTGGATATCCAAAGAAAATGGTGAAGCGAAATCAATACCGCTTCAATATTTCAGAGCTAATTGTAATCCATTATCTCGCTGCAGTGGGCGGCAGAAATTCTTGCTGAAGACAAGCTTTACCAAAAGTTAAAAGATATTGTTAAAACGATTGAAGCAATCCCTTCACAGTTAGACCATGATTTAAAAACTATTGTGGACATGCGGTACTGGGATACTGAAAAGAACTGTTATGAGTGGGAAGACATTGCAGACCGATTATATATGTCGTGCAATAAGGTGCTACGTAAACGCAATGCGGTAATTGATGAAACAGCCAAGCGGTTAGCATGGGCTTAATGTATGAAGAATATATTAATGTAAATGTAAAGGGTAGAAAAGGGGGTGGGGGTTATTGGATTATTAGATATTATTATGAACGCTATAGGGATTACCATGATAACATTGCTGATTTTTCTTTGGACACTTGATGAAGACAAATGGAGTTTAAAGGGTGTATCTTCTTATGCAGTTCCTACAGCATTAGTATATTTTGTTGTTTTTGTGTTTGTGTAGAAAATAGGAATTTCTAGTATTTAATATAGTGAACTTCCTAAGACTAGAGAAATTCACTAAAAAACATTGTAATTTGATATTATCAAGTTTTATTAAAGTGAACAGAAATACGCCAAATAAACGTCTTACAGTAATGAGCAAGTTCGCTTGTACATGCATGTAGCAAACAAAGATTACTAAATTGGTAGTCTCTTTTTATAATGACAATACGTTCCATTTATTCTATCATATAGGTAGATGGGAGGTGGCTGTTCGGATTTTTAAATAAAGCAAAAAAAGAAAGAGGAGATTCGATTGAAAAAAAGACAGCCATTAAAAGTATTGGCAGTAGGTGCAGTATTAGCAACGGGAGTTTTCGCCTCTGTAGCCACAAGTGGAACAGCTTACGCAGAATGGCAAGTAACGCCAGGAGGTAGTTGGATTTACAAGGAGTACATACCTAAAGCCAGTGAGTTCAAAACTTTAGCGGAAGTAAAGCAAGTGATGATTGACTTGTACAACAGCCCTGAATTTGAACCTAAAGATGTAGTGGTTTATTCTAACAAGGATTATAATAAAGGACTTTCGGAATATTCTTTTTTCTCTCGGGATATCAGCCAAGATATTCCTGGTTATGCCCTTTATGGGAGATACGTTTCGAGTTACGCTGAAGAAATAAGTAAAGGTGTTTTCAAAAACACTATAAGTGTCAGTAATCAACGTGACAAGGAAGACGAGGATGCTTGGTACAAAAAGATGGATAAGGCTGAGAAATACATTGTGGATAACTACAAATTAGAAACAGATTATGATGTTGTGTTAGCAATAAATGATTTCGTAGGTAGTCAAATTTCTTACGGTAAGAAAATACCTAAAGATCATCCATACTTAGAAACTTGGAGTTCTACTGTTTGTATGGGTTATACGGATTTCGCAACTGCCTTATATGTTAGATTTGGAATTGAGTCTAGAACCTTACCAGGAGTTAGTACACGTACTGGTCTTGGTCATGCATGGAACGCCGTAAAAGTTGGAGGGAATTGGTATCATTCTGATGCAACTTTTTATGATGCAGGAGATAAGAAAAATCCAAAATATCTTTTAATGACGGAAGCAGAAAGAGCTCAAAGTGAGATTGTGACGGATACATTTTACACAAATACAGTCGACGGTATAACTACAAAGGTACCACTCAAGATAGCATTCAAAGCCACAGACACAAAGTTCGACATGAGTATGGCAAAACCATACAACTACCAAGAAGTTAAGAAAGTCCAAGCCAAAAAGAAAGAAGTCAAGAAAGCTCAAGCTCCCAAAAAATAATAACAACCAATTTATTTGTTGTAGACATAGATAACTAACTAATACATAAAAGTCTCATCTAACAAGGTGTGGCTTTGTATTAAATACATAAACAAACGTACGTTCTTTTTTGTGTTATACTAAATCCATCAATAGAACACGATGGAGGGAAAGTGTATGAAAGTAAATGAAATGGACAAATACGAACTCACAGAAAGAATGAAGGAATTAATGATAATTGTTATGGAACAAAAAGTATCAATGTCTACCATTCCTAAAGATATTCTTGAAGAAATATTAAATCCTCCAACAGATGATGATGGTTATGTTCACAAGTTTTATCTGAAAGAGGGAACTAAGTTCTTTATTGAATTGTTAACAGGTAAAGAAGTCTGATACATAAGGTCACATCTAACAAGGTGTGGCTTTTTATTATGCTTCATATTTCTATTGATTAATTCAAACCCATTTGTCCCATGATATAGGTAGATGGGGGGTGTTGGTTAATGGATTATGAATATAAAGTAAAGTTTTACTTTGAAGAAAGTCGCGAAGAAGAATATAAGATTAAGACTAATATTGGGCAAGAAACATTTGCAGAAGAAATTTCTAATGGCTTTAATGAGAAGGCATGGTATTCATTTACTGAAACAGAAAATTATAAAACGATATTAATTAATACCAAAGATGTTTATAAGGTATCGGTAGTGCAAGATATTGTAGAATTTGATTAATTCAATGTATTAAGTATTAAGTTGTAACCAATTTGTACTGCACCCCGATTGTTGGACTGAACTGAGCCCTATTTAACGGACAGTTTAATAAAAAGTACCTTTGCAGATTAAGCTGCGATTACATGGTTCCGATATTCTGTCGGAGCCATGTATTTTAGATTCCAATGTTTACGTGACATATTATAATACTCCATGTATGTATCTACCATCTGCTTAAGCTCAAAAAAATTATTTGCTGACTTATAATCGACTTCATCTTTAAAATGTCCAAAGAAGGATTCAATCGGGGCATTATTGATGCAGTTTCCTTGGCGTGACATAGATTGCAATAAGCCCATTTCTTTCACACGTTTTTGAAAAATAATTGGGTACTATACAGTGCTCTTGTGTAGCTATTGCGATTTTCTTATATGGTTTAGCCCGTCTGATTTTCGCAAAAAAATTATATTTACACATTAATCGACGAATTTTCTTGTGGTTCATTAGTACAACCATTACCTCTGTTAACTTCATATATAATTGATAACCAACTTTTCCTTTAAACGCATCAAAAATGCAACGTAGTAATAAATAGTCTTCGTAATCCTGGTCCTCGTGAATCGCACGTTTCTCTGTATTTTTAAGCCACGCATAATATCCACTTCGACTTACTCATCTAATAAATCCTTCAATTCGCGGATCTCGTCAGCAACATGGTACATATCCTTTTCTTTTGGAGCTACAGGTGTAGAGGAAGTTTCCTTTTGAATAGCCTTGAAATTTTCAATAGCATTCTTATTTTCAGTAGCAACATGCATTGGCACATTATCAATCATGGCTTTGTTTCCAGTAGATACGATTTCGATAGTCGAATTAGCTAGCTTGCTAGAAATGTTAATACTGCTAATTGAAGATAGAGGAATGCTTCTTTAGTCATTTAAAGCCATACCCTTTATTTCATGAAGGACCACACGTTTATCTGTGAGATACAATTGCTAAGTACCCTTTACAGATGCACATACAGCGAGTAGTGTTTCACCTTAATCGTTGATTTTATCATCAAACAATTGAATTTGTTTAGCCATCATCTTTTTCTTTCCGAAGCCAACTAACTTTATAGTTTCTGCTATTATATCAATGCCATGCACCCCTTACAGATTTTTGTAATTTCATTTCATAAAATCTTGACAATAGTACATACAAAAAACAGACAACATTGTTAGTTATCTGTTTTTTGTAGTTAAAACAATTAAATTTACTATGAACGTGTTTTCTAAAAGAAAGTTTATTTTGTAATCTTTACATTATTAAATCTGTAATCTGTCCAGTTAGCACGAATTAAAATATTTATTGAATCAGCATCAACAGGAGCATAGAAAATAACATCTTCAGCAGTTACGCCAGGCTCAATATAGGTATCAGCGTGAGGAACATTTTCTTTTTTATTATATCTTTCATAATTGAATTTAAAGTTATAACTGTACTGTTTTCCATTTGCGACAATCTTAGATAGATCGCTTCCATTGCTAATTTTATCATTAGTGTTATTTACATATGTAACATAAATTTTTAATGAATCAGAATCTTGCACAACTTTATCAATTTTAACTGTTAAATTATCAATTGTTTTTGACAAATCTGATTGAGTAGTAGTTGATTCAGTAGCATTTGATGTAACTGCATAAGTATTAGATTTACTATCATAAGTAACCTTTCCACCATATAATCCTGCAATAGCATCTAATGGTACATATGCTTTTTTGTTGATGATCTGAACATCAACAGATTGCTTCTTTCCATCAAAAGTGAAATTATACTTTGTTGCAGCGTATGCACCCATGCTGAAAGTTAATAGTAATACAAGTACGCTGAATAGAATCGTTGATTTTTTCACTGTAAAAACCTCCTTTTTTTCCATTTTATTTGAACCTATGTTATGTGTATATAATAAAAAACAGACAACTTTATTAGTTATCTGTTCCACGTTCCGTATTGGACTGTTTAGCTTGTTCAATGACTTCCTCAAAAGCTGCTTTAATCTCCTCAATTGTATAACCAGCTTCCAGAAGTTCTTGAGTTGTTTGTTCTAGTTTGTTCATTTTGAAATCCTCATTTAAATTTTATCTATCTACACATTTATAATATTGAAATTTACTAGAAATATCAAAAGAGCTGTATTGGTAGGAGCGTGTAGTAAGGTTGTAGAACGTTCCAATAGAAAGTCGAATAATCCCATCTTATTATAGAAGAAACTCCTTATAAAGAACGTCCGGTGCCTTTCTATAATTGGTTAAATGAACGTAATGACCTTCCACAATCAATAGTTAATAGATATGGTAATTTAGTTAATTGGCTAGAATGGTAGATGGATGAATAGGTATATAAATAAATTCTTTAATTAAAGGCGGTAATCCTTAAAGTTCCCAGCTATCTTAATAACATATGAATATATTATTACTAGAAAATAAAAAGGAGGTGAATAGAATGGAACATGAAAATCAACAAGATAAATCTTGCGGTTGTGTAAGTCCAATAAAATGTCAACAACTTGCTAATATCATTGGTGGTGTAGTTATTACTGCAACACCAGTTTGTGTTGTGCAGCGCCTTCGCGATATTAAAGCTACCATTCTTGGACGAACTACTCGATCTCCTCTCGCACTTCCGTTTGCCCTTTCATTCGAAGGTGTTTTGGCTAATACACTAAACCTAGGCGAATCTGTTGTACTTCAGGAAGAAATAAATCCATTTATGACAGAACTTCGCAAAAGAGGACTTATTGTTACAGCAGTGCATAACCATTGGCTTTTCGATAATCCTAGATTAATGTACATGCATTGGGAGAATGTTGGAGATCCAACTGAATTTGCAAGAAAAAGTTTTAATGCTGCAGTTGCAGCAGGCTTGTTCAAAAAAGGAAAATAGAGATAATAAATATAAATTTAAACAAAGACTACTCCATGAGGGTGGTCTTTTGTATTAGTTAATTTGTCACGGATAGAAGAATATCCTTCCACAATCAATAGTACATAGTGAACCATCGTTAGATTTAAATAGACTAAACTAATAAGAGGATATTATGTTCAATATAAGAGCATATATCCTCTTTTTTATCCATATTAGATTTGTTATTTAGATATTGAAAATATAGTTTAATATGTATATAATGACTCTTTTTGGCTGCAATGTATGTAGCCTTCAGTTTAGTGAAGTCTTTAGACCGAGTAATATTTAATTAGCAAAGAAAAAAATATCACTGACGAAAATGGCAATTTGTTTCATTTTAAAACCCACCAATTCCGACATACTTATGGGGTGAAGATGTTAAATGGTGGTGCAGATATTCTAACGGTACAGGAGCTTTTAGCTCACTCTTCTTCCGAAATGACATTAAGATACGCCAGGTTATTAAGAAAAGCGTTTGAGTTAGTCATAAAACAAGGGGTATTCAGTTTTGACTTTAACGGTGAAGTACAAGAAATGAAGGCGGGAGAAGATATTCCAACTGACATATTGGATGCATTATGGCAGGATCATAAGCTAAATGCGATGGACAACCCTTATGGAACGTGTCACGCTCGGTTGAACGGAAACTGCCCTCATATGGAAGCACCTCCTTGTCTAACATGTGGTGATAATCAAACACCATGTAAGGATTTAGCGGTAGGTTTTTCAGAGTTAGATAAGGAAGATATGAACTTCATATAAAAACAACCACAAAGGCGATTGAAATAGCAAAACAACGAGGAAGAGAAGATATTGTGGAGAAAAACCAAAAGAATCTACAACGTTACCAAAACATTTTAAGTACTCTTCAAGAAGGAAATATTATTTTCGGTAGACAAGATCGAATGAAAAGAAAGTTGGGGGTTAAAAATGTCTGAATATGACCGCTCTGCCCACTTAAAAGCGATTCATGCTAATCGTAAAGCTACTACTTCTCAAAAGGTAGATGAAGCCATTAAAAGGCCCATAAGAGCCAATGAGAAAATAAACTTTAACAGTGTAGCGAGTGAAGCTGATGTTTTAAAAGCAACCTTATATAACAATAAGGACTTCCGTTCGAGAATTGAAACATTACGAAATCAGCAATCACAAGTACCTACACCAAAACAAGTGAAGCTAAAAATGAACGAAAAAATAAAGATGCCCTCATTGCATCTCTAAAAAGAAAAAATCAAAAGTTAGAAGAAGAAAACAAGCAATTAAGGGAACAACTGAAAGTTTCTTACGCAGAAGTTTATAAGAAGTTATGAGGGAGAACTTTATTCTCCCCTTCTTATTCAACTAAAGGGGCAGGTTAGTTGAACAAGCAGGTGTCTTGGGGAAATAAAGTATTAGACTGAAAAATAAAGTTGTAGACTGAGAAAATATAGCATTAGACTGGGAACGGCATTAAGCTAACGGGCAGGATTGCAAAAAATAAGACGAAATCCTCTTTTACATCATGTATCAATAATTAGTAAAATTGGCACATGAATATAGAAGGGAGCAAGCTGAATGATTGACATGCAGTATATAAACGATCTTGAGGCAGAGATGGATGTAATGAAGCTTGTAGGTAATTATAATGAAATAAAATCAATCCTGCAGCAGTACCCTCAGGAACAGTGGTCATATGAAATGATTTTAGCATTTGCAAGGGCATTGAATTATCTGCAAGATTATTCTGACCAGACCAATCCATTTGACCAAGTATACAGGCTGCTGCAAACTGTTTCTGATAAGGGAATTACGGACGCTGAATGGCATTTAATAATGGCTTCTGTTAGTTTTAATCTACAACTTTACGCTGAGGCGGTAAAACATGCTGAACAAGCAAATACGATCACAGCTGGCTGTGCTGATGATATGCTTGCGCTGTACTCACAATATGACTAGTAGAACGCTTCTGATAACGTTCATATTCAACTATCGCTCCAACCCATGTTTCCATCGAGAAGGAAACCGAATTAAGAGAGATACCTAATATTTTTTTACTTGAGTCGAGAACGTTGGGAACCATAGGTATCGTTATTGCTCCGCAATCGGCAGTATTTTGTTACGCTAACGGGGTGCTTTACTTGAAGATCATTGAGGTCGCGGTGGTAATAATTGGTATGTGATATGATTAATGGGATATTGTTTGAAGGTTCTATAACCGGTCGCATTTCTGCAGAAAAAAATGCATCTACGAAATGAAATGGGCCAAGTGTTTATGGATAAAGTATAAATTTTAGGGGGTATTTTATGTTTGTAGTAAATGTAGAAGGGGCAATTCGTCGCAATGAGAAATGGCTTTTAATCCGCAGAAGTGAAAAGGAGGAGCATGCTGGTGGAGGTCTCTCATTAGTAGGAGGAAAGTGTGAAATTGAAGGTGATTCGTCTGATATTCTGGAAAGAACATTAAAACGAGAAGTTTTTGAAGAAGTAGGTAGCGAAATTACAGGCATTAAATATGTAAATAGCTCCTCCTTCGTGACAGAATCAGGGATAAATGTAATCGATATAGTTTTCCTATGTCATCATAAATCTGGAGAACCTTACGCTAAAAGTACTGAAGAAGTGGATGATGTTATTTGGATGACTACATCAGAGGTTCTTGCACATACGGAACTACCTTTATTTCTAAAAGAAAACATTAAACTTGCAGAGAAAATACTACAAGATAATTTGCAGGTGAAATATTAGTTATACATTTTCCATAATAGGGCGCTTTTCTGAAATAAGGAAAGCGTCTTTATTCATGGAAAGGGCCATATTTCAGAATAAAAGACTTTTATGCAATGTTACCTAACGACGCTTTGGGGACTTTTTTAATCAAATGCAACTTTACATTTTCAATTACCGTCTATCTATATAATTTAGATAAAATTGGATATAGGAGATATATATGAAAACTCGCAAGTTCAAAGAATACAGTTCTTTGCTATGTGTGAAAATCAATTTATTTACAGCCTTTATATTATTCGTATTATTTATTTGTTCAAAGTTGTTTATAGAAAAATTCCAAAATGATGCTTTAGTTACTGTAAATGATTTAGATAACGGAGCTGGAGCGATGATGGCAATTGTTTTAATCGTTGGATTAGTAGGTATGTTATTGATTAGTTGCTCTATATTATTACCCTTGATAATTCCACTTTTCAGTAATTTTAAAGACAACTTAAAATCGTTGATAGGTATAGTGATTTGCAACTTTGGTATTAGCTATTTTCTTTTATTGAATTTTACTTTGCAACTAGCATTGTGTTTTTTTCTACTAGCATTGGTAGGAACATATTTTTCGATGTATTTCAGATATAAAAAAAGGAATAGTACGAAAATTAATATTTAAATTTGGGCTCTTCACCAAAACGTGTGCTTGACTAAGAGCCATACTGAATCTATTCGGCATTGCATTCTAGTAAAATTGTCTCTTTATAGTGCTGCGGATTGCGTGTGAAAAAATGGCGTCTTTGCAGCGCTTTAATGAGATTATTTTTCCCTTCTACTGCCGCATTAGTAAAGCGTAATTGATGATAATTACAGATTTCTTCTTGCCAATTGCGCATCGTTGACAGACAGGATTCCACGGCTGGATGCTTGATTGTAGTACCTTGCGCCAGCCAACGTCCGAAGCCTTTTTTCGCCAGTTCATACGTGGAACTACAGTCGTACCATTCGATAAAGGCTTCTTTCCAACTGTAGACTTGATGCAGGATTTCGGCGTATTGAAGCAGTCGGTGTAGGCTATTTTTTTCATCATTCTTCAATTGATCACGTCGTTTACCAAGAATTCGGAAGTGTTGCTTAAGGTCCTTTTTGGCATACGGTGCTAGCTGCTTTTGAACGGATTTTCGTACGGCTTGAAGCGCTTCAGTTACGTAACAATTGACATGATAACGATCGGCAATACGAATCGCTGCAGGATACATCTTTTTCGCAAACGTATGATAGGCCTTTGCCAAATCCATGACAATCGCGACAGGCTTCAGCGCACAAAGAGTAGATTGTGTATTGAAATAGGCGAGTAATTCCTCGATTCTTCGTCCAGGAATAATATCTAAAAATGTCCCACCACGTAAATCATGGAGACCCGTGTTATACGTATGCCCTTTACGAATGGCAAAATCATCAATGCCTAGCACGAGATTGTGACACGCCAATGCTTTTTTCTGACAAGTTTTTTGGACACGTGTAGCTTCCTCCATTTTCCATGAACGGACGATACGCGCAACGGTTGTAGCAGGTGTGTTTGCCACACGTGATGTATGCGTGATTGTAGCGCCGATTGCCTGCTTCGGCAGCGTGGCTTCAAATGCCTTTGTGTATCGTTTTTTCGGTGCCACACACTCATATGCCCACACAAAATGTGCAAAACAAGCTGTACATGACATACGAATGGCAGGTAAGTTCAAGTAAACAGGGCAACCAAACGCTTCGAGATGCCGCACTTTTCGAACATAGCCAATTCCACGACGAGTCGTATTTTCAAATGCACAAATTGGACAAGCCTGTTTAGATTTAATTGGCATGACATCAATGAAAATTTGGTGATTTATTTTAGTGGTTGCGGTAATTTTTAGTTCTGGTAAATCCCATAAATCCTTGATAGAATGAGAGTGCATCTGTATACCTCGCTGTGTTGTTTGGTCGTACTCTCAACTCTAGCGGATACAGATGTTTTTTTGTATTCTTTTTTAGCAAGAACAGATTTTGGTGTTGAGCCATTTTTTACGTAATAAGCTTAGTTCAAATTAAATTTGGTGGATTCACGCTCCCTCAAAATCCAGCAGACAATAGTAGTAGCTTTATTTCAACGAATGACTGGTTTGGAATATTTGATACGATGCACTTTAATATTTCTATTTGGAGTTATTCAGCTTTATTTTATAATGTTATTATATTTGTACCGTTTGGGATTTCCTTATTACTCCTTTTCAATTTAAAAAGTAACAAAAAAGCAATTTCTATTGTTATTTTAAGTTGTTTAGTGATAGATGTCGCCCGTCTTTTACTTGGGTGGTCTGGTTTTACTATTACTATAAGCAACTTTGGTAATAAGGATATTATCTATTTGTTATTTAATGTTTTGGGTGGAGTCTTAGGAATATTTTTAGTAAAGTACGCAGTAAATTATATTCACTCATATAAATTAAACAACCAAACAAAAATTGTAGAATAAAATATACACATATATACCTAAAAACGTTCCCAAATGCAAGTTTAGTTATTCCATTAAAGGGCGCTTTCCTGGAAACAAGGAAAGTGCCTCTTTGATTAATTAAAGTTCGAAACTATCAATAATTTTTTGTTTGTTGAATATCCTTGTATGGAAAAATCTTTCATTGAACATAATAGAATCTAGAATTAATAGATTTATAGGTGGGAGAGTGAAAGACACATGTTATTATCCGAAGCGTGGAAAAAGTATCAACAGGAAAAAATCGAGGGATATTCATCACTTACATTAAAAACATATTGTTTTCAATACAATCTATTATTGCGATTTTTTGGTGATATTGATATGAACGAATTTAATACATATAGATTAAAAGAATATTTAATACGATCAGGAGACCACTTAAAGCCTTCAAGTTTAGGACATAGAGTTCGTTGTGTTAAATCACTATTTAGATGGTCACATGAAGAAGGTTATATTCTAAAAAATCCTGCAGCTAAATTAAAAGAGCCGAAATTAGGTAAAAGGATTCCTAAGTTTCTCTCAGAATTAGAGATAGAACATCTAAGGGAAGCTTGTCAAACAACGATGGAGAAAGCACTATTTGAGTTTATGTATTCAACCGGCTGCCGTATTGGTGAAGTTGTAAAATTAAATCGAGAAGATATCGATTTTAATTGTACAAGGGAAAGGTGATAAAGAAAGGGAAGTGTACTTTAATACCCGCTGTTCAATTTGGTTAAAAAGGTATTTAGATGAACGAGAGGATAAGGAACCTTGTTTGTTTATTACGGACAGAAGGCCGAAAAGGCGAATGAGCATTGATAATTTATGATATATTATCAAGCGCATATCAAATCGTGCTAGTATAAAAAAGAGTATACATCAGCATCAATTACGACACAGCTATGCAACGCATATGATTAATAACGTTGCGCCAATTGATGTCATTCAAATTTCTGGGTCATGAAAAGAGTGAGACTACAAAGATATACGCTCAACTAAGCGGAAAGCTAAGACAAGATTTATACAGTAAATACTTTTAAAAAACTTTCATTCAATCAAGACACTCATGTAGAATTACAATACTTTCTAAAAGGAGGATATATAATGAAAGCAACGAAACTCGTATCATTAGCAATACCTATTCTATTATTAGTAGGTTGTGCGGTAGAAAATAAAGAGTCTACTCCTAAGACTGAGCAGTTAAGCAAATCAACAATGAAAACAGTAATATCAGAGAAACAGTATCCCTATTCTATTTGTGAACAATTAGTAGAGTTTCAATACATGAAGGATTTATTCATAGTAAACTCGATGAAAGCTATGGAAGACAAAGAAAAAGAAAAAGATATTTTAAAAACAGCAAACAAGATGGATAAGATTTTAGACAATATGGAATATGTAAAGTTCCTGATAAATACAAAGACATTCACAAAGACATACAAGTAGGGGTAACAGATGCAAGAAAAGCAACAAAGCTTATTAAAGACGCTAGTAAAGAGGATAAACCAAATATGCAAGAAGCTGTACTAAAAAGTACTCCACATTTATCAGGTATATATGGATAAAATTGGAAAAGCGTACTTTATGAGTTAAGTAAGGAAAACAAAGATGCTTATGGTAAAGCACTTGATAAATTAATGAAAGAACATGCGGAATAATATAGTACCATACAACAATTATAAGGGAGTTATGCGTAAAATTAGTTCTTCAACTAACGGGCTGCTTTAGTTTAACAAGAATTATGCTTATAATCTTCCACAATCGGGCGCAATTCCTATAAAAGGAGTTGTGTCTTTTTAGTTAACATCTTTAAAAGTGGTTTTGCATACTTGAACAATATTGTACAGAAGGGATGAAAATAAATGGATATGAGAGATGCAATGGAATTAACAAAAAAAATACTCAACTTGTCCAGAGTGTGGTAACGACAAGGTAGGCGGAGAACCTTCACAAGGAGCTTTAATAATTGAAGACGACATCTTTACACGGAGCTGTAAATGCAGTTGGTCTGTAACTGTAGATCAAAGAATCAAACATGTAGCAACACTTACACAGCGTAGGAGTGGAAAATTAGTTGGAGGTGTTTATGAAGTGCGTATACATGGTCGAAATGCTCATAAATACTTACCTTTGCTTGAACTTAAAGAAAAATCAGGAGTAAAGAGAATAGTAATTCAAAAATTGAGGCTTGGCTTAACAGCCCAGAAGGACGGAAATGGGCATTGGAAGTGCCAGCAGCAAATGTGTTCTAGAAAGATATTGTGTAGCAAGAGGAAATTGATATAAAAAAGGTCACTTAGGCGGAGTGACCCTTTGAAAGGAAAGGACTTTGAAGGTGTAAAGCATTTTAGCTTTACCCTACTATTTATATGACGCCATAGTCATGTTTATATAGTTTATTGCCTTTGAAATAAATTAAATTAAGTTAGGCGCTTGATTTTAAAAAAAGCCATCGCTTTTCAAAGGGATGGCTAAAGAGAGCATCTTTTAAATGAGTGATAGTCTATGTATATGTTATGAGAGTTAAATTTGGATAGGTAATAGTCTTTGGAAATTAAAAAAGAGTCACTGCTGGTCCTTCAGTGACTCTTAAAAAGGTAGGAGAAAATTAAATGCCTTTTCACTATATAAATATGACATTGTACACATATTTGTACAGATGATTACCTATTAATGTCTATAAAAAGTTGTAACGTTTTTCACATGCTACAGTCAACCACTGCACGGATATGAGGAGAATTACAGGGATAGCGCGTGCGATAAGTTTGGGGTAATGCAAAAGAATGCTATCCCGAGGTAATATATGTGATTTGAATTTAAATTATTACAATGAAATAAAAAGGGTCACTTGGGATGGAGTGACCCTTAGTAACGAAATTCGGAGGTGCCAAGTTAAACTAGTTTAGCTTAACACTACTATTTATATGATTAGTTAACATGGGCTATATAGTTCATTGCCTTTGAAATAGATTTAAAAATAAAAAAGCTGCGACGGTCAACCAACGTCATAGCCAGTGCGTGCGATACACTCAAGATTATTGTGTGTAAAATAAGGTTCTCTATACATTAAAAAAACCCCAGTTTTAAACTGGGGAGACAGTTTATCAGTTAAATTATTTTTACTTTTCTGGATAATCTACATGTAATGGTGGTGGTACTAACCAACCTTTATTTTTATTAAGTCGTAGTAGTTTTGCACCGATTAGAGCTTTCGCTGCATGGAATTGACCATACATTAAGGCAATATCTTCTCGAGTAGAAGTCCCCATTGCTTGACTACATGCAACTAATCCAGCAGCTAGGTCGGCACTAAGAGCAGCGCTAATTTCTGGATCATTAAACTTAGCACCTGGAGGAATATCTTCCATTCTTGCTACTGGTCTTTCTGGTGAAGCTGGAGGTAAGGCAATTCCATTCGTTTTTAGAATCTTTTCTAATTGCTTTACTTCATCTCTACAAAGTTCAATTATATCTTCAATAATTTTTTTAAGATCTTCGTCACCAGCATGATTATAAAACGTTTGATAGCCAGAAATTATACCATAATCTGTGATTAAATTTGTCCAAACACTAAATACTTCACCGTAATGCAACGGTTCATCTTTTGGATTTCCACCCAGAATACCCATACTTACACATCCTTTTCTTATTTTAGCTAAAGCAAGGTTAGTATGGTTAAAATTTTAAAAATAATTCATTACTGAACAATATGAGGACATCATGCAATAGCTTATTCGATAGGGCGCGATTGTGGAATAAGTGTCGCTGTTTTTATTCAACTAACGGGGTGCTTTAGTAAAAGAAGAAAAGGTTCTACATATTAGTCATATCTAATATGTAGAACCCTTTAATTTTTCTATCTTTTTAAAATTAGGTCTTGATAAATCAAAAATTGGTTGAAATGATAAATGGAAATAGTTATACAAGTAAATTTTATTTGAGGTATTATTAAAAGAGTTTGAACAAAATTGAACTAGAGGGAGAAGTATGTAATATGAAAATAAAAAGCGTTGTTATAACAATTGTCGCACTTTTAGTTATAGTTATTGCAGGGTGTAGTTCTGGGACAAAAGAAGAGTCTATGGGTGAAGTTGAAAAGGAAATTTATACGCAAGAACAGGTAGAGTCTATGTTCAGTGAAGACAGCCTGGAGGCAGCGAAAGAACGACTAGAGGAACGGGGCGGCTCAGATTATATGATACCACCTGAGCATACTGCTATCGGAGAAAATCAATCAACTGTAGTAGAACTTAAAGAGTCGGACATTTTAGACGGAGAAGATTCTAGTTTTGAAAAGTATGACAACGTAGGAGCAATACGTCTTGATACGTTAGAGCTGGACTCTACTTTTGAGGATCAAGATAAATATACAAAGGTGCTGCTTACAGAACTAGGAATGGAGAAAGCTTATTATGCAATGCGTAATACTCTATTGTGGACAGCCGGTAATCCTCCAGATGGACTCGAAAAACATAGTGATGGCACTCTATCTTTTTATCTAAGTAAATACTCTGAGCTTATAAATTGTCACTTTCAGGGCGCTAACCCTGACGTGAAAGAAAAAATTATCAGAAACATGGAACACGCATATAAAAACAATACACCTATAATTGTCTATGGAGAATATGAGCAGTTTCTGGACGAAGAAGGATACTCTGGCTATCGTCTTATCATTCATCGAATAGGCTTTAAAGAGGTCATAAATTAATAAAAGAAAAACTAAGGATTTGATAATAATCCTGAATTATTCATGGAAATAATTTTTAGAAATTTGCCAATTAAGACCACTCGATGGGTGGTCTTAATTATATGTCTTATGCTGGTGAAGGTGTACCTCCTCCGATCCAAATCGCTGTAATTTGGCCAAGGGCTGTTAAGGTTGCTGTCCCACCGCCAATTGCGTTGCCAAACAAACTGCCCACAGAGCCGGCTAAGGAAATGCCAGAGAAGCCAGAGCCATCTAACCCTGTAATGGCACCGACGACAGCTAAAGTGATGACCGCAATTTCCTTTGTTAACGGAACTACTGCAGCAAGACCAACACCGAGATCATTGACAATGCCATGAGAGGTATTGGGTAAGTGGTCTCCAATAATTTGTGTGAAGCCAGCATCTCCAAGATAGAAGAAAGCGGCAATTGGAATAACGGGTCCAAAAACCTTAAAGCCGAATTGGAATCCTTGAATCAAATAGCTTGTAGTCTTTTCAAGCCCTTCTTTTTTATGAGCAGCAACACTAAGCAGAAGTAAGATAAAAACAGAGGTCCCACCGATTAGGGCAGTAGCATCCCCACCTTGTAGCTTGAAAACCGACATAGCGATAACGTCTAATATAAAGGCGATTGGAATAAGCACCGCAAAGAAACGTTTTTGCCCAACAGACAGTAAATTTTTCACTGTTATTTGCTCCATGTTTTCAGCTGTGTCATTGGCAGTGTTTAGTAGCAAAGTCCCCCGTTTCATATCTCGTCTTAAAAAAATATAAGCAGCAATTGTCGTTACTACGCCCATTGTGATAACAAGAGGGATACTAGCTGAGACAACTTCACCAACAGGAATCCCCGCAGCATCTGCAGTAAGCTTTGGAGCTCCCTGTATAACAAAATCACTTGATAGTGCAATTCCATGCCCAAACAAATTCATAGCCATCGCAACGCCAAGAGCTGGAAGGCCCGCACGAATCGCAACAGGTAAGAGTACCGCTCCTAACAATGCGACAGCAGGTGATGGCCAGAAAAACCATGAGATAAACATCATTAATAGACCAATTGTCCAATAGGCAAGTGCAGGTGTTTTAATGATTTTCGTAAAAGGTGCCACCATGACCTCGTTAATACCAGAAGTCATCATCACCCTGCTCATGGCAACAATAATTGAAATAATAAGAATGGTCGATAACAGCTCTGTAATGGCATAAATAAAGCTGTTAAAAACACCACTAATGGATGAAGTTAAATCGCCAGTAGCAACAATCGCCAGCATGAAGATGCCTAGTACACAAATGAGGGTGGTATCGCGACGTTTAACCATAAATCCAATGATAAGCACAATAAAAACAACATAAATCCAATGGAGAGCTGTGAATTCAATCCCCATACGTTTCCCCCTCAAAATTCAATCTGATTCTATAGAATATGAAGAGAAAAAAAGTTGGTGATGATTTTGAAAAAATTTTGACTTAAGTATCATTCTAATATAATAATCGCAATACTAGCATAAAGACTTGATACTGAAGGGGTTGGAATATGAGATAAACCCATTTAATTAAGATATTGCTGTTTCTCGTTCACAAGAATTTGTGTTAGCTTTCTTAAATTCTCGATAACGATAGACGATTCTTTGGTGATTTCTGTTAAATACTTTTCGGCTTCTACTTTATTACCATGATTGTATTCTTGTACAGCTTTTTTCGCCATATCAAGTACATAAATAAATGGTTGTTCTAGGTTTATATAAGCGTGTTCATTCCCAAACAACTTTTTACCTACTCCATAGTACCATTCACCAAGGCGTGACTCATGAGGGGCGCCAATGTCCTGCTCTGTTATTGACCCAAAGTCAAGCAACAGATTATAGATTCTCCATCGCCATAATAAGTGATCAGTAATTGCTAGTTCAATAATATCTTCTTGCCCTATAATGAAGTTTTTCGAAATGGTCGAAGAGCGATAGTTCTCAATCATTTGACTTAACTTATAGATCGCAGAGCCTGTATCAAAGACAATTTTCTTACTTTTCTGCATGCTCTCCGTGAGATTGTTGTTACTCTCTGTAATATCAGATGCAGATATGGCCTGTACTTTCGCAATTGAGGCGATTTCTTCGAAGCGTGTCCCTTGTTGCTGTAGGTTTTTATTTAATTCTGTAAGAGTTTTTGTAATATGTAACGTATCTACTACGCCTTTGTGCAGATCTTGTGAGAACTGGTTTGTTAACGTACTGATATTGTTCGTGATGTGTAATAACTCTTGTATATCAGCGTTAATTGACTGAACAGATGTTTTCGTTCCATCCGCAAGTTTACGGACTTCCTCAGCAACAACAGCGAAACCTTTACCAGCATCACCCGCACGAGCTGCTTCAATCGATGCATTTAACGCAAGTAGGTTCGTTTGATCGGCGATGCCTTTAATAAGTTCCATT
The DNA here is from genome assembly GCF_058803665.1 of Lysinibacillus sp. GW821-FHT14F06. Lineage (NCBI taxonomy): Bacteria > Bacillati > Bacillota > Bacilli > Caryophanales > Bacillaceae > Lysinibacillus > Lysinibacillus sp. GW821-FHT14F06. The sequence goes on from NZ_JBXAPF010000001.1 coordinate 310,639, forward strand.
AGTTTTGCTACACTATTAACACGTTCCACTAAACTTTTAATATCCTCCTGCATCATTTTCTGACCCTTGTCTGTTGTTTGTAAAATAAATGATACATGTTGTAATGATTCTAAATCTTGATTTAACTCTTCTAAAGCATTTTTCGTATCATCAGAAATATCACCAATAGAAGTAGCAACTTCTTCAATGTTTGCATTTAAATGACGCATAGAATTATTCACAGCAATAATATCCTCTTGCTGAACATCTTGAAATTGCACAAGTTCTTTGATGGTGTCAAGCTGTGTATTATACAATATAATTTCCCCTAAACCATTGACAACAGAGCTCCCTTGGATTTCAATATACGTTTCTACGATTATTTGTTGATCAATCGTTACTAAGCTATCGTAAGCTAATAGGACATTAAGCATTTTTTCTTGATGATGTGATAGGCTGGTTACAATTAAAGGAATGATTAGTTGATTGAATAATGTGTACGCTGAAATCATCCAGTTTGGTAATACCCCAATACGTGCATGTGTAAAGGCAATTTTACGACGTTTAAATACATATTCTATATTTAATTCATCTTCAAATAAGCTAATGAAGTGCGCATCAAATAAGCTTTTTAAACGATCAACGGTAGAATGTGTGTTAATGACATTTTTAAACTCAGGAATTTCTAATAACCGATTATAGAATTTATCTAAAATGTCTTTACGGTTATCTTGGTAAATAGAACGTAGAAAGCTTACAGAGTCTCTTCTAATTTTAGTCAAAGCGAGGAAATCTAATTTTTCTTGAAAGCGTTCGTTTGTTTGGATATCTGAATAGTTTGTCTCAGAAAAGTAATTAAAATTCTTTGATTTTTTTTTTGCAAACATCATAGTTTTTCTAGCTCCTTGTCATTTTTTAATCCATCTCATATCGCAGGGCAAAACCACTAGATTTCATTCCAATTAATAAAAAAATCATTAATATAGGTATTGATCTATTGTATAAATTAATTCTCATAAAATTCTCAAAAAAAACTAAGGAATTTGTATTAATGAAATAATATAAAAGAATTCTTATCCCAACCGTATTTTTATTAATTTTATTTACTGGAGTTTTAGATCTTCGAACATGGGATTTTGATAGATTTGGATTAGTTAAAATATATGGAGAGTGGGATTATTACGAGGGAGATTTCCTTACCTTAAAAGAAATAGGCAATGTAACATTAGAACCCATTACAATCCCATCTAGGATTAAAGGAAAAGGAAAGGGAACTTACCATCTACGCATTAAGTTACCAGAATCTCATACAATCTACGGCATCAAAATTAATAATATTAAAATGGCTCAAGCCTTCTTTAAAGCCTATGGAGATTTGTATAAAATAAGGATTATTAATCCGAAATTTTATAAAGGATAGTAGCTTGGCGAACCAGCCAAATACATACAAAAAAGAATTGGAAAATATTAACTTCTTTGAAACGACAGTTCAGTTAATTTATCATCACCAAGTATGATTTGAAATATTTAGATATAGGAATGATGGTAGACACACCGAAGATGGGAGAATAAAAGTATGAAAGCAATAATAGATCAAAGGAAATGGCATTGGTTGGACTATTTTTTATTTCTTATGCGTACGACATGGTTTACATATAATGGCTATGCGATATTCATTAGTACGATTGATTCAGAAAAGTGGATTTTACTTTTATGGGCAAGTTGTTCTTATATAATGCCCCATTTATTTTATCGACCTGGGCTTATAAAGTTCCAATTTTATTTAATGACCGAGTTGTTGTTAACGGGTTCTTTGTTTATTTATTTATCAAGTCAGCATGAAATATCAGTGACTTATAGTTTTCTACTCGTGCCAATCCTTACTGTTGCATATGCTTGTCAAGTTAAGCCGTTAATTTGGTTAGGACCTTTCTTAGTAGTGGGTACATGGGCTGGCAGTCTCTTCATTAATAAGGATTTCTTTGCCCTTTTTATTGACACAATTATTTTTTATGGTATTGGATTTTGTTTAGGTAGGATGACCATTGTCAATAACGCTAATAAAGAGTTAATTGCCTCTATTGAGGAAAAAAACAAGAATTTGGAATATTATTCAAAAAGGATCGAGGAATTAACGATTAAGGAGGAACGAAATAGAGTTTCACAAGATTTGCATGATACACTAGGCCATATTTTTACATCTGTCATAACAAGTTTAGATGCTCTTCCTTTTCTGTATCAGGCAGATAAAAAAGAAGCAGAAAAAAGTATTAAAGAGATTTCGGATTTAGCACGAAATGGATTAAACGATGTGAGAAAAACAATTCATTCTATGTCGCCGATGAATCATCAAACTCTTGTTGAATCGGTGAAAGAATTGATTGCTGATTTTATGAAACATACAGCAACAGATATAAAACTGAATGTCGAAGGGGAAGCTACCAAAGTTAGTGAAAGAGTACAGTTTGCTATTATTCGTTGTATACAAGAAGGGCTTACAAATGCGAAAAGACATGGGCAGTCAACTTTTATTAAAGTAAATATTTCGTTTAAACAAGAAGAATTAATTGTTCTTATTGAAGATAATGGGAAAGGTTGTGATGAATTGAATTTAGGATTTGGATTACGCTCCATGAAAGATCGTATATCGGCATTAGCGGGAACGGTTAACTTTCATTCTAAATCGAATAATGGCATGAGGATAACGTGTAACATACCAATAGTAAAGGAAGTTTAATGATGGTGATTAAAGCAGCAATAGTTGAAGATCAAGAGATTTTAAGAAAAAGTTTAAAAATTGTAATTGAAAGCATGTCTGACATTGAGATTGTTGGAACTGCGGAAAATGGAGAAAAGGCAATTGATTTATGCGAAAGGGAAAAACTTGATGTTCTATTAATGGATATTCAAATGCCAGTGATGGATGGTGTAAAGGCGACAGTTGAAATTAAAAAACGTTGGCCCCATATAAAAGTGATAATACTGACTACTTTTCAAGATGTTTCTCACGTTTTGGATGCTTTAAATGTAGGGGCAGATGGTTATATATTAAAGGCTGTTGATCCAGAATTTTTAATTCAGGGAATTAAAATGGTGTATCACGGAGGTTCCCTCATTCCTCAACAATTAGCAAAAGAGGTGTTTGGTCAGATACAAATAAAGAAAAACGAGCACCCAGAACAACTTGACGATAACCTTATAAATCATCCATATGATTTAAATAATCAAGAATTAAGGGTTTTAAAATATTTAACTCAAGGACTATCCAATAAAGACATTTCAGAAAAGATGTTTCTTTCAATTGGAACTGTGAAAAACTATATTTCTGCGATTTACTCAAAATTAAACGTAAGAAACAGATCTTCGGCTATTATTAAAGCAATGGAAGAGAGTCTTATAGCAGATAAGAAACATTGAAGTAAGAGAGTGTAGATAAAGTTCAACTGACTTTATCTACGCTCTTTTTTATTATCAGATTTAATATCATGGGATTTGGGTTTTCGCTATCAATAACTTTTCCAAAAAGCCACTTATTCTTACGAAGTAATATGTATTAGCCAAAGGTCATAAATTGTCGTTTTATTTTTAAATACTAATGACTTTTTAATGACTTGCCGGCACTACAATATATTCCCTTTTATTAGTAGAGTAACTAATAGGGAGGTAAAAAATAACCGCTTAAAATCATTTCAAAATAACAAGCAAATAGGTTATTTAGCGCAATAAGATTTTCCGAAAATTACTCTAAATAAGGGCGTGCATTGGATCAAAATTTAGTTTGCATTAAGCAGAAAGGAATTAATAGAATTAGATGAAAAATATAAAGAGAATATTAAAATATATTGGAGTAATTATTATATTAATACTATTATTAGTACTTTTTCGACCTACATGGACTTCGAATATAAAAGGGGATAACAGTATTAGCGTTTTAGAACAAGTTAAGATCAATGGTACAAAACAGCAAATCATGATTAGAGGTCGTGATCAAAATAACCCGGTCATTATATATGTACACGGGGGACCGAGTGTGTCCGAAATTCCTTATGCAAAGTACGAAAACTTATTAGAAAAGGATTTCACTGTCGTTAATTACGATCAAAGAGGAAGCGGCAAATCGTATCATTTTAAGGAGGATTATTCTAACTTAACGGCAGATGTACTTGTAGATGATTTATTAGATCTTACGGATTATATTTCAAAACGATTTGATAAAGAGAAAGTGATCTTAATAGGTCATTCTTATGGTACATATTTAGGAACAATGGCTGCTTATAAAGCTCCAGAAAAATATGAAGCCTATATTGGAACTGGTCAGGTGAGTAATATGCAAGAAAGTGAAATAGATAATTTGAATTATACAATAAGTGAAGCAAAAAAAGCTGGAAATACAGAAGATGTGAAGTACTTAGAGGGAATCACTGAAAAAATACATGCTGGAGAGTCAGCGGCTCCAAGAGGTTATGTAGGGAAGTACGGCGGCGCTACAAGACTTATTAATATGTCGGATGGCGATATACTATTAAGTCGTGAATATAATTTGTTGGATTTTATTCGCTATAACAATGGAGTAGCTAAGACACAAGCACAACTTGTTAAAGAGGTTTTTGATAAGCCACTACCTAAGATAGTTACCAAACTTGAGTTACCTTTTTATTTTGTAATGGGTAAATACGATGCCATGACATCCTCTAATGCAGCAAAAAATTATTTTGATGTGATTGAAGGAGATCAAAAGGAGTTTATTTCTTTTGAAGAGTCAGCTCATTATCCACAATTTGAAGAAAAGGAAAAATTTTATAAATGGATGTGCGAAACATTTAAATAGGGAAGCTTTTTTCATACTGGATGAGAAATTGTGAAGAATTGTATTTAAGCAGGCAGCCTCAGTAAAATAAGCTATTTTGGAAGCCTTTATTTATATAAAATATTTTGGATTGTAGGGTTGCACAGGTAAAAAAATGATCAAAATTATTTAAATGTTGAACTTAAATCGATCGAAGAATAATTATTTTGATGATCTTTATTCAAAATGGATAATTAACAATAAGGTTCTGTCAAGATAGTAAAGTTGAAAAGATTAATATTGGAATTTAATTACCTGATTGTTAGCGAAAATCTAACTATCGGGTTTTTTGATTCATACATAATACCACGAATTTAGAAAAGAAAAGACGTTTCTCGCAATTTTTAGTTCCAAGTTAAATAACAATAAATTTATTGATTATCAATAAAAAAACATTGATTTTTGATAAAATATCTTATATTCTTCTAACAAGAATCTAAAGTTAGCTCTATTGAGGTGAATTAATTTGAAGAGTTTTGTTATAAGCCTAGTTTATTTCGTTTATCATCAATCATTATCCTGTATTTTTCCTGTAGTCATATTTATTACTCTTGCACTTTCAAATGTAATTCAAATACCTGGTGTATCCAGATACGACTTTATATTAATCATTTGTCTTTTGGCACAATATGTTATGTATAAATTTAAATTGGAATCAAAAGATGAATTGAAAGTTATTTTTCTTTTTCATATGATTGGGCTTGTGCTAGAAATATATAAAGTGAATTTTAACTCTTGGTCATATCCAGAGGAAGCGTGGTCAAAAATTTGGGGTGTGCCATTATATAGTGGCTTTATGTATGCCAGTGTGGCAAGCTATATTTGTCAAGCTTGGCGCAGGTTTGACTTAGCAATCGTTAACTGGCCAAAAAGTTATTTTGCAATCCCGCTTGGTGCAATGATCTACTTGAATTTTTTTACACATCATTTTATTTATGATTTTCGCTGGCTCTTAATGGCTGTTCTTTTTATAGTGTTTTACCGTACGATTGTTAAATTTACAGTGCGAAATAAAATCTATAAAATGCCGATTGTTGTATCATTTTTTTTGATTGGTTTTTTTATTTGGATTGCTGAAAATATTGCTACGTTCTTTGGGGCATGGTCATATCCCAATCAAGAAATATCATGGAAAATTGTTCATTTTGGTAAAATAAGCTCTTGGTTTTTACTTGTAGTGATAAGCATCATGATCGTTGCGCAGCTTAAGCTATTCTATCGAAATACGGTCGAGTGAAAGCAGTATTGATTATCTTTCAAAAGCCTTGTGCCATTTCATATGTGGTATGGCTTTTCATGTGGTTGAAGAACTATTAGGTCAATAAAATCAAACCATTCTATACAATTGCAAAAACTAAGACAATGAAAAGATAACAAGATGGATGACTAGGAAAAATGCTTAGTCATTTTTTGTTTTAGAAAAAGAATCCACCTCATTCAGCAAACAAATGACTGAATGAGGAGGATTCTGATTGTTATGGGGATTTTAATAAAAATTGAATTAACCGTTTACTGTTTTCTGAAATGGTCAATCCTGCTTTTTCAAGATCTTCAACTATAAGGCGAATAAAGGCTTTAGCAGCAAAATTAATAAATTTATCTTTTCTATATAGAAGGACAATTTCTCGTGTTAAAGGCGGATTGCATATTGGGCGCTCACAAATTGCATTTGATTGATGTAAATTACAAAGTGTTTTGGAAATTATCGTTGCCCCAACATTTTGTTCTACTAGTTTAAAAATAGCGTCAATACTAGCTGTCTCTATCTTAGGCTTGACATGAAGCTTTTCCTTTTGAGCGGCACTATCAATTACTTTTCTACATTGGTGGATTGTTGGAAATAATATAAGTGGGAGCTCTAAAATATCCTGGAATGGAATTATTTTAGAAGCTGCTAATGGATGATTGTTATGAGCAACGAATCGTAGTTCCTCCGTAAACAGTGGAATGATTTTAAGCTGCTCCTCCTCATAATCGAAATACTCTTGTTTGTAGGAGATAGCAAAATCAATTTTATTGTCTTTAAATTGTTTTAGTACATCATCCGAGCTATTTATACAGACTTGCACATCAGGATATTCCAGATGATAGTCTAACAAATAATCTGACACTAAATTTGTTAATTCACCAGGTAAAGTTCCAATAACTAATTTTCCTGCTTTTACTTCTTTAAGCTCAATAATTTGGTTTGTTGTATTATCAATGGCTCGAAATATATGGGTGCATTGCTCATACAAAATCTTACCAGCATCTGTAATAGCTATTTTTTTTCCTAGACGATCGAATAGTGGAATGCCAAGTTCGTTTTCTAATACTTTAATTTGATGGCTTAGCGTAGGCTGAGAAATATTCAATTTTTCGGCAGCCTTTGTGAAATGAAGCTCTCTACACAGGATAAAAAAATATTCAAGCTGTCGTATTTCCATATACTTACCTTCTTTAAATAAAATAAATATTTCTTCTATTATAGCATTATTCATATAGAGAAATGTATGGGAATCAAACCAAATAAATATTTCGAAATCATTTTGGGTTATCTAAATATTATGGTCATTTGGTAATGTACTAGAGTAACTGAATAAATGCTCTAAAGCTTTTTTAGTAAATGGCATAAAGTAATTTAGTAATAGCCCACCAAAACAAACAGTTAATAAAGTTCCAACGCCTATTGGTCCATGTAAAATTATTGCCATTATCAAGAATACAAGGTAAATGAATGTCCTTGCCAAAAATATATTTGTTCTAATTAATTTTTGTATGATGAATGTTAATCGGTCAATAGGGATCGGGGCAAAATTTGTCTGTAAATAGGTTGCTGTTCCTAAACCAATAATTACTAAGCCGATACAAAAACAAATTATTTTGCTGTACCATAATTCAGGTGTTACTAAATTGTGCATTAAGAACAGCCACATATCAATTCCTATTCCAGTAATCAATGCTGTTAGCAACCCTAAAACTTCGGGTCTTTGTCTTTGTAAAAGTGAATTACAACCTATCAATATTACAGCTATTATTACTTCCCAGCTACCCACCGTAAGTCCTACACTTTTGGACAGTCCTACTAATAGGGCATCAAAAGGTGAAGTGCCCAAATCTGATTGTATTGTCAAAGAAATACCAAAGGTTAATAGTAAAATTCCTATTACATAAAAGATATATTTCATAGTGCTCTACCTCTTTATCATTACTTTTTTGTTGTAAATACAACAAAACTAGGTTATGTTAAATATACCCCCTTTTTATTGTATTTACAACAAAAAAATGTGAGGAGATAGTTATGAAAGAAATCCTAAGAGAGATTGGAATGATTGCTAGGGCATTAGATTCTATAAGTAATATAGAATTTAAAGAAATCGATCTTACAAAAGGACAATATTTGTACCTTGTTCGAATAGGTGAAAACCCAGGAATCATTCAAGAAAAGTTAGCTGAGATGATTAAAGTAGACCGAACAACCGCAGCGCGCGCAATAAAACAGCTTGAAGTTCATGGTTTTATTGAAAAGAAAGATGATGAACATAACAAAAAAATAAAAAAACTCTTTCCAACAGAGAAAGGGAAACAAGTATTTCCATTTATAAAAAGGGAAAATGATCATTCCAATCGTGTGGCACTAGCGGGACTTTCTGAAAGTGAAGCAGAAACCCTTTTTCATCTTCTAGAAAGAGTTAGAAAAAATATAGAAATTGATTGGGAATATGTGAAAAAGGGGAACAAGAGAAATTATTGATTTTATCTATAGGAGCTGACCATAAAATGGCTATAAAAATAAATAAGTGCAATCAACAAGATCTACAATTACTTCAAGAAATAAGTATTGAAACGTTCAATGATACATTTAAAGATCAGAACTCAGCCGCAAATATGAACGCTTATTTGGAAAAAGCCTTTAACCTTAAACAATTGGAAAAAGAATTGTCTACGATTTCATCGAATTTCTTTTTCATCTATTATAATGATGAGCCTGCCGGATATTTAAAGGTAAATTTAAATGATGCCCAATCCGAAAAAATGGGTGACGAGTCACTCGAAATTGAAAGGATTTATATTAGAAATAAATTTCAAGGTAAAGGGCTTGGAAAATATTTAATCAATAAAGCGATAAAACTGGCTATCGAACAAAGTAAAAAGATGATCTGGCTAGGAGTTTGGGAAAGGAATGAAAATGCCATTGGCTTTTATAAAAAGTTGGGTTTTGTCCAAACTGGCGCACATTCTTTTTATATGGGGGATGAGGAGCAGATTGATATTATAATGTCCAAAACACTGAAATAACTCCTAAAAAATAGATTAAAATAAAATGGTTTGTTGTCCAGTTGTTCAAGCCCACAGTAGGTTGCAATTCAGAACTGCAAATATTTCAGAGCATGCTTGATTTAAGGCATGCTTCTTTATTGTTTCTCTAAGTGCTGGCGTTTCTTACAATGAGGTCAAATAAGTGGTAATTGATTTCTTGAATGCAAAGATGCCATTTAATAATTAAAGTATTGCTATGAAACTATTTAACATTTACAGTCGTATATCATAAGGATAAAAATTCGTTGGTTTGCTGACGTTACTTAAAAATATTAATTTAGCACATCAATCTGTAAGGGAAGTGTATTATGAAATTTGAAGGTGCCATGTTAGAGTATCGATTGCAGAGAAATTCAGACAAGTTCGAACCAATTTTTTACTATTCACATATTGATTTGCCACAAATTTTGGCTAGAAGAGAATGTGAATTTTTTATTAAAGAGGGCAAAACCTTCAAACAGCTTTCTTCTGCCATTGAGGGGAAGTTGTTTGTGATTTATGTTGAACTATACGAAGAAGCACCAATTGAAATGGAAAAAGATATCCATACTGGCATTAAGCTTGAATATCGTGAGTTAAATGCTTCTAACAATCATCCGCTAATAACTTTTGAGTATATGAAAAATCATTTAGATATTTTAAGTATTGTTGGGAGTATTTACACATATATCGAAGAAGAGGAATGGGAGCGTGACTCTGCCGAGATTGATGAAGACAGAGGCGTGTATGTTTTGTATGTGAAATCAACAGGATATTTGTTTGAAAAGTAGGAGGGTATTTTCACAATGAAGAAAACTAAAATAATGATGACTGGGGCATTGGCAGCTGCGGCTTTGGCGTCGTTGGCTGCTTGTGGGGAAGAAAGGGGTTATTCAGCGCCAACTGGAACAGATTGCGATGATTGGGAATGGGATAAGAGCACAGGTACGTATTATTGTGATGATAGTCATTCAACTCACTCAGGTAGCTACTACTATGGTGGACGTTATTATAATTCTAAAAATTCGTTACAAAAAAGTGCTGACTATAAAACATATTCAACGAATTATAAATCAGGGATAGGCAGTGGTTCAAAGGGCGGTTTTGGAGGATAAGGATGAACCAATTTCGTGGAAATCGACAGCTATTTTTTAGTAAGATAAAGGATTTTTGGCATGATATATATGACAATGAATATGCTTTATTTGATATAAAAAAGGAAAGTTATGAAACAGTTCATAGGATTCACCAGGCAACGGAGCAGATTGGTCACATCTTTTATAAGACTGCTTCACTATTACGTAAGGTAGATGATGAGACGTTTTTGCGTCTTGGCTTTCCAGCCGAAACACATTCTTTTATTCGCTTGCAAACACTACCAGTTGAAAGTGTCATCGCACGTTTAGATTTAGTTATGACGGATGGACATATAAAAGTACTGGAGCTAAACGCAGATACGCCTACATTTATAAAAGAAACCTTTTATGTTAATGGAAAAGTATGTGAAAAATTTGGTTTGGAAAACCCAAATGATGGTTGTGAAGATCAATTAAGGCAAGCCGTTTTACAGGCTATAATGATGTCACTCCGTTCAACCAAAGATGCTAGCAATATAGTTTTTGCCGCACATTCAGAACATGAAGAGGATAAATGGACAACAATGTATTTAAAGGAACTGATAGGATTAAGAAGTCAGTATATGGACTTTAATGAACTGCAGCTTATTGATAAGCCAATTGTAGAAAATGAAGAAGTTGTCCTATCACAAGGTCTTTATGATAAATACGGTGAAAAAATTGATGTATTATATCGTCAAACGTATCCGATAGAACATTTACTAAATGATAAAGACCCAATTACGAAAGAAAGAGTAGGTCAAATGTTAATGAAGTTGATAGAACAACAAGATGTGGCTGTTGTAAATCCTCCTTCAGCTTTTTTACTTCAATCGAAGGCAATTATGGCACTTATTTGGGGGCTGCACGAGGAACGACATTCATTTTATATGCCTGAAGAGCATAATGCCATAGATAATTATTTTTTACCAACTTATCTGGATCCGGATGTTTTTTTACAGCAGGGACAATCATTTGTTAAAAAACCTGCATTTGGACGGGAGGGAGACACTATCGAGATTTTTTCACATACAGGTAAAAAAATAGAGGAAGATATTCATAAAACTTATCTAGACGAACTTCCCGTTTATCAACAATTTATTGAGCTGCCTGTAACGACAATCCAAACAGAACAAGGACCAAAAAGAGTACATTATATGTATGGGAGTTTTTACATAAATGGTAAAGCAAGCGCAATTGGCATTCGTGCAGGCGGGCAAATTACAGATAATAGCTCTTATTTTTTACCAATAGGTTATTCAGAAAGAAGTAAAACAGATGAAAGTGAAGCTTAGTAAAGAAGGAGTGTAGAGAGAATGGAGTTTTTCTCATTAGATAGTTTTATAAATTTTTTATTGTATTTAGGAACTGGGCTTGTCCTTATCGCAATTGGTATTGTTGCATTTTCTCTGACAACAAGGTTTTCAGAATGGCATTTAATAAAAGAAGGCAATATGGCCGTTGCTTTAAAGTTATGGGGAAAAGTGATTGGATTAGGCATTACCATATATACAGTATGGTCTTCAAGTATCCACATCCTTGATGCGTTTATTTGGGGATTAATAGGGATTGCCGCACAAGTTATTGTGTATTTAGTGATTGAATATGTGTTAACACCAAAAACGAGCTTAGAGAAGAAAGTTGAAGAAGGAAATACGGCAGTAGGTTTCAGCCTATTTGCGGTTGGTATTACGGTAGGATTAATTATTGGGGGAAGCCTATCATATTAGCAAATAAATAATGATTTACAAGAGCTTTGCTACGTCGTGTAGCAGGGCTTTTTTCTTGCACACGTAGGAACAGCTAATGTCTCGCTTACATTTATTGCAATCTATGAACATATTATATAAGATGGTAATGATAATCATTTTCAATTAAAGGAGAGAGTTAATGATGACTAAAAGGCATCTTGTAATTGGCATGCATCTAGCTGTACATGGTGAGCAAGGGAAGACAGGTACGTTAATCGATGAGCATATAGCATTTGCAAAGCGTGCTGAAGCAGCAAAATTAGATTTTGTATTTAAGGCAGATTACTTAATAGCACATCCAGAGTTAATTGCCAAAATGAAAGGAACAGTAGGGCTAGATCCTAGCTTTTTATTGGCGATGGTGGCAAGAGAAACGAAACAAATTGGTTTAGTAACGACGGTATCAACATCATTCATACCACCTTATCTGATTGCACGTCAAATACAGTCCTTGAATTGGATAAGTGAGGGGCGTGTAGGGTGGAATCTTGTTACTTCCATTGATGGGTCGTACAATTTCAGCAATGATTTGATGCCTTCCTCAGAGGAGCGATATGCAAAGGCAGCAGAATGTAAGGAAGTTGTGGAGCAGCTTTGGCACAGTAATCCTTTTGAAGCATTAGAAGCTGATGGTGACTTAGAGAAAATTAAGGAGCTTGTAAAGCCAATCAATTATGAGGGAGCGTTTTTCCAGATCAAAGGTCCATTAAATATACCAATGCATCCAGCAGGAGATATTCCATTATTCCAGGCTGGTGCATCTGATTCAGGACGTCAATTTGCTGCAACAGTATCGAATGCTATTTTTGCTGCTACGCCAGTGATGGAAGTGGGTATTGAGCTGCGTAACGATTTACGAAAGCGTGCTGTTGAGATAGGACGTTCGGTAGATGATATTCGTTTATTGCCAGGGCTATATTTCTTTATTGGTGATACATATGAAGAGGCATTAGAAATGTACCGTCAAGCACATGCGCATTTAACAATCGAACGACGTTATAGTGCTTTAGAATCTGTTATTGGTATGAATATTCGTCATTTAGCGTTACAGGATTATGTGACAGCAGAGATGCTGCCACCTGAGGATCAAAAGGTTCGTAGTAAAACACATGCGCAGCTTGTGCGCCGTTACATTATAGAAAATAAACCGACAGTAGCCGAATTATTAGCACGTCCAGAGGTAATTGGCTCTGCACATCTTGTAGCAATTGGTACACCACAGGATATTGTAGAGCAAATTGTCACATTTTATGAGAAAGGAGCATTAGATGGCTTTATTGCTGTGCCAGGTGGTCCTGCAAAATCTTTAGATTTATTCTTTAGCGATGTTATACCAGCGCTGGTGAAGCGTGGTTTATTCCGTGCTGAGTATGAAGGAAATACATTGCGCTCTCACTTAGGCTTAGACGCTTAATTTGCTAAATAGAGATGAAGGAGCAAAGCGATAACACATGCTTTGCTCTTTTATTTTTTAACGATAATTGTAAATCAGTAATTAGTAGTAGATGATAGTATAATTAATGGAAGTTAGGATTTATTAAGTCCACATTATTGGATTTTGTAAGTACTTGAAAGGTGATGATGAAGTGAAAACATTACTGATTGTTGAGGATGATATGACGTTAAATAAAGGAATTAAGTTAACTTTAACACAGGATCATTTAACCATCCTTCAAGCCTATGATATTGCCAATGCAGAAAAAATTTTACATGAAGCATCCATTGATTTAATAATACTTGATATTAACTTACCAGATGGGAGCGGGCTAGATTTTTGTGAACGAATTCGTCAAAAATCACAGGTCCCCATTATTTTTTTAACTGCTAATGATTTAGAAATTGATATTGTTACTGGCTTTGAGCTTGGAGGGGATGATTATATTACAAAACCATTTAGTTTAATGGTTTTCCGTGCACGAGTAATGGCCATTCTTCGCAGAATAGACACAGATCGTTTGGATAAAATCTCGATTGACAATCATTTTACATTTGATTTTGGCAAAATGGAGTTCCGCAAAGGAATGGATTCCATTATACTAAGCCGAACGGAGCAAAGGCTGTTAAGGGTACTTATTTCTAATCGTGGGAATATTCTAACGAGGGAACAATTAATGGAGAAAGTTTGGGGACAAGAGGCAGCCTTTGTTGATGAAAATGCGCTAACCGTTTCTATCAAAAGATTGCGAGGGAAAATTGAGGATGACCCTTCAAAACCTAAGTTTATTCAAACTGTATATGGGCTTGGTTATACTTGGTCTGGAGAGCAGCAACAATGAAAGGGCATCTAAATGAGCAGAAACTTAGGCAGTTTTATGGGCAATATGTTGTAGTAATACTCCTTGTGTTGGTTATTTTTATACTTGGCGTGCTCTATATCACAAATTCGCATGACACCGTCATCTGGTTATCTATTGGTTTAATCATTATTTTGTTGCTTATTGGGTATTTATTTCTTGTACAGCTTCATGCAAAAATAGCTCAAGTCATTCAAACGGTGGATGCTATTGTAGAGGGGGCAATGTCGGGCCATCCTCGCATTAGTGGATTTGAAGAAACAACACTTTCATCACTAGAACACAAAGTTATTCGTTATGTGGAAATGGTACAAGCGATGGAGCACAAGCAACAGGAGGAGCAACGTAAAATAAACACGCTTATCTCTGATATTTCTCACCAAACGAAAACACCGCTTGCTAATATCATTTTATATAGTCAATTATTGGAGGAAAGGCTTGAATCAGGTGATAAGCTACACTCAATTGTTGAACAAATTGACGCTCAATCGGAGAAGCTTGATTGGCTTATTCAATCTTTGATAAAAATGTCACGACTTGAAGCGGGTATTATCAGGATTCAAGCAGAGGTTCAACCAGTCTTTCCAACGATTTGTAAGGCAGTGGCTCAAATCAAAGCGGCTGCAGCGGCAAAAAATATATTGATAGATGTTCATTGCTCTCCTACTATACAGGCAAAGCATGATTCAAAATGGATGTGTGAAGCATTCATTAATCTGCTGGAAAATGCGGTTAAATATAGTCCAAATGCTGGTCATATAAAGATTACTGTTTATGAAGGCGAAATGTTTACTCGTCTGGATATAGCGGATACGGGAATTGGCATTGCAGAGCATGAATTAAATCTTGTGTTCCAACGATTTTATAGATGTGCGAATACAGCTCAATATGAAGGAGTGGGAATTGGCTTATACTTGGCTAGAGAAATTATCGTTTCTCAAGGAGGGTATATAAAAGCTACATCTCAATTGAACGAGGGGTCAGTATTTTCCTTATTTCTACCAGCCTCATCATAAAATGTGTCAACACTGTTATATTGAAGTCATTTGGTGGTTATAGTCATTTGCTACAGTAAAATTGTACAAATGAATGATGAAGGGGATGAACAAGTTGACCATTGTAAAAGTAGTGAACCTAAAGAAATATTACGGTGAGGGAGATACAATTGTCAAAGCCTTAGATGGTGTTTCGCTAGAGATTAAGAAGGGCGAATTTGTAGCCATTGTTGGTACAAGCGGTAGTGGAAAAAGTACATTGCTTCATATGCTAGGTGGATTAGATCGTGCTAGCGAGGGGCGCGTTGTCATTGACGAGCATGACATATTTAGCATGGATGATGAGCAGTTAACTGTCTTTCGCCGCCGTGCAGTAGGATTTATATTTCAGCATTATAATTTAATTCCAATTTTGAATGTCTATGAAAATATCATTTTACCTATTGAATTGGATGGGGCAAGGGTTGATGAGCCTTATATTCAAGAAATTATCGAGGCTCTTGGTATAGAGCATAAAATGTACAGTTTACCATCAAATTTATCGGGTGGACAACAGCAGCGAGTGGCAATTGCCCGAGCTTTAGCCACAAAGCCTTCTATTATTTTAGCAGACGAACCCACTGGTAATTTAGATAGTAAAACAAGTCAGGAAGTACTTATTTTAATGAAGCAATTAAGTGATCGATTCCATCAAACAATGATTATGATTACACATAATGATGAGATTGCACAGTTGGCGGATCGTGTGATTCGCATTGAAGATGGAAAAATAGTTAGTAAGACCTTGCACCTTCGAGGTGATGAAGCATGATTAGACTTCAAAATCGTCAAGCAGTGCTTCGAATTGCAAAGAACAGTATGAATGCTCATAAAAAACGAAATATACTTATTATCAGTGCTATTATTTTAACCACACTACTGATAACTGCTGTATTTACAACTGGCTTTAGTATTAATCAAACAATCGAACGGACCTATATGAAAACCGTAGGCAGTGATTTCCATGGGGTATTCAAATATCTTACACCACAAGAAGCCGAGCAATTATCCAAACATCCTGCAATACATAAATATGGAAAATCCGTTTCAGTTGGAGAAATTGTTGACGAACAATTAAAGGGATATTCTGTTGAACTAAAGCAAATAGATCAACAGATTGTCAATAATGGCTTTATAAAATTTCAGGCAGGCGGCTTGCCAAAGACTGAACAAGATATTGTGTTAAATACTTGGACACTCGATTTACTGAATATACAACATAAGCTTGGCGAGAAAGTCCGGCTTCAAATCAATGTGAACGGACAGATTGTGACAAAGGATTTTCAGGTAGCAGGATTTTACGAGGCTGATCAATATATTGCTATGGCAGGGCTAGGTTATGTTTCAGAAGCATTTGTAGAAGGAAATCTCTCACATATTGATCCAGTAGAAACGAGAAAAACAGGAACTTATACAAATAATGTAAATTTAAATGTTATGTTGAATAATTCCTGGAATATCGAAGAAAAGCTACTGAAGATCATGGAAGAAACAGGTGTAAAAACTGTATATGGTGTTAATTGGGCTTATACAGCGGTTTCCTTGTCTGAAAATCTGGCATCGATTATACCATTTTTAGTACTCATCATTATCACAATGTTAAGTGGGTATTTGTTAATCTATAATATTTTTTACATTTCTGTTATACGAGATATACGCTTTTACGGTTTGTTAAAAACCATAGGCACAACACCAAAGCAGCTGAAAAAACTCATTACTCTTCAGGCAAATCGACTATATGTAATAGCTTTGCCTATTGGTCTTGCACTCGGCTATGGGGTAGGAATGTGGTTATCCCCAATGATGATGTCTATCTCGAATATAGAAGAGGAGATTGTCTACTCTGTACACCCCATGATTTTTCTAGGCGCAGCGCTTTTTTCATATTTAACAGTGCGAATTGCAGCTAGTAAACCAGGTCGATTAGCATCCAAAATTTCCCCAATTGAAGCAGTGAAATATTCAGGAATGACAATGGCAGGAAAGAAAAAAGTAAAAACATCGACACAGGGAGCTAGACTTCCTAAAATGGCGCTACGCAATTTATTCCGACAAAAGAAAAAGCTTGTCCTGATGCTTTCCTCCCTTTCATTAAGTATTCTGTTATTTAGTATTATATATATTGTTATTTCATCCATAAACGTCAATACGTATGTCAATTCTTTTATTGCTGGAGATTTTGTTATAACTGAAAGTACCTCAAGTAGTGCACAAGAGACTACCGAAAATGATAATGGCTTAACAGAGGAGATAGGGCAAGCATTAGAGTCAATAGACGGTGTGCAGCGTGCAGATCGTGTTTATCTACAAGAGAGTTCTATTGCAATTGATGATACTATTCAAGCCGTTTTACAACTAATCGCAGAACAGGAAAATGCAAAGGAGCCTATCTATCGTTCAATTTTAAATCAGGGCAAGGTTTGGAGCGACCTATACGGAATCAGTGAGGGCTGGTTTAATTTGATAAGTAAGCAAGACATTGTGGCAGGAACATTGGATAGGGAAAAATTTGCTTCTGGAAAGTATATCATCATCACAGAAGGTTATATGGGCAATCAACATCAGAGCTACTATCAGCCAGGTGATGTTGTGACACTAACAGAGCAGGGACAAAGCTATGAGGTGCTAGCTGTACTATCATTGGATGCCATATATGCTGCTGGCAATAAAACATATACACCGGCTGGATTTAAAATTTATATGCCTACAGAGGAAATGAAGAAGTTGGCAAAGGATGCAAAACTTCTATCCATCACACTACATGCTGAAGAACATAAGAAAGAACAGGTGGAACGCACTTTACAATCAATAACTAAAGCTTCCTCTGATCTGGTGGTGAAATCAAGAGACGATTATAATGCAGAATTAAATGGCTTTATCCGTGTTTTTCAAACAATTGGTTACAGTTTAAGTTTTATTATTGCCTTTATCGGGGTATTGAATTATATAAATACAATGCTAACAAGTGTACTTACACGACGCAATGAATTTGCCCTGATGGAAAGCGTTGGTATGACAAAGAAACAAGTTAAGAAATTGCTGCTCTTTGAAGGCATCATTAGTATTCTTCTAACAGGTGGGCTAATGTGTACGATTGGAATGATTGTTATTTATTTTGTTGCTAAAGGACTAACTGATCAAATTGATTTTACAGAATTTGAAATGACCATTTGGCCAACCTCTTTAGCACTCATTATCCTATTGATTTTGTCAATAATCGTTACACTAGTCGCCTATCGGTCTCTTTCAAAAAAGACCATAGTTGAGCGATTACGTGAAGTAGAATAGAGTCATATAGCTGTTCCCTCATTTGTTGTCATTGATGGAACAGCTTTTTCAATGCTGAGAGCAAAAAAATTTTAATAAGTGCAACTTTTTCTCGTGCTATATCGAGGATAGAGTGAAAGGTGGGAAGAGATGGACATTGAACAGCTCTATTTAAGCTATATAAAAGATATTTATCGATATTTATATTCCTTATGTAAAAATACAGTAGTTGCAGAGGATTTAATGCAGGATACCTTTTATAAAGCACATATTACATTACTTTCACATACAGTCCAAGACATTAAACCGTGGCTATTTAAAGTAGCTTACTATACTTACATTGATTACATACGAAAAGAACATCGTGTTGATCTAACAAATAATCTTGAACGATCAACATTTATGACACCAGAAACGATTGCTGTAACTGAGAAATCTTTTCATACATTAATCACTTTACTCGACCAGCTATCACCTTACGAAAAGCAGGCAATTATGCTGTGTGATGTGCATGACTGTACTTATGAGCAAGCTGCCAATGTTTTAGATATAAAATTAAATACCTTAAAAAGCCATTTATTGCGTGGACGGAAAAAGATGAGAGCTTTAATCGAAAAGGAGAGACAACAATATGGATGACTATGAAAAATTGATAGCTAGCTCCAAAAAAGAAATGGCAAATGCACAGGATCAAAGTAAATATCAAAAAGCTATAAAAAGAACAATTTTTACATCAAAATGGAAATTGATTCTTGGAACAATAACGACAATGTTATTGATTGTGCCGGCTAGCTTTCTGGTAACCTTTATATATTATGCATTTGGAACCAGTTCGACAACATTAATGGATGTAGCAAGTGAAACACTGTATGTTACAGAACCTAATACATCACTTGAGGAATTAGAATTTGATATGTCCTTCACGCCTCTATCAATGAAGCTTACCTTTGATCAGTATAAGCGTATTGGGGAGGAAGACTATAAGGCTAATACCTATGATTTACGTTTCTTTCTAGGAGGTCTATCTAAAAAAGAAGTGACGACTTTCTTAGAACGAGTGGCGCCAAAACATCCAACTGAAACAAATCAATGGATACTACATCCAGG
This sequence comes from Lysinibacillus sp. GW821-FHT14F06, assembly GCF_058803665.1. Lineage (NCBI taxonomy): Bacteria > Bacillati > Bacillota > Bacilli > Caryophanales > Bacillaceae > Lysinibacillus > Lysinibacillus sp. GW821-FHT14F06. The sequence continues at coordinate 330,310 of NZ_JBXAPF010000001.1, forward strand.
AAACGTTAAATTACTATTAAATTCCGCGCGCGAATGGAAGGTACTTGAGGGCTTGCCAAATGAAACGGTTGTAGAGGCCTATATTTCATTTTTTGATCTAATGACCGTTCAGGAAGCAGTAAAAGCTATGCCAAATGTCGATGTCGTGTGGGCAGCTATTGATACAGGAGTTGAAAAAACAAACCTAAGCAAAGACGGTCATGTTGTTTCACCAATTGGTTATCCAGTACAACGTGATAACACCAAGTGGTCTCCGTTTCAAGATGCAACGTCAAATGAGGAGGTATTTTTCAATATCTTAAAGTCAATGGAGCAACATGAAGAACTCGCAACAGCGGTTTCAAGCGCAAAAAATTTAGCATTGCCAGAACGCATTGCTTATATTGAGAAAAATGGTGTTAAGACCTATGGCGTTGTAGTTACTGGTCCAAAAAACGAAATTCTGGCATTAAAAAAAATGAATATTGCACGAGCAATGAAGATGGGTGAGGTGAAATTATGGAATTGGTCTCGTTAAAACGCTATGAAAAGGGCTTTATAGCAGCGGGCTGGATTGGTATTATTTGTGGCTTATGTCCACTTTTATTGCTAAATATAACGATATTAACGAATATGGATATGACCTCTAATCTTTTCTATATATGGACAGTTTATTTGGCAGCGCCTTTCAGTATCATTGCCATATGCTCTAAAAAAAGTAGATCACTAGGATTTTTTGGATTAAGTATTTTACTATTTATCACTATTTTTACAGCATGTATTTTTATTTTAGGGTGGATTGTAATACCGTTTCCTTAAATAGATTTTAGCTCCATGGTCTATAGAAATCCCGAATTCCATCATCTAAGGAATTCGGGATTTTCTTCAATGGTGTTTGCTTTACCTTCTAAACTGCACCAAATAATTTTAAGACATTAATAATAATAATCCCTACAATGCCGAAATCAGAATCACCAAAAGTTGTTCCTTCATAACCGATATCACCCATAAATATGAGTAGAATCGCAGGGATAAAGCTTATAATTAATCCATTGGCAAACGCACCTGCCATAGAGCCAACTCTCCCACCAGTCGCATTACCGAAAACGCCCGCAGCAGCACCAGTGAAGAAATGAGGTACAAGCCCAGGGACAATTACCTTTAGCCCTATTAATGGCAGAATAAACATAGATACTAGCCCAGCTAAGAAGCTAAATAGGAAACCGATGATAACTGCATTTGGCGCAAATGGGAAAATCGTAGGGCAGTCTAAAGCAGGCTTTGTATTAGGCACAAGTTTATCTGCAATGCCCTTAAAGGCAGGGATAATCTCAGCAATCAACATCCGTACACCAGCTAATATGATATAAACACCAGCGGCAAAGGTAATAGCTTGGATAATAGCAAAGACGATAAAGTTAGAGCCGCCAGATAATTGTCCTTCAATATAAGAGGGTCCTGCAATAAGAGCAACAATAATAAAAAATACACTCATTGTTAAGGAGATGGCTACAGAGGTATCTCTTAAAAATCCTAAAGACTTAGGAACACGTATTGTCTCTGTTGATTTTGCCTTGTTTCCAAAAAGCTTGCCAATTTTAGCAGAGACGTAATAACCAACACTGCCAAAGTGACCAACAGCAAAATCATCACTGCCTGTAATTTGACGTACAGTAGGCTGCAAAATAGCTGGAAACAAGACCATACAAATGCCCAGTAAAATGGAGCCAATGAGTATAAGAGGGGTACCACTCATACCACCAACTGACAGTGATGCTGCGATTAAGCAAGCCATAAATAATGTATGATGACCAGTTAAAAAGATATATTTAAAGGGCGTAAATCGTGCAAACACAATGTTCATTATCATACCAAAAACCATTATCATTGCTGTGGATGTGCCGAAGGAAGTTTGAGCGGCTGCTACAATGGCTTCATTATTTGGAATTACCCCTTGAACGGTAAAGGCGTGATCAAACATTTTACTAAAGTGAGTTAATGAGCCAATTAACACAGTAGCACCAGCACCTAGAATGACAAAGCCCATTACTGTTTTTAGCGTACCGGAAAGAACCGTTGAAGCTGACTTTTTTTGAATTAATAAACCAATAAATGCGAATAGGCCGACTAATATAGCTGGTGTTCCTAAAATGTCATTCATGATAACATCTAACATATTAACACCTCATCCTATCCAAATTTTTTGAAAGTCATCGAATTTATAGCAGCGGACCAAGCTTTAATGTAATCTCAGCAACACTCATCATATTAACCACACTTACGATGTGACCGTTCTTACTAGCTAACTGGCTAACAATATCCTCTGCACCAATATAAATATCTGCCTGTTCAGCCTTAGCAGATGCTAAATCTGTATGACTTACCTCTGCAACCTTACCAAGTTCCGTTAATGCTTTTTTTATCATCAATTCCAGCATAAAGCTACTACCTAATCCATTCCCACACACCACTAATATTTTCATGAAGATTGCTCCCTTTCCAAAAAGTGTTGGATTATTTTCATAATAGCGTCTGTATGCTGACAGGCAATAATGCTGTCAATTCGCTCTCGGTTCTGTAAAATCTGTGTTAAATCGGCTAATGCCTGCAAATGTGCTGTATTATCCGTAGTAGCTAAGACGAAAATGATGAAAACAGGCTTCTCCGTGTCAAACCACACAGGCTCTTGTAGTTTTAAAAGGCTTATTGCAGATTCCTTCACACCATCTGTTGGTCGTGCATGCGGTATGGCTACTTTAGGTGTAATGACGATATATGGTCCATGTTCTTCAATAGAATGAATCATTGCTTCAATATAACGTGCCTCAATTTTGTTGTGCAGTAAAAGTGGATCTGCAGCCAAACGAATAGCATCTTGCCAAGAGTTTACAAATTTTGCGAGCTGTATCGTTTCTTTAGTTAGGAACTCCAGCAGCAAATACAACCCTCCCCTCAATTGGGATTAAAAGCTCCCATTTCATGTTATTATTGCTGCCTGTGGAATTATGTCAAAGCACGCTATATTTTTAATTGTTTGGCTAAATCGTAAATGGATGATTTGACAAATGAATCTATTTTGCTGTCTAAGCGAGATTTAGGGTAAATTAGTTGGATTTTTCGATTTAGTATTTCATCTTCTAAATCCCGCTTCATTAATAGTCCTGATTTTAATTCATCCTCAATAAGTGCAACTGACAGAAATGCAATTGTCTGTCCAAAAGTAAGCATTTTTTTAATTGTGCTAACAGAATCCAGCTCGATTGTGTAAATGGATGGATGGATTGGGTCCATCCACTTTTCGATAAAGTGATTCGTTGAACTAGAGGAAGTATGCAACAATATTTTATTTTTGAGGACATCCGATTTGGTGATGTCCTTTTTTACTGCAAGTTCGTGACGAGGGCTTAGTGCTAAAACAAGTGAATCTTCTCCAATTGTTTCATAAACTAGTGACGGGTTTTCCTGTTTTGTTTCCATTATCAAACCAAAGTCTAACTCTTGAAGAGCCACCATTTTTTCAATGTCTGGGGCTGTTTTTACTTCCAGTGATATTCGAATTTCTGGGTAAGCTGTAGAAATCTGATGAATAAGTTCAGGCATAAAAATATGGGCAGGCAGCCCACTAGCACCAAGACGAATGGAACCGATATGACCTGCCAAAAGATTATGGACAAAGCGGTTCATATCCTTTTGGAGTTGGACAATTTGGCGAGCATAGTGATAGAGACCCTCGCCTGCTTCTGTTAAACGATATCCCCCTGCATTTGTACGAAATAAATGTATCCCGTATTCCTCCTCAATCGAGCGAATATGAAAGGAAACTGTTGGCGCTGTAATGCCAAGCTCTTTGGCAACTGGGGCTAATTTTTTAAATTCTACGAGTAGGCAAAATGCCTGTAATTTTACATTATTCATTTTATCCTCCTAAAGTAAATTAGAAAAAATCTTGTATTTGCTTAATTTTATTAGATTTTTTTTAACGAGTTATTAATAGAAGATTAATATTTTCTAAATATCTGGGATTTATAGTTGTATTAGCGAGGAGGATATGATGAAAATCTCACTAACAAATATCGAGAAAAAATTTGGACATGCTCAGGTGCTATGGCCTATTAATTTGGAATTAGAGAGTAAATTTATTACGATTCTAGGACAGTCAGGCTGCGGGAAGACTACATTATTAAAAATATTAGCTGGACTTGAACAACCAACAAATGGAGAAATTCGCTTTGATGAAACGATTATGTATTCATCTAAGCTCCAACAAAATATGAAACCCAATAAGCGTAATATTGCAATGGTTTTTCAAGATTTTGCGCTATGGCCTCATATGACTATTTTTCAAAATATTGCGTTTGGACTGAAGGGTATTGTTCCAAAGGCAGATATTCCTACACGAGTACAGCATGTAATGAACGTAGTGAAAATGGAGGGATATGAGAAACGTAAACCTGGAGAACTTTCAGGTGGGCAGCAGCAGCGGATAGCACTTGCGAGGGCACTTGCAACAAATCCTAAACTTATTTTGTTTGATGAGCCTCTATCAGCTCTTGATGCAGTACTTAGAGAGCAGATGCAGGCTGAAATTATGCAAATTATTAATGAGCTGAATTGTCATGCGATTTTTGTCACCCATGACCAAACCGAGGCGATGACAATGTCTGACCAAATTATTGTGATGGAGGCAGGCAGAATCGCACAAATAGGAACACCTGAGGAAATATATCATGCACCTGCAACTCCATATGTGGCTGATTTTATTGGTAAAGTGAATTGGTTTGAAAAAGGTAATTATATAGTGCGACCAGAGGGAGTCTCCAGAATACGACACCCGGGTACAATTGCAAAATTTGCAACAATTATAAAAAGTACCTTTGTTGGAGATCGGTATTTAGTACAGGCTGAGGTAGAAGGCAAGCAATGGAGCTTTTATGAGGCTCAGCCCATAGAACATGGTATAAAACTTGAAGTATTTATTGACAAAAAACAAATATATCAATTGGAGGGTTCACATTGAAAAAAAGAGGTTTAACACTATTTGCGGCTGCTGGCATTTTATTGACATTGACATTATCTGGATGTGGTAACAAAGAAGTAGAGAAAATAGAGAAAGCAAGTGCACAGCCAAAAGAAGAGCAAATATTAACAGTATATTCAGCAGGTCCAGATGGATTAGCAGCAAATATTCAACAAGCATTTGAAGAAAAAACAGGTATAAAAGTGGAGATGTTTCAAGGGACAACTGGTAAAATTTTGTCTCGATTAGAGGCAGAAAAAAATAACCCTGTAGCTGACGTTGTTGTACTGGCATCTGTGGCATCTATGGATGGCTTAAAGGAAACAGAACACCTACAAAGCTATAAAGATGCTGACCAAGCAGAAAAAATTAATTCTGACTGGTCAGATGCTGAGGGCTATTACTATGGATACAGTGCTTCAGCGTTAGGTATAGCTTATAACACAAAAAATACACAGGAAGTACCGACAGATTGGTCAGATTTAGCAAAGAAACAATGGCAAAATAAAATCAATATACCCGATCCAAGCTTGTCAGGCTCTGCTGTAGATTTTCTATATGGCTATGCACTAGCGGAAAAAGCAGCTTGGAAAACGATGGAGATGTGGAAGAACAATGGCTTACAGGTAAATGGTGCAAATAAGGAAGCATTAGATGCCGTCATAACAGGTGATAAAAATGCTACGATTGCAGGCGTCGATTATATGGCCTATAAGGCAAAAGCAGATGGCGAGCCAGTGGAAATTATGTATCCGAAAAGTGGAACAGTTGTCAGCCCAAGAGCAGTTGGGATTTTAAAGGATGCAAAGCATGTTGAGGCTGCAAAAGCATACGTAGATTTTTTATTATCTGATGAAGGACAGAAGCTTGTAACAGATGCTTACTTACTTCCTGGCAACAAAGAAATACCTGTGAAAAATCGTGCTGCATTAGCTGAAATTCCACAGCTAACTGTGAATTGGAAAGGTGCAGAAGCGGAGCAGCTTGAGATATTGACGAAATTTAATGATATGTTTCGTTAAGGAATAAGAGGAGGTTTTGTGACCTCCTTCAAGTTTTTAGATGGAAGGATTGAAACATCAATGATAATGGAAGGCAGACGCACTTTTGGTTTTTTACTGACAATTGTTGTCACATTTGCTATCGCCCCATTAATAGCTATATTAGGTTACACTTTTATTAAGGATGGGCAATTCGACATCTCACAAATCAATCGAATGCTGGAAGCTGAAAGAGTGTGGCGTACACTTGGAAACTCTATACTATTAGGGGTGCTTGTAATAGTTGGAACAACCATTATTGCATTTCCTATGGCATTTATCAGAACGAAAACAAGCTTATATCGCTATGATTGGCTCGATATTATCTTAACTATTCCTTTTATGACTCCTCCATATATTGGTTCAATGGGATGGATTTTGTTTATGCAGCATAATGGCTTTCTCCAACAGCTATTCCCGAGAACAGCTTGGTTGACGGATACCTTCTTTTCTTTATTTGGTATGGTGATGATTATGAGCTTACATCTCTTTCCCTTTTTATATTTAATGTTGAAAAATACGCTCCTTCGTATCAATGGCTCCTTTTTAGATGCAGCACTCATTTTTGGACGAAGCCCATGGAGAAATTGGACTAAAATCGTTTTGCCTTTAGTGGTATCTAGCTATGTACTAGGAAGCTTGCTTATTTTTATAAAAACGCTTGCAGAGTTTGGAACACCCGCCACTTTTGGAAGTCGAATTGGATTTCAAGTATTTACAACGGAAATTCACACTTACCTATCAAGGTGGCCAGTAGACATTAGCATGGCGACATCCCTGTCTTTATTTTTACTATCAGTTTGTCTTGTCATCTGGTATATTCAAAATCTTATCGGACGTAAACATACATATGGCGTTCTATCTGGTAAAACACCAGCAATGCGTGTGGTTAAGGATAAATGGACTATCAAATTAGGCTCTTGGATGTTTGTGGGAATTATTCTTATATTGTCAATTGTCATTCCTTATTTTTCCATTGTTGTGACATCTTTGCAAAAAGTAAGGGGAGATGGTTTGCAGGCAGGAAATTTTAGCTTTGCATCCTATCAAGAGGTGTTTACAGGGGGAAGCGCAGGATTATCGGCATTTTTAAATAGTGTGATGTTTTCTGTTATAACAGCTATTGTGACAGCTATTATTGGATTGTGTATTGCTCTATATATTAAAAAGGGTGAAACGAAAAAACAGCAAGTATTAGACTTCTTTAGTTTAATGCCCACTATTGTACCTGGAATTGTCTTTGTAGTTGGGTTAATCATGTTCTGGAATGCGCCATGGTTACCAGCAACCATATATAACACAAAGACAATGGTTGTTGTCACGTATTGTGTTCTTTTCTTACCATATTCTGTGCAATACACAAAATCCTCATTATCTCAAATAGATTCATCAATCTTTCAATCAGCAGCTATTTTTGGACGAAGTAAATGGGATGTTTACCGCCAGATTATAATTCCTTTATTAATGCAAGGAATTCTTGCTGGTATGATGATGACATTTATTATTTCCATGCGTGAGCTTGTTGCTGGATTATTAATTTTGCCTCCATCAGTGGAGACTGGGGCAACATTTATTTACAGTCAGTTTGAGCAAGGAAATGTTGGGGTAGGAATGGCTGTTGCAGTCATAACAGTTGTCATGACCGTTATTTTCATGTTTCTACTCGAGTGGCTGCAAAAGCGGGGAGGACATGAAAATGCTTAATATCGAGATTTTGGGTGGAGTCGGTGAATATGGACGTAATTGTTTTTTTATTGAAAAAGAGGGGCGTGCTATTTTACTTGATTGTGGTGTGATGAATAATCCTCAAAAGACCTTGCCAAACTTAACTGAGGATCACGTAGCAAGGCTTGAGGCAGTATTTATTTCCCATTCCCATATTGATCATGTCGGTGCTATTCCGTTACTCGAAAAGTGGGGATATAATGGACCCATTATTATGAGTGATATGACTGCACTGCAATTAAAAATGACATTTCCAAATATAAGTATTTTTCACCCAGAATCCATTGGTGAATGGATAATTGTTAATAAGGATGTTGCCTATCAGTGGGGGTATAGCGGTCATCTCATTGGAAGTGTTTGGTATAAAATTCGTTTTTGGGGGAAGATGCTCTTTTACACTGGCGATTATGTCATGGATTCTTATTTATTAAAGGCTACGTTACCAATAGCGGATGGGACGATTTATGATGTTGCATTTATCGACAGTGGTCATGTTGAAAAACAAATCAATAATCTTCAAACATTGCAACAAATAATAGAATGTATTAGCGATCATCCAGAATATCCATTTATTTTTCCATCTTCATTTTCAGGGAAAACTGTCGATATTGCAGCATTCCTTCATCAGCATACACAAAGAACCTTGCATATCGATCAGGATTTAGTATCGTTATTTGAACAGTATGAGAAGGCAACTGAAAATTTACTGTCTACAAATGTCCCATCATTTAAGGAAAAATGTCTGACAAACAGTACTAATCTTGAAAATATTTATTTTGTGCCAGATCGTGATAAGTCGAGGCTATTGGAGCTGCTACAAAAAATACCGAAAGCTATCGTTATTTTTACGGGCTATTGGCAAAAAGATAACTATAAACTGATGTTCTCACAAACACAATACAAGGAATTTTTTTATAAAACACATCCAGATTATCATGATATTTTAACGCTTTCTAAAAAAATACAAGCTCAAACGACCATTTATTTTCATAGTTCATTTACGAATAAAGAAACCACTTTTTTGCAATTACTTAAAAATGAGGAGTAAAATCTGCCTCCTTTAGTTTAGAGCTAATAAACTTTTTTCCTGACGATTGAATACGACTAGTAACATAAAGATTTATAAAAATGGGGTAGCCATCAGGTGAAAGTGCTTGTTGGCTAGCTCTTTTTCGCCAACAGTGGCGGTTTATTAGTTTATCATGTAAAGGTTAAAATAAATAGGATAAGATAAACTTCATCAATTTTAACATTCACCGAAAGCAAATTAGCAGGAGATAAAGAAAACATCCACTGATTAAGTTACACTTCATGTAAAAGAAAATAGAAGGTAAATAAAAACAGAGAAAAATTTGTTCTAACTTTTTTAATTTCGCTTACACTTACTATAGGACGAACTCTTAGCTTTAAACACAAGGGAGGAAATGACATAGCGAAAAAAATGGGAATTGTCGCGCTACTAGTATTCGGTGTTTATTTGCTGTGTATGTATTGGTATATATTCCATAGTGGTGGTGGTACGGTACCACGAGCATTGCAGGGAACAGTTGCAGATCCAGTTATGTTTATGTCTGAAAAAGAGCTGTTTCTAAGTGGTGAATATTCGAAAATAAGGAACTTCCTTTTCTTTGTTGCAACTCCATTAGAATGGTTATTGTATGCTTTTATTTTACTAATGGGTATTTCACGTTACTTTGAGAAAGTAGCGACAGCACAAACGAAGTGGAAGTTATTACGAAATGCAGGCTATTTATTCTTATTATCACTGCTATTGTATCTTCTGCTATTCCCTCTAGACTATTATCGCTATTATTTAAGTAAAAGCTACGGTATCAGCACACAGGCATTCTCATCATGGATGCGAGATGGAGTTATTGATTTTTGGGTGAATTTCGGCACGAGCCTCATTGTTGTAACAGTCATATATTGGCTTATTAAAAAGAGTGAAAAAAGATGGTGGTTGTATACATGGCTTTTAACGATTCCATTTACAATATTTGTGATGTTTATCCAGCCTGTTGTCATTGATCCTTTATATAATGATTTTTATCCATTAAAAAATAAGGAGCTGGAAGCAAAAATTCTATCCATTGCTGCCCAAGCAAATATTCCAGCAGAACATGTTTATGAAGTGAATATGGCAGAGAAAACAAATGCTTTAAATGCTTATGTCACTGGCATTGGAAGCAATTCGAGAATTGTCTTATGGGATACAACCTTAAATCGACTCACGGACAATGAAATATTATTTATTATGGCACATGAAATGGGCCATTACGTTGAAAAACATATTTATTTTGGTATCGCAGGGTATCTGGTGTTAACCTTAGGAGGATTGTGGCTGACTGCCAGATGTATGCGATGGGTGATTAGAAGATATGGACAGGTATTAAAAATAAATAAAATGGGTGATATAGCATCTTATCCGTTGTTTTTACTTATTACCTCTATGTTACTGTTTGCTTCCAATCCTCTGACAAATTATGTGTCAAGGTATCAGGAAATAAGAGCCGATCAATATGCTATTTCACATACGGGTGATCGAGAGTCGGCAGTGACTGCATTCCAAAAACTAACGATATCTGGTTTAAGTGAGGTAAATCCACAGCTTCTTGTAAAGTGGTTCCGTTATACACACCCGCCAATGCTGGATCGAATTGATAAGGTAGCGGAAAAAGAGGGGCAAAAAAAGGAACCTCCTGTTAAAGAGGAACAGAAAAAAGAGCAACAAAAGCAATAAAGGCTATATTAAATGCTAGGTTTCTTGGATGGATAAGTTGGGTATCCTATTAGAAGGGATATTTGAAACTTGTTCGTTCTTATGATAGGGGAATCGTTATGCGTAATATGATCGTCATTACACTTTCATCGATTTTAGTGGCCTTTGCTTATAACTTTTTGTTAATTCCCCATGAAATTTTAAGTGGTGGATTAAGTGGAATTGCTATCATGCTCGGTATTGTTACCCCCTTAAATACAGGGGTTTTAAATTTACTATTGAATTTGCCGCTACTTATTATAGGGGTTATGAAGCTTGGGAAGCGGTTTATCGGATATACGATACTATCAGTGGCTGTCTTGTCAATTAGCCTGTATATTATTCCTATTTATAAGGCTACACAAGAACCCATCCTTGCCTCCTTATTTGGTGGCGTTATTGTCGGAATCGGCGCAGGTATGATTTTCCGTGCTTCTGGCTCCTCTGGTGGCTTTGATATTATAGCCATGCTATTAAGCCGAAAACGTGATTTCCCATTAGGCGCATTAATTTCTGGGATGAATGGAATAGTGGTAGCTATCTCAGGCTTCGTTTTTAGCTGGGATGCCGCCTTACTCACACTTGTATCGATTTATGCTACTGGCAAGGTTGTCGATACGATTCATACAAGCCATATTAAATTGACGCTGATGATTATTACAGGTAAGGGTGAGGAAGTGAAGCAGCAACTCTTAGCAAAGCTTCATCGAGGCGTAACGGTAATGGATGCGAAGGGGGCTTACTCAGGAGAAGGGCGTAAGGTCCTAATTACGGTAATTACTCGTTATCAGCTTGCCGAAGTTAAAAGCATGATAAAGGAAACGGATGCAAAAGCCTTTGTTAATATTTTGCAAACAACAGAGGTAATTGGTGTTTTTGATAGGGGCACAAAGTAAATATAAATTGAAATGAATATTTCTTGTACACACGTTATCGGTTATAATAAATATAATCGAACGTGTGTTTTTATTACGGGACAGAAAGGGAGAATTTAATAATGGATAAAGAATCAATTCATACGTATTGCTTAAAGCTTCGTGGAACAATACACGATTATAAACTGGAGTGGGAGGCTGAGCGCTACCAAGTTGGTGGAAAAATGTATGCAATGATAGGTGGAAATGCTACCGGAAAGCCAGTTCTTACGTTGAAATGCGAGCCCCAACGTGCAGAAGAATTAAGGGAATCTTACGAAAGTATCATACCTGGCTATTATATGAATAAAACTCATTGGAACTCTATTTACATGGATGCAGATGATGTACCCTTTGAGTTAGTGGAAAAGCTCCTAGATCATTCCTACGAGCTAGTTTTCGGAAAGCTAACAAAAAAAGCACAGCAGGAAGTTCTTTTACTTGAAGAGACAATGTGACCGGCTTGAGTATAATGTTAAATAGAAGGTTAAAAAACTGCCCTTTTTCTAAGATATATTGAGGAAAAGGGCACTTTTAGACAAAGAAAAGCTCAGGTATAAGAGAAAAACGCTCGTGTAGATCAAGAAATGCTCAGCTTCAAGAGAATACCGCTCGGTTAGGTCGAAGTAATGCTCAGGTCTGAAAAAATTCGCTCGGGTAGGCCGAAGCAACGCTCAGGTGCAGGAGAAAAGCGCTCGGGTAGGTCGAATAAATGCTCAGCTTCAAGAGAAAAGCGCTCGGGTAGGTCGAATAAATGCTCAGCTTCAAGAGAAAAGCGCTCAGGTAGGCCACGAAAATGCTCTGATGCAGGAGAAGACCGCTCAGGTAACCGAAGCAATGCCCTGGCTAACTTAAAAAGTCGGACAAAAGAAACCCCAAGCCAATCGAAACGGCTTGGGATCAAACAGAAAACGTTCATCAAAATTACTGCCAAGAAAAATATTATTTAGGCATTATAGCCACGGTCACCAAAAGGCTTTAGCGTGTCGAGCCACTTTTGCTCTAGTTTTTCTAGTTCTCTTTTGGCATCAAAATAGCCCTCTTCTTTTTTCTTTAAGTATTCAACGATTTCAAGGTCAAAAGCATCTTGACCGAAAGTGTTGAAATCCGCTTGTAGTTTTTTATTCGTATATGAATTTGTTTTAAGCGAAAATTGAAATCCGTTTAGGCGCTTTAAATTATTGAAGCTACCTACAAACACTTTTCCATTTTGTTTATTGGTCATTGTAAAAACGCCCGCTTCAATTTTCATTTCTTTATACATTTCCTTTAATTGTTTTTTATGGTCCATTGAAAATCCTTCTTTCTTATTTTTTATCCTGCATTAACAGCAGTCCTTTATAATAACTACCAGATGGGTAATGACTAATCATATAGATATCCCCTCTAATTCAGTTTCACTTTATCCAATAGGCACTGCCATCATCTGTACGGTCCATAAAACCATACTCAATTAAATAACGGCGAATTTGTACATAATCCTCATACATTGGCTGGATTACCTCATTTAATTCTTTTTCTGTGTACTGTTTGGTTTTATCGAAAAGCTTTGTGATTGCTCGAAGGATGACAATTTTATGTTTCTCCCGTGTTGGAAAACGGGTAAGCTCTTTACCAATTCCCTTTGGAAAATACTTTTCGAGCAACTCTTGTTCCTCAGATAACGTAATATTATAGCGATCATCCACCATCGTTGCGGATTTATGGATTGGGATAAAATGATCTTCCTTTTGATTCTTTTCTTTTAGCAGTTCCATCATCGCAAGAAATGTTTTTGCTTGTCGCTCCTTTTCCTTAAGGGTAAAACGATGATGACGAATCGTTGTTGCGCTGCCGATATCAAGCTTCTCTTTCATCTCTTGATCTGTATGTCCCTCATAGAACAAACGAATGATATGACTTTGATGGTCTGTTAGCCCTGTCATTTTTTTATTTAATCCATTTAAATAATGAAAAACGGAATGATGTGCAGAAGTAATATGATGTTGCATAAATTTCTCTGCCTCATAAAGTACGCCTTCATGGGGATAAATAATTCCTTTTTCAATTCGTTCACCGCAAAGCAAGCAAGTAAAATGTGCTGTTTCATCTACGAAGCCCTTTTTAATGTCCTCAATCGATGCTTGCCAAAATAATTCATTAACATCCATTAGAAGTCCTCCTTAAAGCAAACAAAATAAAATTTTGTTTGCTTATTTATATTTAAAATAACAAAATGTTTGTTTTAAATCAATAAAAAACACATCGTTTAATCAACGATGTGTTAAAACCTATTTATTTTTCTTTTTGAAAAGAATAATAGATAGGATAGCTAGTATAAGAATAGTAGCTAGAATAATGATGACGCTTGTAGAGGTACTGAGAATATTTCCATGTAAATCATAGACAATGCCATACATTTCTTTATATTCTTCCACATGTGAAGCAGGTACGCCTTCGAAAACTCCAGCAATGGAGCTTTCCATAAATGCATTGCGTAATAGTAAAGTTGTATGACTGATAGGGAAATACATAATCAAATTTTGTGCAAAGCTTGGTAATGCACCAATAGGGACATAAACCCCGCATAAGAAACCAAGCGCAGTTCCCACAAGGGTACTTAATGTTGAAAAGGAGTTTTGCGTAGTCGCAAATAATACTAGAAAGAGATTAAAAACACTGGCAAGTAATACAGATAAAAATAATAGGCCCACTACATGAATAAAATCCCCAATGCTGAGAAGCTGACCGCCAGTGGAAACAATAAAGATTTCACAACCAACGAGGGCAATAAAGGAAAAGATACAGCCGATAATAAAGGCATTGAAGACATAGCTAAATTGAATAGTGGCTCTTGAAATAGGCGCGGTTAAAAAATCAGCCTGTGCTTTAGATTCCAAATCTTTTACGGCAATTCCATAGGCTGCGAGTGTTGTAGATACAGCGATCATGGATAGCAGTCCCGCTACAAGCCATTCATTCACCATTGTGATTAGTTCAGGTGTAGCCTCAGTCATTTGCTCAATAGCATCCACCTGCATTTTTTGTAGAAATACGGCATACAGCACGATTACTATGATAACAGAAAGCAGTGAATAGAAAACTTGTGTTTTATCTCTACGAAAAACTTTATTATTTCGTTGTACTAGGCTAATAAATGCTTCCATTACGCTGCACCTCCCTCTGCCATAATATGAAGAAAGACATCATCCATTGTACCTTTTATTACTTCAAAGGAGGCGATGAACGGCTCTGCCTTTTTTAAGAAATCCAAGGCATGGAGCGTTGAGTCAACTCGAATAGTGTAAATACCAAGCTTTTCTGTGTAGGAAATGGCATTGTCCTTGAGCCATTTACTACCTTCAGCACTATTATGGAAGACGAGTGCCATTGAATCATAGGCATATTTAGTTTTCAAAGCATCTGGTGTCCCCTCAGCGACAATTTCTCCTTGCTTTAAAACAATGACATGATGTGCAACAGCCGCTTCCTCCATATAATGCGTTGTCAAAAACACAGTCATATTTGTTTCAATTTGTAGCTGCTTAATTGCCTGCCAAACAAATTGACGTGTTTGTGGATCTAATCCAGTTGTTGGTTCATCTAAAAATAAAATTTTCGGTCGATGAATGAGTGCTCGTGCAATATCGGCACGTCTTTTTTGACCACCTGACAATGTTCCGTATTTGCGTTTTTCTATATCCTCTAAATGTAAATAGGTAGAAACAAATTGATAGTTTTCAGCAAGCTGTGCTCTTGATAAGCCATATGTTTTGCCGCGATGCAGTATATTTTCACGAACGGTTAATCGCTCATCAAGTAGGCTTTGCTGAAAAACCACACCAATTGATTTTCGTATTTCAGCATTGTGATCGCTTGCATCAAGGGTATGACCGTTAATTTTTACAGTACCGCTTGATTTTTGTAATAAGGTACAAAGTATTTCAATGGTTGTTGATTTCCCTGCACCATTTGCCCCCAAAAATGCGAAGAGGGTGCCTTCTTCTACAGTAAATGAAATCCCTTTGACAGCCTGATGCTCACCATATTGCTTACGTAAGTTGTCAACTTGTATAGCAAATTTCATAATAGGTTATTCCTTTCTTTTTTGTATTTCATGGTTGATTTCTTTAATATCGTTTAATTGAAGCACGTAGGTAATACCCCATACGATAACGTAAATAACGATTTCGGCTATCAGTATATATACAAGACTAGAATGATCGAACCAGTGGCCAAAATAACCTGCGATGATTACACACAAAGTTACAGCGATTATGTGTAAGGACAGTTGTATTAAAAAGGGTAATCGCTCGATATCATATATTAAGGACAATAAGCCTATGACAACACCTAGAATGGCAGCGATTATTACTTGCTCAAGTAATTCTGATCCTACTATCACTCCATTATTAGACATCATACTTAAGGTCACTAGGACGTAGGAAGAACTTAGCGAAATAAGTAGACCAATAATCATCATGCGCAATGTTTTCATATTATGAATCCCTCCCGATACCTAAATGGCGTTTTAACTCTTTTAAATATTTTCGGCTGACATGTACGGTAACATCATTTTCAAGTATTAGTTCCGTCGTTCCCAGTTTCCCCATTTGAATAGAGGCAATTTTATGAATGTTGACGAGTGTTGATTTACTCACTCGTGTAAAATCTTTTGCAAACTGCGCTTCTAGTTCATATAATTTGCGTTTTGATTCAAATTCCTGCTCTTCTGTCTGCAAAAATACCTTCGCATCCTCCGCATAAATCGAGAAAATTTCAGAAATTTTTAGCATATGAATTTCCTGCTGTATATAGCCATCTATCATCGTTGTTTGTGAAGCTTGGAGTTGCTTCATCAGTCGCTCAATTTGTTCGTTATATTCTTTCGCTTGTATATGAATCTCAATTTCTTCTAGCGCGCTATTAATTGTTAAATGAATCTTCATTAGAGGCCTCCTTTACCTATTCCCATTACTGGGTTAACACTGAATCAGGTAATAATAATGTAGCATAGAAAAAATTGGCTGGGAGAATTTCTTCGATAAGAGGTCGAAATTTAATGATGACAGGTTTTTTTCACAATATAGAATCTTGCTAAAAGCAGCGAAGTAGAAAAATAGGGAAGTTAACGGCATAATGGACTTATTCAGTCAGTCACGAGGGGTTGCTTCTATGCTTGTTTTTGATCGACACATGTTTATTACATTATGTATTGGGCTAGTAGGGGCCTTTATCTTTCAAGCTGCCCATATTCCAATGCCATGGTTACTAGGAGCCATAGCGGCAGTACTTATTGTTCAGTTATCAACAAAAGTACAATTGAAATGGCATCCGTATTTTCGGAATTTTGGATTAATCGTAGCGGGATATTCTATTGGGTTTGCTTTTACACCAGAAGCTGTACAGGATATTAAACAATTTTTAGGGAGCATGATTGTGCTCAATCTTTTGTTTATCGCTTTGTTTTTTGCTGTAAGTTATATCGTGGCAAAGCGTACAGATTTAGATTTTGCGACCGCATTAACTTGCTGTGTACCTGGGGGAATGTCACAGGTTGTGGCCTTTGCTGAGGAGCAAGGGGATATGGACATGGTTGTCATTACATTCTTTCAAATATTGAGGGTACTGCTAATCGTTGGCTTTGTGCCTTTAATGGTAGCAGGTTCTGGTGGAGGCGGTAGCACTATAGATGGGGCATATACATGGAGGCTTATTGGGGTACTTGTTTTATGTAGCGCTGTAGGATGGCTTGCGCAAAAATTAAAAATCCCAACCGGCTATATGCTCGGACCTGTATTTTTATTAATGGGTATCAATATAGCTGGGATAGAGGTACCGCAAATGCCGATATCCTTACTACATATTGCTCAACTAATGCTTGGTATTTATATTGGGCTTTTACTAAAAAAAGAGGATCTACATTTATCAAAGAAGCATGTGTTTTATGCATTTGTATCAGCTGGTATCTTTATTGGAGGTGCTTACGGCTTAACATTTGTAATGCAGAGCTTGTACAATCTTGATTTTGGGACAGGCTTTTTAAGTATTGTACCAGGTGGGCTCGATCAAATGGGGATAATCGCCGCTTCTGTTCATGCAAATGTCACCATTGTTACGGCCTTTCAGCTTTTCCGTGTGTTGGTTGTATCTATCTTCCTTGTTCCGTTTGTCAAAATGTTTGTGAAAAAGATGAGAGTGTAGCGGGAGACAAGCATGGTGATCGATCACTGGAAACGAATCGTGTTATTATTATCATAATCAGACAGACTATTGCGATTGTCCTTACCTGTAGTGTTAAAAAGCGTATACTCACGACATTTCACCTACAAGTATAAAAAAGATTGTCCATTGGCTTTTACCAAATGAACAATCTTTATCATTAATATTTAAATTGATGAATTAAATTTTGCAAGGACTCAGCATTTTTTGTAAGCTGTGAGGCAGCTATATTGATGTCCTCCATGGATTCGAGATTTGCTTCTGCAATTTGTGTAACGACCTTCGACTGCTCACGTGCTTCAACGGCAATCTCAGCCATAATATGTGTAGAAGCATTGGCCTGCTCTATACGCGCGTAGAGCTCTTCAGCAATCCCTGAAACCTCTTGAATTTTATTGGTTACGAGAGATACCTTAGCTGTAATCTCTTCAAATGCAACGCTTGTTGTCTGCACAACCTTGGCACTTGAAGCAGCTTCTTGCTCACTCTCTTGCATATGCTCACGTGCATCCTTCGCTAGCTGCTGCATTGTATGAATCGTCTGGGTAATTTCTGCTGCAGATGTTTTTGATTGCTCTGCTAATTTACGAACCTCTTCGGCTACCACTGCGAAACCTTTACCATGTTCTCCAGCACGTGCCGCTTCAATAGAGGCATTTAACGCCAGTAAATTCGTTTGATCCGCAATGGCATGAATCACTTCAACAATTTCGTCAATTTTATTAGCATGTGTATCAAGTGCCGCAATCGAATTGGCACTTTCTTGCACTGCTACTGCCATCGCCTGCATTTGCATTTGCATCTCCTGTGCTGTCTGTTCTCCATGCTTAGCTGTATCAAAAGCATCAGAAGCATAGGAAGAAACCTCGCTATTTGTTTCTGTTACTAATTGAATGCCTCCTGCAATATCCTGCATGGCCTCAGCATTTTCATTAGCACTATGCTTTTGTGTGCTGGCACCGCTTGCTAATTCCTGCATATTGGCTGTTAAATTCTCTGTTGTGTCTGTCGTAGAGCCAGCAGTTGCAGAAAGCTCAGCAGATGATGCAGACACCTGATTAGCTGTTTCATCCACTCGTTGCATCATCTTACGTAATGTTGCAAGCATCGCATTGAATGAACTTGCTAGCTCACCGATTTCATCCTTAGACTTAACAATAATCTGTTGTGTTAAATCGCCCTTTCCAGCCGAAATGGTTTCTAGTTGAGCATTTAAGTGCTTTAATGGTTTAACAATCCCTCGTACAAATAAGATACCTGCAATTACTGCAATTATCGCTGTAATAACTGCAAGAACACCCATTTTAAAGAGCATTTTTTGGGCCGCTGCATCGATATCAGAAGAAGGTACACCTGCAAAAATCATGCCAATTATTTCTCCATCTGCATTATGAAGGGGTTCATACTTTGTAAAATAGGGTTCACCCACAACCTCTGCTGTGCCTGTATATATTTTTCCCTGGGACAGTACAGCCTCCACTACTTTTGGATCTGCAGTTGTTCCAATTGCTCGCTGTCCATCTACAACTATATTTGTATTAATACGTGTATCATTAGCGAAAATTGTAATTGCTGATTGAGATAATTCTCCCAATTTATCGATGATGTCAGTCTCATCCGCTACCTTTGCATCTCCCTTGTAAAGCTCTCCGTTTTTTAGCTGCCAATCTCCTGGTAAGGTTTGATGGAGATTATGTACACTTAAATCTAAAATCTGATTAAGACGGATATTATATTCATCTTGTAAAGCTGTTTTCATTTCGCTTGTATTTACTAGACTAATCGCAATCAGAACAAAGGTAATGATTGCAACAATCAACAAGCTCATTTTGTTTTGCATACTTAGTTTTTTCATAAATGCCCCTCCACATATTAACCACATAAAATAGACAGTAAGCTAATGATGAAAAAGCTTACTGTCAATTCACTATATTGAAATAATTCAGGAAAATATTTCTATTTTAAATAGTATATAGCTAGATGGAACATTTGTATATTTACAAAAAAGTGACAACTGAAATTTTTTCTTTTCTAATGTCCTTGCAATATGGTATTATAAATTTAATTATTATGAACGGAGGTGAAAAGGAATGAAACAAAACGCTACGAAAACATGTGTAAAAGTGGATACAGCTATGTATTTTGCACGTGTTATTACTTTCGATTTTGCGAACAACGGGAGAGGTCTGTCCATTTTTAAGCAAAATCAAATAATAACAAACGTAGCGGATTAACCATTCTTTTTCACAAATTAATGAGGAAAAGACTGCTTGTTAATGGAGCAGTCTTTTTTTGTGTCTATAGATGTTTTCGCACGTTTCATTGGAGGAAAAAACGATGCAAATTAAAGCTGAACAAATACAAAAAATTATTGGTGGGAACATTTTATTTGAAGGACTTCAATTAGAAGTAAATACAGGAGAGCATGTTGCTATTGTTGGCGTGAACGGAAGCGGCAAAACGACTTTATTACAGCTATTATCTGGTTTGGATACACCGGATAAGGGACGGATTATAAAAAGTAAGGAAGCAACTATCGGCTATCTTCATCAAATTCCGCATTATCCTTTGCTGACTGTAAAGCAAGTACTAGAGGAGGCATTTGCTGAAATTTATGCATTGAAGGCAAAGATGACAAAGCTGGAGCAGGAAATGCAGGTAGCTGTATCAGATAAGGTACTAGAGCAATATGGTCATGTGCAGGAACAATTCATGCTGCAGGGAGGCTACGAGATTGATGCACAATTGGCGATGATTGCTAATGGCTTAGGCATTACACTATTACTTGAGCAGCCTTTTACTAGCCTAAGTGGTGGAGAGAAAACAAAGGTGATGCTTGGGCAAATCCTTCTAAGTAATCCTTCTATTTTGCTATTAGATGAACCAACCAATCATTTAGATATGCAGGCAATTGAATGGCTGGAAAGTTATGTGCGAAACTTCGCAGGGATAGTGATTGTTGTATCCCATGATCGCCATTTTATGAATCAAATGGCTCAAAAGATAATAGAAATTGAAGATGGAGAGGCATTTACGTACCTTGGCAATTATGATGCATTTGTGAAACAAAAGGAAGCGAAGGTTGAACAGCAATTTGCTGAATTTGAGGAACAGCAGAAGAAAATTAAAAAAATGCAGGAAACCATCAAGCGTTTAAAGCAATGGGCAAATGAGGCGAATCCTCCGAACGCTTCCTTGCATCGACGGGCCAAAAGCATGGAAAAGGCATTGGCTCGAATCGAGAGAGTTAAGAAGCCGTTAACGAAAAAGAAAATGAATTTAGCACTGACAATGGCTGAGCGTAGTGGTAAAGAGGTTGTACAAATGAAGGGAATTAACCATGCATTTGATAAGCCGTTATTAAAGGAATGCGATTTGTCTGTTTACTTCGGAGAACGCCTAGCGATTGTTGGCGACAATGGCAGTGGTAAATCCACATTATTAAAAATGATACTAGGTGAGGTTGTACCAAATGAGGGTATCTGTCGTGTTGGTAGCAGTGTGAAAATTGGCTACCTTTCGCAGCAGTTTGAGCATGAGCATCCATCAATTCGTTTAATTGATGCCTTTCGAGAAAGTGTCTCAGTATCAGAGGCTGAGGCACGACATATACTTGCTCAATTTTTATTTTATGGCTATGACGTCTTTAAGAAAGTGAAGAATTTAAGCGGTGGTGAAAAGATGCGCTTACGTCTGGCCCAATTAATGCATGAGGATATCAACTTATTGATACTGGATGAACCAACCAACCATTTAGATATTGAGGCGAGAGAAGTATTGGAGGATACATTGGAATCCTTTGAGGGAACGATAATAGGTGTGTCTCATGACCGATATTTCTTACGAAAGATTTTTACAAAAGTAGCATGGATCAAGCATGAAGTCATTCAAGTATTTGAGGGTGATTATGAGTGGGCAAGGAAAAAACATGCTGAACTAGTAGAGGAACCTGTAATAAAAGAAATAACAGCAAAGGCCATTAATGCTAAGCAAGAGATGCCTATTGAGCAGCAAATTGAAAAGCTTGAACTAAAATTACAGGAGCCGACACTTGCTAAGGAGCAGCGTCAAAAGCTTGAACGACAGTTAGAGATTTTATTCGAAAGATGGATCGAGGGAGGAACAGGGAATGAATAGTTTAGAGCACATAATAGAGCTTGATCTTCATTATCTAAAGAGTTTTAGCAAGATGGAGACATGTAAGGAAGGTGTATTATTTTACAATGAGGATAACCCAACATATTATGATGCAAATCATGCACATATTTGGCGTAAGATAAGTAATCCTGATGAGGTATTGAGCAAAATAAAGGATTTCTACCAATCTAAATCACTTGTGCCAAGATTGTACCTATACAATTTGGAGGAAAATCAGGCATGTATAAATGCATTAGAAATGCACGGCTTTCAATATGAAAGCTTTACAGATGATATACAATGTTGGAATGGTGAATCCACATTACTACCACATAATTCAGCTATAGGTATCGAACGAGTAACAGATACGAATGTAGAGGAAGCAATGGCAGTTGAAATGAGTATTGCAACATTTGGGGAACCTTCATTGATAAAGAAGGCTTTTGAGCAAACATACCGCTCCCCGTATTTTACGTATTATTTATTAAAGCTAGATGGAAAAGCATGCTGTACTGCTAATCTTTTTGTCTCAGGAAATCAAGGTAGAATTGAAAGTGTAGCAACACTCGAAAGCCATCGAGGGCAAGGGCTGATTGGATATATCCTTCAGCATATTCAGCAACAGTCAATCCAGCTAGGGTTAGAAAATCTTTGGATAATGCCAATAAATGCGCAGGTAGCAAAGGTCTACGACAAGGCAAACTTTAAATCAGTAGGCAAGATAGCGTCTCTCCATGCGTTTACAGAAGGAAAAAGCATTCATCAAATACGACAAAATTCTTAATTAGATAGAATAAAAATTCGCCATATTCTTGTGAGATACTTTCACAAAGAGTATGGCGTAATTATTTTATAGAGGTTAGTTAAAATGTTACCCGCCAATTATGATTACATGTCGCTTGGATGATAGGATATTTTAGAAGATACTCAGCAATCAGCTCCGTCATATCTATTTGTATCTCCTTTACAACATGTCGATTTCTTAAAAAATCAAAATTACCTGCTCCCGTAGCCCGATAGCTGCTCATCACTACTTCAAATTCTTCCTCCATTTTTATAGGCTCACCTTGTATGGTTAGCATAGTGACGCGCTCGCCAATAGGCTTTGAAATATCTAGGACATACTCGATGCCCTCCCACATATCATAATTATAAGGTTGTGCCTTTGGATATAGAAATGTTTTAGCTACTTTTAACTCGTCTCCATCAACCGTAAAATAGGTCGCTGATTGTTCAAGGGCTAACAAGATATCCAGTCCAGATAGTCGCAGTACCTTTAAGGTATTTGTATAAATATAATTGGTGACTATATCCCGCATTGTTACCGCATGCTTTAAGCCACCATGCTCATCATGAAAGAGCGCTGTACAAGAAATAGCAGCCCCTGATGCTTCCATTTGAATACGATTAATAAATTCAATATAGGGATGCTCTTGAATACGGGCAAGAAACGCTTCCTCCACAAGCATATTTCCTTGGATAGTCCCAATTGTCTCATCAAGCCATGCATCTGTTTTTTGAAAAGTAGGGGAGATAAGATCGCAAACAGTTGCTTGACATTTAGTGTCTTCCTTCACATACAGTAGAGATGGCGTATTAGCTATGGAATGAATTCTCTGTTCATTATCCAGTGTAATGGCTAATTCGATACTGGCTAGGCAAATACCTTTAGTACCGGGCTGAACAACTGATTTTCCGTTGATAATCGAACATATTTCACGATGCTGATGTCCAGTAATGATGATATCTACTTCTTCGATTTCTGTGCACATACGGTACCCTTGATTTTCTCCATTTTCATCCTCTAGTAATGCTCCTGTCTCTAGGTCTCGCTCAAATCCCCCATGATAGCAAAGGATAAGAACATCTATTTGTTCGTTTGCACGCATCCATTTTGCCCAATAGCTAGCACTTGTAAAGGCGTCTTCGAAGTGAAGTCCAAAAATATGCTGTGGCTCCTCCCAATGTGGCACAAAATGAGTTGTCACGCCTAAAACGCCTATATGAATACCGTCTACTTCTTTAATGATATAAGGCTTTGTCAAAGGGCTGCCGCCATCCGTTAAAATATTTGCACCTAACCATGGAAAATGTGATTGCTTGATGACAGATTGTAAGGTAGGCAGTCCGTAATTAAATTCATGATTGCCAAATATCATGGCATCGTATTGAAGAGCATTGGCGACCTGAATAAATGGGTTAGGTATGTGAGCTTGAAATTTTTGATGATAAAAGGTCATAGGACTTCCCTGAATAAAATCACCGTTATCAAGTAAAAGTGTCGGACCTTTATGTCGTTTTTCTTGAATAATGGATGCTAGTTTAGCTAATCCAAGTGTCTCATTCCGTTCATCACGAAAGGTAGTAGGCATAATATAACCGTGAATATCACTAGTAGCCAATATTTGTATGGTTTTGACAGTCATAGAGAGTCCTCCGTTAGTTAGTATACATACAGTATATAAGGTTTTTTTTATTAATTTCATGTCTTTACGATATCAAAATATGGTTTTACGAAATAGAAACATATATTTACCTCCTATTCACACTAGGAAAATATTTACTGTTTATACTGAGGAAGCATTTCAAACATGAGGAGGACAATAATTTGAAGAAATTACTATTCTTTAGTGTAACATTCATGCTGTCAATATTGCTGATGGCATGTGGAAATGAGGCCTCTAAAACATCTGATGATGAAGAAACAGTAGATGTTTCCTCGGATGTAAGTGGAAATGAATCCGTAAAAAAATTAACCATCGGCTTTGTGCCTTCCCGAGATCCTGATGAAATTATTACAGCAACAGAACCTTTAAAGGGTTTACTAAAGGACGAGTTAGCAGGATTAGGCTTTGATGTAGGTGAAATTGATATTACTGTTGGAACAAATTTTGAAGCGGTTGGCGAAGCATTGTCTGCTGGGACTATGGATATTGGTTTAATTCCAGGAGGGACTTATGTACTTTATGATGATGGCGCCGAAGTAATTCTAACAGCGACACGTGCAGGCTTAAGCAATGATTCAGATAATCCTATTGATTGGAATAAAAATGAGCCTACTGCACCAACGACAGCACAAACAATATCTTATCGAGCTATTTTAGTTGCTGGCCCATCGGAAAAAGGAAAGGCTTTAGCAGCGAAAGTAAATAATGGTGAGGAATTAACGTTTGAGGACTTAAATAATGTTACTTGGAATGTTATGTCAAGCTCATCACCTGCAGGCTATATTTATCCAACATTATGGCTGCATGAGAAATTTAATAAAACAATTCCTGATTTAGCACAGGTTGTACAGGCTGATTCCTATGGTAATGCTTTTGCACGGTTAGCTGCTGGACAAACAGATGTCCTAGTAACGTACGCAGATGCACGTCGCGATTATGAGGAAAGCTGGCAAGGAGATTTTAGTCGCTCCGCTTCTATTTGGGAGGAAACAGACTTACTTGGTGTTATGCCTGCAATCTATAATGACACAATTAGTGTCAGTAAAAATTCAAAAGTCATGAATGACGAATTAAAGAAGGCT
Organism: Lysinibacillus sp. GW821-FHT14F06; assembly: GCF_058803665.1. Lineage (NCBI taxonomy): Bacteria > Bacillati > Bacillota > Bacilli > Caryophanales > Bacillaceae > Lysinibacillus > Lysinibacillus sp. GW821-FHT14F06. The sequence goes on from NZ_JBXAPF010000001.1 coordinate 355,610, forward strand.
ATTCAGCAAGCATTTATTAATATTGGTAATTCTGAAAAAGGGAAGGAAGTAATCGCGATCTACAGCCATGAAGGCTATCAGGCAGCCACAGATAGCGACTATGACAATGAGCGTAAGGCACAGGAGCTAGTTCAAAATCTTGGTTCGAAGTAAATAGCATGAAAAAGGACTGACCATCATAGAAATATTTACTGAATCTGCGAGGCTTGCGGCTTATCCGCAGAAAGCCTCGCAGATTCTTAATTTTTAGCCTATGATGCAATTCCTCTATCATAAAAGGAGCGTTACTATGATTGAGTTTAAAGAGGTAGAAAAAAGATACCCCAATGGCTTTCTTGCATTGAATCACATTAACCTTAAGATTGAGCAGGGGGAGTTCGTAGCGATTATCGGTTTGTCAGGCGCAGGGAAATCAACACTATTGCGCTGTATTAATAAAATGCACGATATCTCTGGGGGAACTTTGCGGGTAAATACTATTAATGTGGGTCAGTTAAAGGGCAGGGAGGTACGAAATCTGCGCCGAAATATTGGTATGATATTTCAATCCTTTAATTTGGTAACACGTGTATCCGTTTTGAAAAATGTCCTTGTTTCCTTTGTTCCTAATATGCCACTTTGGCGAAAAATCTTTGGTGTTTTTACAAGAAAAGAGAAGCTCCAGGCATTAATGGCTCTGGATCAAGTAGGGATTTTAGAGAAGGCCTATGTACGAGTAGATCAGTTATCCGGCGGTCAGCAGCAGCGCGTAGCCTTGGCACGTACACTTGCTCAAAATCCCCAAATTATTTTAGCGGATGAGCCTGTCGCATCATTGGACCCTGTGACAGCTAAGCAAGTGATGGAAGATTTTAAACGTATTAATCAAGAATTAAACATGACAATTTTAATTAATATACATCACGTTGATTTGGCATTGGCTTATGCTACTCGTGTTATTGGTGTAAGGAACGGAGAAATCGTTTTTGATGGGAGAGCGGATGAAATCAATGAGGAGACGCTTGCTTTTATTTATAATGATACGAAAGTGGGGAGAGGTGTAAATCATCATGCAATGGAAGCTACTATTGCCGCAAAAAATAGTATTGCCTAATGGTAAGGAAGTGCTGGAAAAGCGCTCCATCATGCCACTAATATGGCTTATCCTCTTTGCTTTAACATTGCTTTCTATGCGTATTACAGGCTTTAGTCTAGAAGTCTTGAGGGATCGAATTGATCAGTTTTTCGTGATTGTACAGCAGATGGTACCACCTAATTGGGGATATGTAGCGAGGCTATGGCAGCCGTTATTCGATACTATTAAAATGTCATTGCTTGGCTCTGTAGCAGGTGCTATTTGTGCCTTACCTATTGCTATGCTTGCTGCAGCGAATATTACTAAAAATAAATGGATTGCGATGTTAAGCAAATTTGTGTTGAGCTTACTTCGCACATTACCAACACTAATCATTGCGCTGATTGCAACATTCATATTTGGGCTTGGAACGATGGCTGGTACTATTGCCATCTTTTTATTCACAATTGCATATGTCGGAAAGCTTTTATATGAACAAATTGAAAATGTTGATATGGGGGCATTTGAGGCTACGCAGGCAATGGGATTGCCAACCATTCAGGCATTTCGCTATGCCATTTTGCCGCAGATTCTCCCGAACTACATATCGACATCATTATTTTGCTTTGAAGGAAATGTCCGCTATGCATCCATTCTAGGGTATGTCGGTGCTGGTGGAATTGGTTTGCTTCTTAATGAAAGCTTGGGGTGGAGAAGCTATGCAAATGTAGGCATGATTTTACTAATGCTTGTTTGTACTGTTTTTATCATTGAATCAACTAGTGAATATTTCCGTAAGAGATTAATGTAGGGGTGAAGCTATGAATGCCATCGAAAAGCAATTACAAGTACAACCGAATCGACGTATGTCATACTTTCTAACCCTTTTGATTGTAGGTTTGCTATTTATATGGTCGATATCAACGATACATGCTGACTCGATATCTAACAATGGGGCAACAATTGCAAAAAATATATTACTAGGGCTACTGCAGCTAGATTGGACATTATTATTTAATGCAACTACAGGTGGGGTTCCTTATTTATTAATTGAAACAATGGCCATTGCCTTTCTTGGTACGATTGTAGGAGCATTTCTAGCTATTCCATTGGCCTTCTTATCAGCCTCGAATATAGTCCCCAAGCCAATTGCATTTGTGGTGCGTTTACTATTAATCGTTATACGTACCATTCCTGCGATTGTTTATGGTCTTATGTTTATTCGAGTTACAGGTCAAGGGCCATTTGCTGGTGTGCTTACGATGTCGTTAACATCCATAGGCATGCTGTCCAAGCTATATGTTGATGTGATAGAGGATTTGGATAAGAGTATATTAGAATCGATGGAAGCTCTAGGCTGTACGCTGATGGAGAAGATTCGTTATGGTATATGGCCACAATTGACGGCTTTATTTTTATCGATTGTCATCTATCGCTTTGATATGAATTTACGTGATGCAACCGTACTTGGCTTAGTAGGAGCTGGAGGAATAGGCGCACCCCTTATTTTTGCAATGAATGCATATAAATGGTCTGAGGTAGGAGCTATTTTAGTAGGATTAATTTTACTTATTTTAATGGTGGAATATGCGTCAAACCGTATGAGAACTAAGCTTGTCAAAGGATAAGCCAAGCAGGTTCTTATTATATAAAATCCTGAATAGTATCAACTATTCGGGATTTTTAACATTGTTCAAAAGAAGGATTTTCAAATATTAAAAGTTTTTTACTTGAAAAAATACCGTATTCGATTTATTGTCTTTAGAGATACTTGTTAAATGGACTTGGAGGATATGGAATGCACGGAATTTATATACGCTATAATGTCTCAGAAGAAACCCCAGCAGCAAAATGGCCCAAAAAAATGGATGCATTTGCGTATGTTCAACGAGAAAAACCACAACAAGACAATGACAACTTGCTGTCGATGGAAGAGCTAAAGAGCCATGCCATTCGCTATATTAAAAGCTTAAAAGACAATGCAAGTGTCCATTTAGTAGAGCAACGCAATGGCGAAATTGAGCACTTTGATCGACGCTATATGGAATCGTTAAAGCTTAAGGAAAGCATTGATTCACAGCTGATCAATCTTGAAGAAATCCGTTTACTATTGCAATTGATGAATGTCCTTAATCTATCACATGGTTTCGGCGAAAATGCAGGGAAGCTACTACGTCAAATTACCCCATATGCAAAAGAGGTAGAGCACCCAACATTCCAAACAACTCGTGTCGAGCGTCATTTTTACTCAGAATTAATTGAGCAAATAGAAGCGATCTATGCACGAATTATGCGTCAGCACAACCCATCCACGACTGAAATGCAGCAATCAGAAAAGCTTTGGTCAGCCGTTTGTGAGCAAGCAATTGAAAAGTTGGAGGCACGAATTGAACGTCTGTCCTCTATCAAGCTCAAGCATGAAAAAAATCTGCTAGAGTTTAGTCAATTAAAGCAGCAAAACATCGAGGCAAAGGAACGCCTTGATCTTGCAGTCAATGAACTTGATGCTATTTTAAATGTACTAGAATCATAAAGGCTTTGTTAATGTCTAGATCAAGCGGTTTGAGTGGGGTAGCTAGCCCCACTTTTACCTTCATACACAAAAAAAGCATCACTCCATGAGAGTAGATGCTTTTTTCTGTGATTGTGTGGCCGTATGAAATTTAAGAACGCCCTCAAGGAAACTTTGACGGGTAATATTAACATGCTACAATAAATAAGCAGCATCTAGCTGACTCCTTTTTCGGAAGGAGGTGCACTACATGCCTAAGTTATCACGACAAGAAAAGAGTAAGGCAAAAAGAGAGAAACAGCGTGAAGAAAGACTAGCCATCTTTCGATACACAACAGATCTATTTCGTGTGTTAGATACTGTTTACCGTTTCTTTCGTATGATGCTGTAAAAAAGGAAGCGCCATTCAGTATTTTTTACTGGGTGTCGTTTTCCTTTGGGTAAAATAAAAAACGCCCAAGAGCCACTTGAGCGTTTGCACTACATGCGATTCTCACGACAAGAATCTTACTAACATTATAGTAACCTCAACAGGCGAAACCGTCAAGGCTTTAACAGTATACGTAATGTTTGAAGACGTTATTCATACAAAAAGTACCTATTTAATTTTATGAATGGGTGCTTTTTGTGATTACTATTAGATGCAGTGGAAGGGGCTGATCAATCAAAGTATATTTCAAAAATTGTGTATTACGGGGTTAAAGCACTGTCCTTAAAACAAAAGTGTGGGTAACTACAGCGAAGACGATGAAATATAAACTAGCATTATTTTTATTGTCAGAAATAAAAGGAAATTCTCTCCTTTTATCGAATTGAAGTAGGTGGAAAAAGGAGAGGTTTTATGCAAAGAGAACAGCTTAAACAAAGAATATTAAGAGAACCATCTAAATTTATTTCATATTTAAAAGAATTAATTAGTGAGAATAGATTTGACGATGGTGAAGCGTTAGAAATATCGTTGCTTGTCATAAAAAATGGACCTGAAAGTTTATCGGATCAACAATGGTATGTCTTTTTGGAGAATGGTATTTTACGTGATAAGTATGTAGATAAATGTGAAAGATGTTCTGAACATATTCCTTGGTCAAATATGTACAGTTCTATATTTATAAATAAAGATTACCTTTGTGCTAACTGTAGTTATTTTGAAAATAAAGTTACCTTTAACAATTATTTTTGAGGGTTAACTTATGTACCTAGAATGGGGCTCGGTCAGAACTCAATTAATTTGTAAAATAGCGAAAATGGATAATAGCTGTTTCGTTGTACTGAATTAAGAAATTCTTCTTGAATCAAAAAAATGTTAACTGAAATACAATCGATCTAACATTTTTTTTAATTGTTCCTGACTCTTTATTTATGTATATAGTTGATTAACAAAAAAATTGAAGTAATTAGCCCAATCTCATGCATTCCTATACACATGCTCGCCAGTAAACCCTAGTCTAGCCCCAATTTAATTCATTTTTATGTTTTATTTTGCTTAGTTTAAAATCACAAAGTATTGTATAGTTTATAGGTTTTTTTGATATTGCATGCATTCATTTCACATTAAATGCTCTTGAATCATAATAACCTTAACAAGGCCTGTATAATGCGGTTTGAGTGTGGTTAGCTATTTTCAATGTGATATAAAGATAAAAGAAAAAGCTGCAGCGTTGGAAGACGCTACAGCCCAGAATTGATTATGCCCTTTGAAGTGCAGAAATATTTTATCATGTAGCGTTAATATATAGCAATCAAAAAGAATTTACAGAACAACAAAAAATTAGAGATTAGCTCATAACTCAAACATTCCTGTACCGCGCAAGCTACGCCGCATAAAAAAAGTATGGTTAATTTAGTAAAATATAAACGGAAATCAAAATCCATTAAGTTAGCGGAAATGTGGCTAAGATGAATGACTGAGTGGTAATTTTAGACGAATACTAAGAGAATAATTGTATAGATGTTTTACGAGAATGATATTTAAAAAAATCCTAAAATAATAGGAGAGTCGAATGTGAAAATCACTAACATTGAATATCCAACTGCATTATCACAAATAACTGATATTAAAGATGATAACATTGATATTTTTGTAAAGCTAGATGATGGTTTTTCCTACACACTAGTTGTATGTACCCCAAAAAATCTTGAGACATTGATGGAAAAAGAGGAGCTTGAATATCTTCCAGCTATGCCTCCTATGATAATTGTTAAAGAACTTATGGAAATAAATATTAGCAGAGCATTGGATACTTATCTTGAAAATAATGCATATTGGTTAAAGTTATATTATTTATCAGGAGAATTTGATTCAGAAACATTACAAAATACATTGCTAAAAAATAACTCTGACAATGCATAAATCTATAAAATATACAATTTGAAAGTAGGTGTAAAAGATAGATTTTCCATCTTTTAAAAATGCAATTCATGAAGACTTAGTATTTCATAAAGTGAAAGGGTCCAGTAGAGTTATTAGAGTTGATGAGAAAGGAATTTGCTATTCTATTGGGCAGATAGGTAACTATAAAAAAGTAAGCTATGTGGAATTAGAAGCTGCTTTCTATGAATTACAAAATAATAATAAAATCACTCGAAAATGGTATGAAGAAACATTTCCAAAACAAGCAAAATCAGCACCTTGTAACTTTACAACAATTGGTGGTTTGTTACTACACTTTAGGCTTGCCATCCACAATGGTAAAGGTATTTATTCAAAATAAATACCTTTAAGAGGCGTTATAAAGGTTCTAATCTGTTTCTGTTTTGAGGTGAAGTTGGAAGGATAGGGTGGATAACGTTATACAATTGACAGCTAGTTCGAGTATCCTTGAGTAGTGAGATAATGGAAATTGAGGGGGGATAAAAATGAGAAAGAGAAAAGTTGGCATTTTGATATATGACTATGTTGATATATTAGATTTTTCAGGTCCTGCAGAGGTTTTGTCATTAACCTCGAATAGTAAGGCGGAGCAGGCTTTAACTCTTTATAAAAAAGACTTGTTACCAACAAGACCATTTGAAGTATTTTTAATAACGGAGAATGGGGAGTCAGTTAAAACTCATTCAGGGATAAAAGTGATTCCTGACTATACGATTAATAATCATCCTGATTTAGATATCTTAATAATCCCTGGTGGTCCTTTAAGGGCTGTTCAATCTATTAGTAAGAATAAAAAAATTCAAGATTGGATAATTAAACATAAAAATATTGAATACATATGCTCAGTTTGTACAGGGGCAATTATTTTAGGAGAAACAGGATTGTTAAATGGTAAAAGAGGAACGACTCATCATTTAGCATTAAAAATACTACAAGAAAATTATCCAGATATTCAGGTGATTTCTGAAGATAAGGTTATACAGGACAGTAACATCATCACTTCTGGAGGTGTTTCTTCAGGAATAAATATGGCGCTTTATCTTGTGGGGAAAACGATTGGAGAATCAGCAGCTGAAAGAACTGCTACTACGATTGAATTTGCATTATAAATGGTTTTTTCAAAAACAATGAAGGCTGTTTTTTATCATTTTATTAATTAAATAAACGGTATGTAAAGGTTTCCCTCTCGGTATTATGACTAAATACTAGTTAACAGAAGGAGGAGTGAAAGTATGCTGAAAATTTTGCACATTATTTTTACAATCATTGTAATATCACTCGCTGCATATGGACTTATTACTCACGATTATCAGCTGAATTTCTTAATGATATTCTTCTTAGGTTTACTCATGTTAATATTAGGAATTAGGGAATTTCTGCAAAAGAGAAAAGTTTATGGTTGGTTATTAATTGGGGTATTTTTATTTTCAGTATATGTGTCAATTCAAAGTTTTGTACTGATTTAGAAAAAGCATGTCCACCGAATAAAGTAAGTCGGTGACATGCTTAATGATGGATAGAATCGCCAAAGTGACGGATAGAAAGATTGGAACGATGGATAGAACAGCTCAAGTGGTGGATAGAATTATCAAAATGACGGTTAACGCTTTAAATTCTGCGGCTATTACTTTTGTTCCAACTTAGATTGGCGATAGATACGAAGTAAATCCAGTCCTAGTAATAGTACGATGATATAAAATATAGGGCTGTTGAAGGATAGGCCAAACTCAGATTTGCCGCCAAGCAATGTTAAGATAATCCAAAGTCCTACGGTATACAATGTTACGCTAACATACGCTTTCTTAGATAGCCTTTTATATTGCCCCTTATCCAACGTGATTTGTACAATGACCAAAATCACTAAAATAAGCAGAATTATTTTTTTGCTTAGTACTGCAGCTAATGTGGTATCTGGGAAAAAATCATTGACGAAGAGTAGGGTGAAAAATACAAGAATACAAAAATTTAAAATGGTTGAAAGCCTCATGCAAAATCTCCTTAGTTGCCAGTATTCCTTTCATTGTATCATGGTTTTACTGGCGGAGAGAAATTATTAGTTGGACTCATGATATCGTTTGAGCATTGTTGCAAATTGCTCACGTGTTACAAAATTTTGAGGGTTCGAGCCATCAGTAATACCTTGGCATTGTAGCCAATCCCATGCGGCCTTATGCGTTTCAGTGGCTTTACGCGTTGGAATAATAGCTTGTTTTGTTTGCAAAGCGTTTTCCAGCTCTTTTATTTTATTTAGCAATTCATTGTATTGTGACATGGTTAGCTCTCCTTTAGCTTCATTCGTTAATGTTATGTATTTCATAGGATCAACGGCATTTGGTTGTCCCGTTTGCCAAAGACCATTATGTATTTCGAAGTGTAAATGAACACCAAATGCGCGTCCTGTATTTCCCATAATTCCGATTTGCTGCCCCTGCTTCACCTTTTGTCCTACTTGAACGCAGGAAGAATCTAAATGAGCATAATTTGTTTCATATGTTTTGCCATGGATTGTATGCTTAATCATCACAACATTTCCATAGCTGCTTAATGCCTGTGCTCGCGTAATAATGCCAGCAGCACTAGCAAAAATTGGAACCTTTCCTGTTGAAGCTAAATCGATGCCTTGGTGCCATTCCTTCCCAAAGCCGATATTTCGCCAACCAAATTTACTAGTTAAGCGAGCATTCTTCACAGGACTCATAAAATCGACCATTATCACTCATCTCGTTTCGGTTTATTATAGGTTAATGCTCTTGAGGAATCACTTAGGTTAGCTGTTGTAGGATCAAGAATGGCATTATATGTACTAACGACTATTAATGCTAAAACATATGGATTGGAAACTGCATCCATAATTAATGTCCACACACTTTGCCAAGTAGTTAAATCCGCTCCGGTAATGCCATAATAGGCAAAGAGGGGAGTGATTACGGATAATCCTACCGTAATCCAAAATTGAGGATTGCGAATGCGAACCTTCCAATTAATTTTCATCAGGCATCATTCCTTTCTTATAAGCCAAATAATTTTAAAATAAAAGCACCAATAATAATTGTAGGAAGAAGTATCCACCAATGCAGATATTGTTTAATGATGTCACCAATGGAGATATAATCCTTCTCAGATTCCTGCTTTAGATCTTCCTCAATACTATCCACACGTTGACCAATCCCTTTAACATCCTCCTGTAATTCAACCTGGGTCATATTTAATTTCGTAAGATTGATATTAATATTATTAAAGGTTTTATCCATTCGATGTAATTGAATTTGCTGATGCTTATTCATCTCCTGCTGCTGTTCGGATACTAATGTTAAGCGATATAATAATTCATGATTACCTTCTAATTTTGAAATTCGGTTCTCTTGATTCTTAATTTCAACCTCAGCACTGGCTAATCGTTCACCTAGTTTTTCTTGCAATGTAATCACCAACTTTTAAAAATAAATAAAGGATAGGCGCATATTTTCTACACCTACCTTTTTTAAAAATTATTGTGTAATCTCTGGCTGCTTTAGTAATGGAATGTCCTCAAATATTTCGCAAAATCTATCATACATAGTTGCTTTTTTACCTGTAAATTCTAAATCGCAATTTAATATAATTTCCTGTAATGTTTGAAGTATGTCAGCTTTGTCAGCTGTTTCCTCGATAATAAAGTCTTCGTTTAAAAGAGCTAAAATTTGCTTTTGAATTTCCTTCTCAGAATCATCAGTAAATATAGGAACCTCCATTTCCTTGCCATCCACTTGCTCTAAATTATACAAAACTTCTCCATGATCATCTTTCTCAGCATAGTCTGATATTAGTTGTTGTCTTTCAAGGTTAATTAGATTTAATTGGTCCTCTAAAAGTTTTAAAAATCTAGTTCGCATACGTGATTCTTTGCCTTTTAAAATTAAATTAAATAAAAATGAATATAGTTCACCAATCTCGTAATTTTTAATAATCATAAAAATTCTCCTTCTTTTACATAATAAATGCGTATCCTGAAACGCCACCATTAACCACAATAATAGCTTGGATATTGTTCACCATAAAAATACGCGGCTCAATGGTTGTTAAAATCCTTGATTCATCCCATGTAGGAATGGTAATTTCACTCCAAATAGCAGGCTTAGAGATAATAAGTTTAGCGTCCATATTGCTGGTTGCCTTAATATCTATAGCCGTTTCTAAATCATCAGCTTGATGAACCATTATTTCAGTCGCTATAATGGAAGTGTAGGCACTAAATATTTCAATCAGTTTATCATCGTTATCATATCTTTGGACGGTTATCTCAGCAGGTATTAGAGGAATACTGGCCATTATTTCCGATGCAATATCATTCTTTACATATGCTTCAATTTCAACATCAATATCGTTTGAATATTTAACAAAAATTTCACTCTGTATTTTACTTTTACTTACTGTTATGACAGTGTATAAATTTTCTTGATCAGCTATCCGTGATGTAATTTCTGCTTTAATAATATCTTTTGACACAATAATAACTGTATTAATCTCATTGAGATAAATATCATTTGCTTCGATAACGGCTAATAGAATACTGTCATCATAATACGGAATAATAATTTCAACAGGAATATCCGGTTTAGATACACAAATGTCTGTTAGGAGGGTATTACTTTCACTTTTTCTCACAGTTATTTCAGCAGGTACGTCTGGTTTATTTATGGTAATCTCTGCATTTGTTTTATCTACAAGAGGATTCCTAACACTTATTTCAGCTGGTGTATTACTCTCTAAAGGGATTGCTACAATTATTTCTACATTTACATACGCTTTATTCACTGTAATGTCGGTGAGTATATCCGCAGCTAATGGAACTTCTTTTCTATGTACATATATTTCAGTATCTTGTTTCCAAAAATCAAATACTGAATCAACGGTAATTTCGGTGTTTTTATCTGAATTTTGTCTCTTGAAGATAAAAATTTCTGTAAGATGTTGGCTTTTCCCAATACTGAAAATTCTAGAATCGTAATAATTAATAAGTAATTCTGGAGGCTGTGAGGATTCTCTAGTTTTAAAGATCACTTGTCCATTGGAGGTTTCATTTGATAGACGAACTATAAAGCCATTATTAGCTAACTTTAATGATGTCCAATCCTTTACAATAGGATATACATTAAATTCAACGTAGCCTGCTGTTGCATTTACTGTATATTGATCTGTTATTAGCTTAATAGGTGTAGGTCTATTTAAGTGAGTAATATCAGTTTCTGCCCACGGCTTATTGGCATTATAAAGCTCTAACTGAATGTCATTCGGGATAGATCCACTAAAATATAAACGAAGTTTAGCATCCGTTAAAATATAGGATGGATGGATAGAATGTAAATCAAATTGCACGAATGATCGCCAAATATCATCATCGCTTCGTCCGACAACCATAGAGGTATATTCACCGTAATTAATGGATTGAAAATCTGCTTTCTCTCGAGTAAAGGCATCTTGTGTAGGATGAAATAAATCAGTGACAATAGGAGGCTGTTGCACTTCATAAATAGCTACCATCCGATTATGAGGGCGTATGTCAATTTCCGCTTTAACAAAATTGTGGATATAAGGCTGTATTTCTGCTAAAACATGTGAATTTCCACGATAAACGATAGAAATTAAAGTTTCTTTTTCATTTGCACCAATTGCTCGAGGAATGATTTCTGTGCTTAAATCAGCGTCTTCGAATTGTTTAACGATCAGGTTAGCTAATAGATCTGAATAGTCGACTGCAAACAATTTATACTTTGCTTGAAAGCGATTATGTGGCTTTATTTCAGTCTCAGCATTAATAAAAGAAGTATCCGTAATTGGTGAAATGGCAATTTCCTGTTTTTTTTGATTGGAAGATATATTGCTTTCCATAGTTTTCACTTCCTTATCACATTGTATTGTGATTAGGCTTTGTCTGCTCTCACGATAATGTCAAATGAACCGTTAGCGTCAGGCGTTACACCTAATTCAGTTTGTAATCGAATGAAGAATGACATTTCTTCGTTGTTCTGGAGTGTTCGATTTAGTTTTAACTCAGGGTAGGGGGTAAATGGGGCTAAGCTTTCACTAAACTCTATCTTCATTCCAGTAGGGAAGTTAGATGTGTTGGCAAACAAGTGAATATTTTTAACATCGTAGCCATATTGATTTTTTAGAATTACTTCATGCTCAACAGTGGTCTGCCCAGCGACAATAATTCCAAAGTCAAGATACTTTAAAACCTCACCAATTTCATTTGAATAATACTTACCATAAACATCTTTGAACACGAGTCCTGAGTAAGTTCCAATAAACGTAGTTTGCCAATAATCTGTTGTGCCAAAGGAATCCTGAAACTCTATTTTCAAGGTATTCCAATCATCAATTTTTATATGTTTACTAGCGATTGAGAGGCTAATATTTTGTGGAGATGCTGCTAATTTTGTAAAGCTGCCGTCTGCTGGATAATAATAAGCATCATTTAATAGCATACGATATTGAACGTGTGTAAGATCTTCGTCACTTAGAATACCTTTAAGCGTATTGCCAACTAAAGAAATATCAATCTTAGCTGTTGTATTTAAAAGATAGAAGCTTGCCTTTTCCAAAGTATTAGTATGTCTAGGAAGATAGTCTTCATATGAAACATTATCAACAATTGAGATAATAGTATCGCGTGGATTATCCTTTAGGAACACGCCAATATTTAAATATGGCTTAGCCCAAGTTCTCCATTGTTTATCGGTGATTTTATTCATGTCTGTGAATTTCATACCATTCTTTAGGATGGCTTCCTCACTTGAAATGTCTGCTATAATAAATGATTGGGTTGAAGCATCCCACACATACCAGCTAGAGATAGTTTCATCTGTAATAAAATAACGAGCTTGATCTCGGTAGGATTGGGAAATATCTGCTGCGAAAACATCATCTAAATAACCATAGAGCCGCTTAGGATTCACTAATTTAATAAATTGAGGTTTAGGTACTGCTTTCATTTCAAGCACTCTTTTAGCAGTATCAGGAGCTTCATCTGTCCATGTAACTATGTCAAAATCACCCTCTAACTCATCTAGAGGTGACCAATTTGCTTCAAGGATTAAATCAGCACTCGTCACAGCTTCATCATCTGTATAATAAAGAACCTCCACACTATCACCAAATTCATCATAAATATCAAATGGCTCAGTAGTCGTTGATACGATAATATCATCCGTTGTTTCTGTATAAGCCACTACAGTAGGTAGCTCGCCGATATAGTCATAGACACTAAATGGCTCCACACCTGTTTCCACGATGATTTGTGAAGCGTCTGAATCAGTGTAGTATATAACCTGAGGTGTATCACCTAGTAAATCTTGTGCAGTGAAGTCCTCCTTGTTCAACACGACAGAAGCGAATTGTTTGTCCTCAAAATCAGACCACATAGCAATTGATTTGTTTCCTGATAGCTCTTGCCATTGGGTTTCTGTGATATGGTCTAGGTTGTTCATACCGTATTTGATGAAGTCTTTTTCTGTGTTTGTTGTTGTTTGCCAAGAAGTGCCGTCATGGTATTTGTATTGTGAGTTGTGTTGGATTAGGTGTTTATCAGGGATAGGGGAGATTATTCTGTCATAAATTTCTATTTGGTCTAATTGTCCATTAAAGTACCTATTTAGCGTAGAATTATCTCTACCGATTCTTAGGTTACTATGATATGGATTTACTTCAATTGATTTAGCGGTTCCGTAAGTAATAAAACTATCATCTATTATGATTCTTGCTCCATCTGTATTGATAGTGCCATCCCAAGTAAAGACTATCTTGTGCCAACTACCATCTGATAAATCAACTAGATTATTAGTGATAATAAGTCTTTCGTCCCCTGCTGAAGTACCCCTCAAGAGGTATACTGTTATACCATTTGATATATTGTAATCTATACGAATTGCATGATTGTTACTATTGTATCCCGAACACATGATAGATGTAGTTGTAGAGTTATTGCTAATATTTGTTTTTATTTTAAAAACTATACTTTTTGCACCGATGGGAATAACTCTTTCATTAAAATCAATATACTGATTACTACCATTAAATGACATAGCATAACCTTCACCATTCCAACCTGTTACACGAGTAGGGGTATTAATTAATGTTCCTGTATATCCACCTATAGAATCCATAGCATTACCACTGGTTTCATCAAATCCGATAAAGGCTTTACCATATTTAATTAAATTATCTTTACTATTAGCCATTGTATTGACCTCCAATATTTTTCCATATTAAAAGGACAGCTAATTTAATAGTTGTCCTCAATCATTGCTGTTTTAAAATGACTACCAATAGGAATAGTAAACAATCTACCTTTCCCTAATGGTGTTCTGTTATTAGTCACAATTTCATATTCAGTTGTAGTTTTAGTGAAATCAATTGGTGTGCTATCAACTGCTGAATCAATCTCTTTTATCACTCCACCTTGAGCTAACATCATGTATTCTACTGTATTAGGAATCTCTTTTACACGAGCTGTGTTAGTAGATAAAACAAGGTTTTTATTGTCTGTTGTTTTGACTGCTAACCGTTTTTGAGTGAAATCAGAAGGGGATAGGGCTTTATTGTAGATTTGTAAATCATCAATTTGACCATTTAAAAATCTTCCTGCTTGTGCTACTAAGTCATTTCTGTTCAATAGATTTAGACTACCATGATAAGAGCTACTTCCTGTAGATATAGTTTTATACTCTTTGTTTCTATCTATTACATATATTGTGAAAATACCTTGACCTCTTGATATTAAAATATCGTGCCATTGATTGTCAGCTATCAATAAGCCATCATCTACTGTATTAAAATAGTCAGACCACGCTGTTGCACTTGTATTAGTAGAAATCCCTGCTCCTATATAGCCATCACCATATATATTGACAAAAAGACCTCTCAAATCTGAACTGCTTGTAAAGGTATTAAAAAAATACTGTCCACCTGTGGCAGTATTAGGAAGGCATTTTATTTTAAATCTTATACTAAAATCATTAGATGGAATTACAGGGGCATTGAATTTAACAATTTGATTTACACCTGTAGCTCCAAGAGCAGAACCTTCATTATTCCATCCTTGAGTTCTTGTTGCACCTGTGACAGTACCAACATACCCATTACCTAACTTATCATAAGTATTTCCACTTGTTTCATCGAAGCCAAACCATGCTACACCATGACTTTTCAGTGGTTCTGGATAATCTGTTTCAAAATAATCAGGTCTGACTAAATATCCATTGCTATCAATATCTATAGCATCAAATCTTATATACTTTGATGTATCAGATGATTTTTCTATAATTACTTTATGAACTCCATTGATTAAACCAGTTTTCTCGTAGTTTAGTATTTGATAAGTATCTACTCCCGAAGAAGACCCTTGTTGAGAGAATGTTTCAGTCTGTCCATCTATCGTTATCTTAATGTTATTATCTCCATTTGGGAATGTTTGACCTAATATTCTAAGTTCTGTTCCCTTGAAGCAAAATTCAAGACTGACTCCTAGTTCGTTCGAATAATGTTGAGAACCATTCCATATACCAACAGCACCATTTATAAACCAATTTCCATTGTAAACTATGAAGCCATTACTATCATCATACCTTTTCCATCCGTTTTCAGGAGAAGGTAGTGTTTGTCCAATAGTTGCCATCTATTTCACCTCTCTTATATTTAAGTTATCAATTCTACCAATATCGTGTGTAAACACTTTACCACTCACATTATTGACAGGGTTTTCATTGACATAATTAATCTTATCAAAATGTACATTTAATTGAATCTCTTTACCTTGTTCAATGCCATGTAAAATCATGTTTTCTATTGAGCTGTTTGGTAGATGGATTAGAGTGTTATCTGATAGGGAGTAGTAGCTATTTGTTGTTGAATTTTTTATAGTAAAACTATTAAATATGGCAAGCTCTTTATCCCAAGACCATGAACTTCCAACAATACTATAAGACAATTTAGATACCAACTCTACAACACTATTGTTATTATTCATATTGTCCATATTGTAATAAGCAATTTTATTGCCAATTATCCCTTTTTTTGAAAGTGCTTCATCTACAGTAATTTTCCCTTCCCAAATAGAAATATCATCAATATTACCGTTAAAATGTTGACCATTATGAATTGTAGTAGAAATATTATAACCTCTTGAAATAAAGAATCTAGTATTGTTTACAGTCATATTTGCTGTGTTAACTGCTCCTGTAATTAGACTTATTGATTGTTGCTCACCATCAATCCATAGTTCATCAGTTGCAGTATCGCCAGTAAAAATAGCCAAAATATGATGAATTTTATTGTCCAAAATTTTTGATACATCACTAATCCCTCTAATATCTGCGCCCCATGTATTAAAACCAAAGCCTTTAACAGTATCGTTTATCAAATATAGATTATATTTACCCTCATTAAAACCCAATACTGTATGCCAACTATTTGCGGAAGAAATATCTCCTTTAATGAAAAAAGAAACAGTTACCATATTACTAGGAGAGATAATAGCTCCTCCTTCAATATAAGAACCTGCTTTAAAATTTATAGAGTTTTTGCTCATTCTTTCACCTCGTTTATTGTAAATAGTTGTAGTTAAAACAAAAACTCAGCATCAATTAAATCCAATGCTGAGTGGTTTTCTATCTAATTGAGTTGTCCAAAGACCTTCTTCGTTTTCTGAGACAGTATCTTGTAAAATGTAGTATTTACTTAATTGAATTATTTCTAAATTATCTATTCTACTTGCACCATACTTAATAAAATTTTGTTCGCTGTGGTTAGGAATTTCAGATATTGAATTTACATTCAAGAACTCTAGTAGTGCAACGAATACATACTTACCTCCATTAACAGTTGTAATATTAAGTCTATAATAGCTATAATAGTTAGGATTTTTAATCATAAATAATCTTGTTTCATTAGCACTCCAATTTGTTTCATCAAATACTTCACTTATATCAACAAAATTAATTCCATCATTCGAACCTTGCATGGTAAAATTCTTTGGAGAAGCAGTAATGTAGTCTTTACTATTATCTATAAAGGCTCTTGAAGTTATCTTAAAAGCATTGAACATTTTCTTTGAGCCAAAGTATAGTTGTAGCCATCCACTTGTTTGATTTAATAATGAAGCCCAAATGTCGTAAGCATCTGTTGTACTATTCGAGTCATTAAATGCTTTATAGGCTAAATTTCCAGTTTTTGCCACACTACTAGCGCTTGCAACCATTGGGGAAGGAGAAGTATTAGAGGTCATTTTTGTTTTATATACTGTTTCTTTTGGTTGTAATGAATAAGTTTTTTCATTCGATAAAAGTAAGATTTTATTTGCTATAGGGTCAATAACTTCATTGTATATTTCAAATTCATCCAACTGTCCTATGAAATAATTTGCAGAAGGATAACTTGTACCATCATAATATCTACCTACTATAGAATTAAATCTTTGTGTAGTTGTTTCCGTTGCGAGTGCTATTGTCGTTGCATGGGGAGCTTTCATATCATCAACATATAGCTTAACTCCATTTATATTAGTAGTTCCATCCCATGTAATTAATATATCGTGCCATTTTCCATCACATATGTTGATTTTTGATGCAATGGTAAATCTAGCTGTACCCGAAGTTCCTTTGTCACTTTGCAAAGAAATAGAGCCATCAATGCTACTAATAGCAATAGTTGAACCATGATAGCCACTATTTATTGAATCACAATAAATAATCTGACTAGCAGAAGGTATACTATCTTTCTTTACTTTAAATCTAATACTCTTTTTTCCTAATGGCATTATCTTACTAGAAAAAGTAACATAACTATTTCCATTAAAGCTTAATGCTTTTCCACTAACTCCTTCTACTCTAGCAACATTGGTATTAACACCAAAATTTCTACCTTTTGAGTCAAATATATCTTCATTTACTTCATCAAATGTAAACCAAGCGACACCTGATTTTTTCATTTCTCGCTCTACCACATATTTGTTGTAAACAGTCATACTATTTCACCTCTACTTTCACACTTCTAATATCGAAATATTTCTTCAAGTCGATAGACTTACTAAATACTTTTCCTACATCTCCAACACCTAAAATCTCAATTTTATTAGTCATTGGCATAGGTTCTAATTCTGTCACTGTACGGTCAAGTAGGGGAGATAGATTGTCCATACCTTGTTCTATAAACTGAGTTGAGTTTGGTAGAGAGGATGATACTGTTGTAATCTTTATAGATTCTGCTTGAATTTCAGGAGAAATAATATCTCTTTTATATACTTGTAATTGTTTTATCCATGAGTTAATTTTAGAACCTATTGATGGGCGTGTGACAAGTCTGAAGGCTTTTGCTTCTTTGTTGACAAGTAAATCATAATGATTAAGTGTTTGACTCATCAATTGTTCTCTCTTTGTATCAATTGTTGACCATGTACCATTTGTTCCATTGGTTGTGTCATTCGAAATTTGTAAATCCCAACCGTAGGTATCTCCAATATTTACAGGGTATATTGCATATGAAAAAATATTTTGAGGATTGGTAAAAATATATCCTATAAACTCTCCGTCTGTCTTATAGTTTACTGTTGCCCATGTGTAAGTATTGTCAGCATTACTACCATTAAACACTCGCCACGGTTCTCTCCCTGATACACTAAATGAACTTGCAAAGGCTAATCCACTAGGTGCAGTA
Organism: Lysinibacillus sp. GW821-FHT14F06; assembly: GCF_058803665.1. Classification (NCBI taxonomy): domain Bacteria; kingdom Bacillati; phylum Bacillota; class Bacilli; order Caryophanales; family Bacillaceae; genus Lysinibacillus; species Lysinibacillus sp. GW821-FHT14F06. The sequence continues at coordinate 374,237 of NZ_JBXAPF010000001.1, forward strand.
TAAGATGTCATATTTGGCACTAATCCTACTTTAGCTCCTAATACTTGAGGTGAATATGGAATAGCAGGTGTTACTTTTTTATACTCACCATCATGTAAAATAAGTGTTTTATTTACTTCTGCGTTCTCCAAAAACCACTCTGAATCTATTCTTCCACCAGTACCGTATTCTATTCTGTATTTACCTTTAGGCAAATTTGAAATAGATTTTTCCCATTGTTTTTCTGTAATAGCTGTTAACTTTTGAGGGTAATTTATAGTCACATCTTCATAAACAAGGGTTTGACTATTATATTTTTTTATTTTTAAAGAATTACATAAGTTATTCCATCCAGTAGTACCTGCTCTCCATATGTGAAAATTATTAAAAACTTCGAATTCCACATATTCATTTCCTCCTGCCCAATACATTACATTAGCAGTATTCCATTCATTTACTGCTGAACCATTAAATAAACCCTTTGCTTGAGAACCTTGAGAGCCTAAGCCACCTATGAAATTATAATTAGCTTCTAACATATATTGATTTGGTCTTATTGAACCTGCCATTATTTACTCACCACCATCAAACTATCAATTCTTACCCACTCATCACGAGTAATTTTCTTTCTATGAACACTTCCTGTATCAGACCATGATGAATCTAATGTCATATCATCTTGATATTCACGTTTTAATCTAAGACTATTTGAAGCTTCAACAAACTCGTTGATTTCAAAGTCTGAGTTTGAGATTTTAAAAACATCCGTCACAAATCCTGCAAACAAGTCAATTTTGACCTGAATATACTGTTTTGTATCAGACTGTATTGTTCCATCAACCGCAATTGCAGTCCATTCAGACCAATCCATGCTATTAGCTGAAGTTCTTGTTGATATTGTGAATGTGCTAGCACCATTGGTAGTGTGAGTTGTAACAACCTTTTCAAAATCCAGAAATTTATCTTCCAGATTAATTACTTTAGAAATCCATGTACCTTCTTCTGCATAGATAGGATTTCCGCTTCCATCAACATCCACTTGAGCTAATCGTAAAAGTCCTGTGACTTCGTCAATTTCCGTATTTCGATGTGTGCCTGAAACACCAAAAGACAATCCAATCTCTTTCCGCTCTAGATTACCTCCTACTATTGCCATAGAGTATGCTCCTTTCTTGATTATTGATTAAATATGTATAATACTGTCATCTAATCTATCGCCTTTATCAATAGACTCAATTCCACCTAAGAAAGTGATAAAGCTGCCATTTGCAAAAGTGAATGTATCCTTCATAAAGAGGACGATAAACTTCCTGTTTTTATCAGCTTTCAGTTCGCCTAGTTTTGCATCTAGACCTTTATTATTAAAAATGCTAATTAACTTTTCAAGCGAGTAAATGCCAGGATCTAATGTATAGCTATGCTCAGTGGATGATTCAAATAGTGATAGTTTGTTATTATTGGTGTTTATATCAATAAGTTCATTTTTATCGGGAAGCTGTAACCAAAATCTTCTCATAACCATACTCCTTTCTTATCTAGTTATTTAATGATCCAATTGATCTGTCCTGCACGATTTTCTTCTAATGGTGCATAAAATCGTTCTACTTCAATGCCCCTTGATTTAAAGATTAAGTATCCATTCATGGCTTTGTTAGAGGTTATTTTCACTTCAATAAAAGCACTCTGACTAAAAGGCAGTGCAACGATGGGCTGAAAGAATAGTTGGACATCATCTTGCTGATAAATGGTTTTATAGCCAAAATTAATGGATTTTAAGTTAGAGCGTTGTTGGCCCTGCACATTACTGAAATCTGTGAAGGCTTCTTTATATGTAATAAGGTCTTTGTTTGCAAAATTTGTTGTTAAAGTATATACTTTTCCATTTTCATCTTCATAACTGATTTCGATTTTTCTGCCGTGTAGGTAAAAAGATCCATCCACCATTTCGAAGAAAAATTTCATTCCTTGACCAAACAAACCGAAACGAATAACCTGTTTTTTCTGTACTAAATAAAAGTCATTTTTTTTATGCGTAAGCAGATCATACTCAGCGTAGTTTTTTCCATTTGCGTAATCAGCATTCCAATTAAACGGAAGACCGATTGCTTGTATATTTTTTTCCTCAGTAAATAGCATGCTATCCATCCCTTCATTGTATTGAAGTTTTTATAAAAAAAGGGAAGGGGATAGACCCCTGCCCTCTAAACCTGACAAGATTAGACGTAGCGGTATGATACGCGTTGTACTAAAGAATTTTTCCCTGCTGACGCTGTCATTGGTACTTCTGCATAGACCGTAATTTGAACGAAGTTACCACCTGCTAATTGTGCGTTTGAGCCATCTGCCTTCGTGTCATTTGCTAATCCTAAGATTTCTTTAGCATTCGGTGTTTTCTCTATTTTTACTGTTAGGTATTCTATTCCAGCATCTACAAAAGTATTTCCATCAACTTTTCCCCAAGCAGGTTCTTGATCTGATGTTGTGCCAGCATTTATAACTTTATAAATAAAACCATTGGCAGTAGTGGGCTTAACATAAGCACCTAAAGTAAATGTTTTTTCCTTCGACCATACCTGAGCAGTAGCAGCATTTTTATTAGTTGTAGTGCCAGTAGTTCCTAAATCCTTAAGGCCTGTTGGATTTTGTGTGCCTCCGCCTTTACCAACTTCTGTCCAGCCACTTTCACCTAACGAATCAACCTTTACTCTAAACCAGTTATCTTTAACGGCTTCTACGTTTGTACCACCATCTCGATCTCGTGTTGTAAATGTGACTTCCTCCATTTTAGGGCAATCCTCTTGCTGCCCTCTGTTATTCCAAATAAAGAATGTTTTTTGGGGGGAGGGTGAGCTTGCATCCACAGTTCCATAATTTACTGTATAGTCTACTTTCTTTGAAAATTCATTTGTGCCTTCATACCAAGATACGATTGGAGTGTTATTCATTAAAAATTCCTTCTTTCGTCATTAGTTTTTTTGTATCAATTTCGCCTTGGCGTAATTGCGTCTGGATTTTGAATTGTGGCCGCACAATTCATTCCTTTGAAAATCCGCGACATCCGCCGGAGGCTTTATCTTCATTCAGTAGGTGTTTGGACACCCACTGAAAAGGAGAACCAAAACCGCATTCATCTCACTACCTGTAGAGGTGGAGTCTTCTGGTGAATGAAGATAAAAAAACTCTCTAAGCCATTACATGTTTAAAGAGTCGTTTAACATGATTTTTACATTGACTGATAAATTTTGAGCATCAACAGAAAAGGAGGGGATATGTAGTCTAAAAATATCGCCCTTTTGTACCTTTATTTCGGTAATTGTATGAGCTTTATTATCAAAATAGCTTCCCGCAGCAATCATTAACGGATTATCTGTTATATCAATCCAATTATTAAAATCTGTTGATTTTTGAATGTGAATTGGCGTTGGTTGTGAGCCTTTAAAAGATACGGAAGCTTTTATCTCTGTAATTTCTCCATCCCAATCAAATACAATATGTGGATCCTGGTTGCCTTGTAAAATGTCCTTTGGAATAATAAATACCATCGTTTTTTCATTCACAAATTGGGTCAATTCATTAAGCTTAATGTAATGCTCCTTTGACATTAATCCATTTATTACTTCATTTGCTAAAGGAACATTGCCGCCTAAAGCATCAATAGGAACCCATTCTTTTCCATTCCATCTATAGCGTATCCCTGTATCAAATACTTGTGTTGTCCACCCAATTTCAGGATAAGGGAATTTTTTCACAATATCATCGTATGTATGGACATAGGGCTGATAAATTAAAACTGTTGTTTCATAAGCATCTTTTACTAACTCTGTAGCATCATTAGCTTTTTGTGTAGCAAGTAAAGCTTGATCAGTAGCATGATTGGAATTATTAATGGCAATGACAAGACGATTTAAATATTCCTGGTAATTCTCTGTTCGATCAATTAATTCTTGGACTTGAGATTTACTTTTTTCAATGATTTCATGTAAGGTCTCGGTGGAATCTGTACTATCATAATGAACAATACGAGAGGATGGATAGAGGATTAGACCTCTTCCTTTATAAACAACAGATACGGTCTCCGCTTCTCGTGATGCATGAAAATACACAAAACCATTTGTATAATCTACATAAAATTCATTTTTATCGAGATTCTTCTTAATAAAAACTTCATAGTTAATTTCAAACATATCTGTAATTCGTACTCGATAAAGCTCATCAGGAATTTCTAATAAAAAAACACGTTGGTTCACAATACGAGCAATATCGAGTCTATCAATAAATGGATCATTTGGCGTTCCTTTTCTCCAAACAATGTGAATCGGATTATTGAAATCTAAATAATTAATAGGGAGTGACAATTTTTCACCTTCTTTCTTAACGGTTTATTAATTTGAAATCACATTACTGGAGCCTTCATCTACAATAGTTTTCGAACCTGCATGGGTTAAAACTGGATCATTTTGTCTAGCAAGTGATTTACCATTGACAAAAACTGTAGGGCTTCCTGCCGAAATGGAGCCATTTGCACTTGTATGATTGCCGCTTTCAATAGTCCAGCCGCTAGGAATTGTATATGTATCTTTTTCTAATGTTTTGGCTCCTGAGAAAGCAACTGCCTTACCATTAACAAAAACATTTGCGCTTCCTTCATTGATTTCGCCATCAATTGTCGCAGGAATATCATTATATGCGTAAGGGGAGGAGGGGGGAGTTAACACACCATAACATCTTCCTCCATACCAATAACCTGAATAATACTCACCATCCATATAACCAGGTTCACAAGTTAATTCATTTGGTTTTTTAATTCTTATATGATTGGATGCACTAATAGATTGTATTTTATTACCTTTTACAGCTACTCCAGACATGTTTCTCCCTCCCTAGTTAAGTTCAATTTTTGAACCATTCACCTTAACACCTGTAGAGCTAATGACAATTTTATTTTCACCTACTGCTAACGTAATGGCTGTAGAGGCTTTAAGATTAATATTTTTTCCTTCGAAGTTCATGGAGTGCGGTGTTTTCATAACTATGGAGTCATCTCCGTTTTTCAATGCAAATTCTCGCTTTTGGCCATCTATCCCTACGTAATCGAAATAGAAACCATCCATTTTTTTATATTGGTAGCCAACATTGTTTCCTGAGCCTCCATCACCGCCTGCCCCCCAGGTCATATGAGGATAAGCCGCATCTCCAGTTTCCTTTACGGTAATTGTAAGCTTATCTTTTTCTGAACCACCATAATTTGTTTTAATTTTAAAGAAATTATCTTTAATATGAATAAAGTCTTGAGGTTTATTGGAGTTAAGTGTTTTTAATTTATTGACGGTTAAATCGGAGATATAGCTTCCATCTATGTCCTTAATCATTTCATCCGTATCGTTGCCCATAATTTGTAGCTTTTTCGCATAAATAAGTCCATCTTTTCCAATCCAAATGCGTTTTTCACCTTTAGCATCAATGGCGATCCCTTCATTGGCATTTAAACGTATTTCTTCTCCATTATTACCGTTAATCGTAATGCCGTTATTTTGATCAAAAATTATTTTCTCACCTAGAAAGCCATCTACAATTTTAAGATTATGTGTTGTAATATCCTTAGCATATAGTCTACCGTCAGTTCCAACATAAAATTTTTTATCCCCATTAACGTAAATCGAAATGGCTTCATTCGCATTGAGTCTGATAACTTCACCATTTTTACCGTTAATCGTAATACCTTTATCCCAATCAAATGTAATGGCATCACCTAAATCTCCGTCCACAATACGAAGGTTTTTAGTTACCAAGCCTTCAGCATAAAGTGTTCCATCTTCCCATTTCTTGTCTCCAAGAGTAGCAAATAGTTTACTAACCCATGCGCCATTTTCCCATTTTTGTAGGGCCAGACCATTTGTTGCGTTTAGAAATGCTCGATATTTCCCATCGTTACGAACTGCAATAAAGCCAAAATCATTCATGATAAGATTATTATGATATCGGCCCATTTGAATGCCAGAATAAAATAGGGAATCTTCAATTGCTTGACGAAGCCGAGTAGCCTCATCATAGTAATTTTTAAACTTTTGCACAAAAATACCACGATTCTCAATTGGACTCGTGGATTCTGTAAGAGGGTCAATCATATCAATATTTAAATTTTGCAGCTCCACATAACCGTTATTAATGATTTTTATATAATTTGACATATATTCCATTAAAGCGAGATAGGCATTTTTAAAATTTTTGGTAGAGTATCTTTCTATTTCAGAATATGTTGTAGGGAAGGTTTGTGTTGTTGTATTAAATTCAGCATCAATATTTGTTTGATTGTCTCTATCACTGAATGTATACTTTTGTGCTTGCTGCAGTAATAACTTATAATCGGAATGTATTTTATACAACTCTTTAATCAATTCTAATTTTTCTAATGTGGTTAATTTGCCATCCGCTACGATTTTGTCAAATAATCCAATATCAAAATAGTTTTTTTCAGCATCTAAGATTAACTGATCTAAGTTATTGACAATTTTAATATTTTCGGCAACCATATTTCGAGAATATAGGTTTCCCTCTGTATTTGCCCATAATATTTTTTTCCAAGAGTCACCATCTTTTTGACTAACTGAAAAGCCTTCGCAAGTTGTGATAGCAACCCTTGTAATATCATTCCAAGAAGTTAATCCAAAGCATTCAGGCTCATCCTCATCCGTTACAAGTCCTAGCCGCATTACCTCATCTCGATTACGATTATAAATAGTTGTACGTGAGCCACGTGTCAGCCAGATTCCAGATTCATCTTCAATCGCAAGATTAACCCCAGAAATGATTTTTCCAAAGATTCTTTCTCCAAAAATACCATCCTTTGAAATCGCATGTTTCCAGGAGTTTCCGTTATCGTTTGTAATGGCTAAAAAGCCATTTTGAATAACGAGCCAGCTTAATGGATCTGTTAAGTCTTTGACAATAATACCGCGTTCACTTATTTCAATTTGTTGATTATAGCCAGCCATTACAGCGTTTTTTAATGCATCCCATTTATTATTAATAATCTCGTTGATGGCGCCATTATTTTCTTCAGAGAGACTCCACTTCCACTTTTCCTTTTGAACAAGAGTAGAGGTATTCCCAGCCTTCTCAATTTTATCTAACCATGTATTTTGCTCATCAATTTCGTTTGTAATAATAACGGAGATTGTTTCTTTTTCAACATCATAAGAGATTTCTGTAATCTTAGCTTTTACATCAACCTGTAATCTGTCATACCGAACATTAACGATATCACCTAAATGTAGCTTGTCCCAATCATTTTGACATTCTGTAATTGTTAAAAAATCAATCATATTAATGTCTAATTTAATTTGGGGCTCTAAAAACTGTCGAAAAACTTCTTTCGCTTCTTCAAGTAAATCGGCCTCATCCACAATTGAATCATTGGTATATTCTTTTTCAATTTCGAAATTTGATAGCTCTGCCAATAATTCCTTTGAGAAATTATTTTCTCTAAGTAATTTTTTTCTTAAGCTTTCTAATTCCCTTTCATAATCATTTAATCGATATTTTAAATCTCGCATAAAGGCTTCTTGGTTAGATATCTCAGCTCTTTTTGCATCTAAGCGATTGATAATGTCCTGATGGGCAAGGGTGTTTGATTGAAAATTAGCGTTGGATAAATCTAATTCATCCTCAATAACTATTCGTTCGGTTAGAAGACTGCTAAAACGTTGTTCTTCCGTTTGAATAATGGAGCGTTGTGTTGTAATAGTGCTAGTTAAATTAGTGAATTTCTCTGAGAGTGATTGTACTAATGTTTGATAGTCCTCTATTGCGATACATAATGCATCACTCATATATTCAGAGTGGCTAATAACAACTCCATTCTCACGTTTAAAAGGGTACATGTAATACCTATAATCTTCTAAATAGGACTGTCCAGTGGGGTTTAATCGATGTATTGTTAGACCGTCCTGACCATAGGCCTTTAATCGAGTTATAGTATCAATTGTGTTCGTTGATAAATTAAAGCTTTCTAAATATTTCCCATCTTTAATATAAAAACCTTTATTGTTTCCAATGTTATCAGGTCTATAGAAGTTAATCTCACATTTAATGGTGTCCCAGACTATAATAGCATTCCAAATATTCGCCAGCTCATAAATAATTTCTAGGATGTTATTCGAGGAGACCTCATAGCTGCGGTATGTTTCAAAAACACTGTCTACATAGCCAACTTGCCAATTTGTATTAGCAGATGATAATATTTCATTTGAAATTTGTGCAAGTGTTTTACTGACTACTTCGTATCCTCTAATATTTTTATCGCTAAGTTGAACGCCTAGAGATAGAGCCGTGTATTGGATAGACTCATCCTCACTATAGGATTTGTTTGATTCATTTAATAGGAAGTATTCCGTAGTAGGACCAAACTTTAGTTTAAATAAATAGCGATTTTTTATTTTTTGAATGTTTTCATTATCCTTTGGAACACCGTCTTCCATGATGACGGTTGGTATTTTAAAGGTCAATTGGTTTAATACTGATATTTTTGTATTGTAGCTAATATCATAGGCTTCACTTAGCAGTGCAATGGTTTTTTTATTTGGTTGACAGAGGAAAATTTTTGGCTGTACAGCTTTTAAATTATAGTTAATATCACCTAAATTCACTTTATCACCTCCTTTCAAGGAAATTATTGTTGAATAAATATGTGCTGATATCTAACTTGCATGTCAAAGTCGCCACTTGCTTTTAAATAGTTTTTCCCAGTTACTAACTCTAAAAATTCATCATTATGGTCATCGTATCGATAGACGCCAAGATTTTGCCTATTTGATACGATGTCTTCCTTTTGACAATGAATATAGACTTCCTCATCATGTAATAAATTACGTAACCGCATTTTTTGATTGGTCATCGTATTAGTTAGTTCTATGTCTCCATTCCCATTCTTTTTTCTAATCCATACTTTTGGTTTAATATTAAAATCACCTAAGTTTTCAAAAACAGCACATGGATCAAATTGGATAGAAAATGATTGTACATATGGCTTTTCATGTTCCTTAGAGGCACTCATCGTAATTTTATATTTAAAGGCTAATCCTTTAAGCTCATATTCATCTAACAGATTTGTTTCATTTAAATTTATTTCTTTCCAGTCTGTCCATGTGATGTAATCATAGGACGCTGAAAAATAAAAATGAACTTCTTTGTTATGTACATTTAAAATATTGGCGGCAATGGTCGTTAAATAACTCGGTGAATTCGTTGATATTGAATGAATCTTGGAGGTGTATGAGCCTTTGATATTTAATAAAGAACCCCAGTTTTTCATATAAGCACCTCTATTCTATTTTTCCGAATGGTCTAAATTCACAGCTATTACCGATACGTTTCCATTTAATCGTTTTTGCTTTTCTCCAGACCACTGAGCCGTCAATAAATGCAGTATTGTTTTGAACTAATGACCATTCTGGCTCGGAGGGGGAGGAGTATCCAGCAGTTTCACAAATATAATAGAACTGTTTGCTGCCATTTGTAGAAAAAACTAGATCCCCAACTTCATAGTTATACTCTTTACGCCAATTTTGCCCATTTGCATCATAAAACTCAAGATGTAAGCCTGAAAGAAAAGTTGGGGGAGTAGTGGTGCTTTTTCCCTCAACTATACACTCGTAAAGCCCGCCATTATCAGGATCTGCTTTAATTAAATCACCTACTATATAATTTTTATTTGACTTCCATTTTTTTGCCTGAATACCTTCACGTGTTGCGACCCATCCAATGTGACCGCCAGTGATAGGTGTTTTATTCCAAAGGATATGACCAATGGAGTAAAGTGTATTATCCTGTAATTCTTCAATAGATTGAACTGAAGATGTAAGATAGTCTTCTAGTTTATTGAAGTTTGTCCCATATTTAACAATCGTTTCTTTTATATCATCCTTTTCAAATGATGAATCAGTTACTATTTTTAATCCTAGCTTTTTTGTCGTCTCCATTTTTACATATCACTCCAATGATTAGTATTGGCATACAGAATGCCCCAAGTGTTATTCATCTCATCAATAGTTAGTCCATTTGCAGTGATTTTCACATTTTGACATTCACCTTGAGCAAATGTAGAGATGTCATCCTTTAATAGGTAGCTTTTATTTGATTCTCTGAATTCAATGTTATCCATAATTTGCTCATGAGAATAAGTATAGGGGGAGGAGCATCTGATTGTTAATTCCACATAACCCTGTTTAAGCCCATTATGGATTAAGGTAGAATCACCTTCTACAAGGGCATACATGACTCGATTCGGATGATGATCAAAGACCAGTGGCTTATAATATGGCTGGAAAAGCCAACGTGCAATTTTTCTTAAGTCTCCATCGTCTATCCAATTCTCTAGATAAAAAGACAATTTAAAAGAGAGTGGTTCATGTTCCACTCTCTGAAAGTAAGGTATTTCATTATTAGTGACTTTTTTCTCAATAATTCGTCGTATGGGGAGAAAATTTTCTTCAAACAAATTGCCCGAAGACCATCCTATATAAACGCCCATATCCTTTGATGAGATATTGTCATACATAAAATGAATTGATTCTAACACTAATTTCTCATCCCTCTCTTACGTAATAAGTCGGTGTTAATCATTTTGCTGAATTTCGTTAAATCATTCATATCACCATTCATTTTGTCTATGTTAAATTCAATATTAATATCTCCGTAGGTTGAAGCAGAAGCGGCTTGAACGGTGCTAAAGGTATTAGTGAATGATGGAAGTCGATCAAACAATGGGCGGAAAAATAAGCCTGCTCTTTCCAATATATTCGCCATTGACAATAAGTTGTTTGTATCGATAGGGGAGTTAATTAATTCATTTGGATGAACAATCATTGCTTTGCCACCTAATCCGTCAATGCCATTGCTTGAATAATTTGTAATTCCTCCTTGTAGGGCAGAAGCGGAGTTCTGTAAAACATAACTCCTACCTTTTAACTTTAAGAGATCCGCTTCCCTTTCAATAAGTGATTGGAGATCAGGCGTAATGACAACTTTTTTAGCTTGCTCCTTAAAATATTGGCTTAACTTAAGGCGATCAACATCAGATAATGTACTTGTTATGTAGTCTTTAAAGTCAATATTTATAGGTATTTGAGAATTATTTTTTAACCTCCCCTCATTCGCTAAATTATGGGCCTTTTCACGAATATTTGCCTGACGTATAGAATTTGTCTCATTCTTAGCAAGAACATCTGTCATAAATTTACCCAACAGAACTTGCATATCTCCTTCGATTAGTGTCGATTTGTTTTCAGGATTATTATAATTATTTGAAGAACCAAAGTCTCCGTTTGCCTCTGTTAGTGACTTAAATTCTTGAATTTTATTTATTGCATTATCTAATTCATCAATTATGTTTTGCCTTATGGAACTTCCGACCTTTTCCATAGATTCAGAGAGAGTTTTTTGTAATTCAGGCATACTTTCCACTAACCAATTTTTATAATCGCCAAATTCCTGTTTTAAGGATTCAAATTCTTCATTACGAATTTTCTCTTTAATCTCTTTCAATTTGCGTTCATTATTTAATTGATCTGTATAATGTTGCTCCCAATATTGTTTTTTCTCATCTAGTAGATTTAATTCTTTTTCATGGTATTCTGTTTCTAATTCTTCTTTTTGACTTATTTCTGTTTCTTTCGCCTCTAACTGATCATTTAAAGATTCCTTTCGTAGCTCAATTTCTCTGTCATGACGTTTTTCGGAAATTTCCTCATCAATTTGTTGAAGCTGCTCCTGTAACGTTTTCCGTTTTGCTTTTGCTTCATGTGAATTATCGAGAAGAAGTAGATTATATTGTCCTTGAATATCATTGCGATCTTTTTCAAGTTTATTAATATCCTGGTTGTAATCACGTTGTGACTCTTGGCGATCAATTAGCAGTAATTTATCCTGGACATTTTTTCTAAATAAATCCATCTCATCTTTATAATTGTCCATGACCTTGTCGTGACGTTCATTTTCCCATTTAATTTCCTCGTCGATGCTTTTTATATGAGCATCCCGTTTTTCTTGTATATATTCTTTGTAGGCATTAAATAATTTATTGGCAAGTTCATCTACTACTTTTTTTTCACTGTCTTCAAGTTGTTTATCATAATCCTTTAAATTGGCCCTTATTTGTATTTCTAATAAACTAAGTTCATCTAAATCTTTTCCTATTTTTTTAATATCCTCTGGGTTTAAATCAAAATGTAATTTATCTTGTAATTCCTCAATTTCTTTTACAGTGTTGTTATATAACTCATTTGTTTTCTCAATTTGAAAGTTTATTTCACGAGTCGCATCAGCTGAGCCTTCTTTGTACATCGACTGGATAAGTTTACTTCTATCAATTTGATATTGAATTTCCTCATTTTTTTCATCGTACTGAGTTTTAATATTTAGGACGATTTCATAATTCTTTTCGCGAATTTCAATATCTAAAGCTTTCATTTCAGTCGTTAGTTCAACATAACGCTCTTTTAGCTTTTCTAACATTTCACCAAAATGTTTACCACTTGCAATCTGCTGCTGTAAATAATTCAACTCATTACGATTAACATTTTGTTTTTGATTCATATAAATGGTCATTAGCTGTAATGTCTTCGCATATCTAGCTGAATTCGTATCTAGCTCCTTAATTTTGACATTTTCATAGTCAAGCTGTGATTCAGGTAGACTACGTTGATATTCAAATATGTCAAGCTTATTCAATGCCATTTGTGAAATAGCATTATTTGTGTCAAGCATTTCCGTCTTTAATTCTAATAATTTGCCCTTCATCTCATCAAGTGTGACTGCAGATAAAGACCCATTTTTTATTAAATCTTCTATGTATTTTAATTCCTCATTATTTACGGCCTGCTTTTGTTCTAAATACTTTGTTTGTAAATCGATTGTTTTTGTATATCTACTAGAGCTTTTATCGACCAATTTTAGCTTCGCATCTTCATAGTCTAAATTAGATTGAATGTTGCCACGTTTCCAATCAAAATAAGATAATTGGGAATCAATAATATCTTTTTCAATCTTTGCAATTACTTCTTTTTGATTAAGAACGTCACTTTGCATCCTTACCAATTCTGATTTTGCCTGATCTATGGCCTGTAGAGTTGTTTCTACAGCAGTATAATTCGTAGAACTTACTGTGCCTGATTTTGCATCATTTAAGTAATCAATGGGGTTGATTGGTACATTTCCATTTTTATTAATTTCATAATGTAAATGTGGACCAGTGCTGTTACCAGTTGAGCCAACAGTTCCAATTTGCTGTCCTACTTCAATTGTTGAACCTAATTTAGCAACTGCTTTATCTAAATGAGCGTAAATATGTTTTAAATTATTAGCATCTTGAATAACAACGATATTACCGTAGGATGAATGATAGTCATTATCTTCTGCTCGACCACTAGCAATTACTTTGCCGTTAATATTTGCGTCTACCTTAGTTCCTCGAGACATAGCAATATCTATGCCACGATGATTATCTAATTCACCGTTTAACATTCTATTTCCAAAGTTACTTGATATTTTACCCGACCAACCACTTAGCTTTTGAGATGTAGTAGATGTGGAAGCGTTTGAAACCGTTCCAGTCTTATTAATTTTTCCGGAAGAAATTTGAGATTTAAGAGATTTTTCTTGGTTTTCAAGTAAATTTAATTTATCTCTTTCAAGCGCAAGTTGAGCCTGCAGTGATTTTCGATATTCATCAGAATGCTTTGGAAAAGTAGATTGAATTTTTACTTGCTTTTGAATCTCAAGGTTGAGGTTTTCTAAGGTTTGTTTAAATTTATCTGTGATATAGATGGAATCTTTTGTTGTTTTGTTGGCAATCTGAGATTTTTTGGTTGAACCTTCAGTAGTTTTAATGTAAGAGTTAATTTTATTTATAAGACCATTTAAGCTTTTTTGATCTTTGGTAAGTTCTCCATTTTTTTCATCGATCTTACTTTGAGAACCAACCATTAGTTGCCCTATACGATACATTGCCATATAATCACCTTTTTTTTCGGCTTCATCGTACAGTTCTTGGAAGTAAGAATCTCTAAGTAGTAACGCATTTAACTCATCTTTTATAACTTTTATTCGCTCTAACGCTAATTGAGCTGATGCAATTGTATTTTTTTGGTCATCATTTAATTTATCTTGATTGTATAATTTATATGCCTTGAGCAAAACTTGATAGGCATTATTTTCATTTTCAATTGCATTTAACTTTTCTGATGAGAGACCTATTAATTTTGAATCGTTTTCTAATAAATCTGGATAGGTGGTAGATAGCTCTCTCATTATTCCCATTCGTTTGTCTAAGGTATCTCTTAAAAATTGTTCCTCAGAAGTTAACGATTCTTTGTTTAATATATCTTGGAGTGTTTGCTCAGAATAGTTCGCTAATTGTCTGGTTAATGCATCATATTGATTTAATAAATCATCTGTATGTTGTACTTGTGTTTGTTCAACTCCAGCTAATTGTTCATAAACTGTTTGGAAATTCTGTACCTCTTGTTTTAATTCTGAAGTTTTAGCTTTTGCTTCAGCGAATGTTAAATGATTGGCTCTCATTTCAACTGACAGTTTCTTTTGAGTTGAAATCGTGTCGTCGTAATGTAAATTTAGAGATTTCATAATGCTACTTACTTCTTCTTCACTTAAGCCTAGCCCAGTTAATTCAGCTTTAACATTAGATAGCTTATCCTTTGCACTACTAGCCATGGAATCGAATGTTTCAGTAGTTGCATTCTCCATATTTTGAAAGGAACCTATAACATCATTTATTAATGTAGAGGCGTTTTCGTTTGAAAATAATGCTGTTAAAGAATTTTGTAATGTTTCTAAATCTTTTACATCCGTAACATCAATTAACTGCGCTGCAAAACCCTCAGCGTTGTTCTTTAAACTATCTGTTAATCTATCATTTTCATTAATAATATAAGCAAGATTGGAAATATAGTCAGATTTTTGAGCTGAAATTTTTTGATTTAATTTGGCTTCATTATCAGCTATTTCCTCCATAAAGTGATTAACATCGTTGCTAAGTTGCTGATAGTAGTCAACTAAGTCATTATCGCCGCTTTTTTCAGCAATGGATTGTAGCTTTTTTATTTCGTTTAATTTTTTTTCAAAATCTGCTGCTGTTTTAAGTAATGGTTTACCTTTTTCATCCGAAAATTTTTCATCATTTAGGATGTTAGAAGCCATATTGGAGTCTAAGATTATAGCTGCATTTTGGGCTATAGTTTTTTGCTTGTCTTTAAGATCAGAAATAGCTCCTTTACGTGTATCAATATTTTCATCACGTTTTTCTTTTGCTTCTTGTTCAGCAATTTGTGATTCTAAAGCCTGCTGTTCTTTCAGAAGTTCAATTTTTACTTTTAGAGCCTCTGAAGAGCCAATTATTTTATTACCATATTCATCTTCATGGGCAACAATATGAGGTAAGAGTTCACCAAGCCGATTAGAAATATCCTGATATTCTGCAAAGACAGTAGGATCAGCATTTCCTAACGCCATTGATTTTTCTAATTGTGCATATTTATTTATCTGCCCATCGATTTCTTTTGCGTTTGATGTATAGGCGTTCAATATTTCATGTTCTTCAGTCTTTAATTCCTCAAGCTTTTGTTTTGCTTTTTCTTTATGTTCCAAAAATTTACCTATTGCAAACTCACTAAAACCTAAGACGATTCCAGCTATATTAAATCCTCTAATTGCCTTAGGAGAAAAAGTTGTACCGCTAACTTCTTCTGCAAATGTTTTAAAGGTGGATGCTTGACCCATCCAACTCGTTATAGTAGATATTGACACAGTAGCACTTTGAGCTGCAGCTGCTGTATTTTTTCCGAAGGCCTCGATACCTTGGTTAATCTTTTCTAGTTGTTGTGGGATGTCTGATAATCCTGCTATGTTTAAGCCTTCACCAAGCTGAATATTGGATAACTGGGTGTTTAAATCTGTTATCTGAGAAGTTAGTTGCTCAAAGTCGGCTGTATCTGCGTAGGCCTTATTTAATTCATATATTGAATATAAATTGGATTCTAAAGCTTGTAGATTTGCGAGCGTTTCTTGAACACCCTCAAATTGAATATGATTTACACTGATTGTTTCTACTTCTGTTTTTAGCTTAGTGACAATATTTTCTAATGCTCGTAGGTCACCAGCTGGGGTTTTTGCTAGCTGTTTGTAAAATTTACTGACATTGATGTTGGCATCACCAAATGCTTGAGAAAGGGAGTTAATTGATTTCACAGAGTGAGAAATCTGCTCCTTCAATTCATCAAAAAATGTGAGAGAAGGGGTTGAGCCACTTCCGATTGCTTGATATTTTTGGTTAACGCTCTGTAGCTGTTGCTCTAGGGCTTGTAATTGTTTTTCAAACTCTCCTAATATTTGAGTGTTAGGTCCGTTTACATCTAAATTCATTTTAATAGCAGGTATGTTTTTTAATCTTTTGATGTATGTCTGTATATTTTTTCTTGAAATATCGTCATTGATACCTAGAGCGGCTAAAAGCTCTATTGGTTTTGTTTGTCCACCACCAGCACTCAATCGATTTTCCCTCCTAATTTTAGATAACCGATTAATACAGGGCAGCCATATTAATCGATTCATCTTTCTTTATTGTTGTATAAAACAGTAAATATCCTAAAATATTCAAGTACCCACCCAAAGAAGGTAGGGGAGTAGTTCAAAATTTTAACTATTTATGGGCAGAGGCTAAAAATCATCAGAAGTTCCTTCGGTGTCCTTAGCAGCAGTTGCTTGTAAAATATTGAAGTACTCTTTTTCCATTTCTAAAAATTTAATGCTTAATTGCAATCGTTTATTAATTTCCTCTAATACACTGGAGATTTCCTGCATCGTAAACATTTTCGTTAAAAATACGTCGTACCAGCCAATATCCACGAGATAATTCATCGTGGCAAAATGTGTTTCAATGGGCTTACCCTTTAGTTCACTTTGTAAATCCGTAAAATGCTTAATGATTAAAAAGAAGATATAATTATTTAGCTCATAATCATTTTCAAAGTATTCCAGCTTATGCTGCTGAGCATATTCAAGCGAGTTAGCTAAATCATTGATTAATATCGTAATTTTACGTTTACTAAACTTTGGATAGTAATAGATAAACTTTCCTTGTTCTTTATCAATATAAAATTTTTGTTTTTTATTTATGGCATCAGCACCTTTTTGAATATCTGTTAACGTTAATTTTGTTTCACGTTTTGTCATTTTTAAGCTCCTTTATAATCAATTATGCCTCAGCATAATTGCGTCTGGAATCGGCTTTGTGCTTAGGCCTGCGTGATGCAGGTCAGTTAGCCGTTATCGAATGGATGCGATGATTTTAGGCTAACATCCTTTATTAAATCCGATTCAGTGACATCTGCCAGAGGCTTTAACTTCTTTCAGTAGGTGTTTGGACACCATACTGAAAAGCAACCTAAACCCGCATTCATCTCACCACCTATAGAGGTAGGAGACTTCTGTATCTGCTACTGCCACTACGCTTACGTGCATAAAACATCTGCCGCTATGCTTTCGATACAAAAAACATTTGCTGAAAGAAGTTAAATAGAAAGGGTAGAGGATTTAATCTCTACCCATTTTACATTAATTCATTTAAATAATGTCTACAGCAATAGTTTCAATGAATGTTCCGTCTGTTACTTCAATCATTGTTTGATCATTTGCTTTTGCGGAGGCACCTAACGTTACGACACCATCTGCACTAACACTTGCGATTGCTGGAGCCTTTGATGTCCACGTTAAATCACTATTTTGTAAAAGTACATTGCTATAGCCCGCACCTCGAATACCTAATACTGAAATACGCTGAGAATCTCCAGCAACAGCAGAATCTAGAACTAGACGTGATGGATTTGCAGCTAATGCCGTAAATTGTACTTTTTCCTCAGATAAATTTCGTAGCTTAATATATGCATAGTTTCCTTTTTTATCAGCAAGTGAGCTACCTGCTAGAGAAGAAGATGCTACACCCTCATGTGTCATTGAAATTTCAACGGCACCATTCGGCTTGAAGTTTGGCACCTCAATAATGACTTCACCTGTTTTACCATTATTCGAACGGATATCTACATTTAATTCCATACGTACAGCCTTAGGGAAGGAATCAGCAGAGATTTCAATTGTATCCATCATCTCCTGAACAGCATAGACCACCTGTACTTCCTTACCAGCTAATGCAGGAACCGTAATTTCTTTGCCAGCAGGTGCATATTGTGTGAATGTGCCGTTTAGCTGCTCAACATGGACCTGACCAATAGGTGTTTCGGCAAGAGTACCTTTACCATTGGCATCAAGTAAAATAATTTCGTCTGTGTAGTACTCAGCCAACTGGTGATTAATTTCTGTACCATTTTGTAAAGCGATATAGGCAGTGTCGAAAGCAGCATCCTCAATAGAGAATGTTAATTCCTTTTGATAGTTCAGTTCATATACCTTTTTAGAGCCTTTTCCAGCATGGATGGCCTGAGTCTGAATAGCCTGAGTCATGGACGAATTTAGTAATGTCTTACCATTTAAAATTAATTCATCTGTTAAGCGATCAAATAAACGAACATTTGCTACTGAAGTTAAAAATTGATTTTGTTGTGTCATAAAAGATTACCGTCCTTTTTGTAATTGTTTTTTATTTTAACTAGAGGCAAGCCCTAGTTTTTTCATTTGTTGATCAAATGCTGATTTTGTGATAATGACATCCTCATTTTTCTTTGGCTCCTCGATATGACTTAGCCAGTGGGGAAGCTCTTGCTCATTTTTAAATTCAACCATGCCTGAGTATCGAGCATTGAGAATGGCATCACTGCTTACCATATAGTCCATTCGAATTAATCCTTTATGGAATTGGTAAAGTGTTAATTGTTCAATTTCATGGTAGGGGAGTCCAGATTTACAATGATAAGCTATAATTTGCTGCTCTAAGTCAGCCTGCTTTGTTTTTCTTTTTGCCATAAATGCCCGTGCTTCCTGAATGGCTTTCTTTGTATCTGGATCGATAAATTCATCCTCTAAATCAATTAGATTTTGCTCACTAATAAAAGTTTTAATTTTATCAAAATCACGCTCATGCAATGAAATGCCATTGACCGTTATCAAGATCATACCTTTTTCATTTATCGATATTTGTATGTCCTCTGTTTTAAAGACTAGACGGTATAAGGCCATTAATTTTTCAAGCAAGATTTGTCCATCCTCATTCTGCGTCATCGTGAGCAAAAATAATAAGTAAGACATTCTGACGATTTCAGGCTGTTGAAAGTCGTTTTTAGGTAAAAGTAAGCACTGTACAGCCTCATAAAATTCATCTGCATCCTTCATTTGTACAGGGTAAATAGTTAATCCTTTATATGTAATTGGTTTTCCAAATGCCTTTTTAGTGACCATATTCATGATTTAAATCCCATAGGCTGTTGTCCAGAGTGCATGATGTAGGTCCAACGATAACCAACAAAGCCATTTGGAACAGTTGTGATTGGGAGCCCACTATGGAATCTTAAATCCCCAAATTCTTCAATGTCCTCCTGAAACAATACCTCATTTAGTACCTCACCAAGCCAATCTAGTCGAAAATCAATATTGTTGGCAGAAGCAGGGGTATAAATATCAAAGATATATTGCTGGTTGCTTGAATATGGGTTATCTGTAAATTGGTTGATGTTTTTCAGATAATTTTTTTGAGGCATACGTGAACCCGTGTAGAAACAAATTCTACAATTATTTGTTTCTAACGCTAAATCACTAGTTTTATCACCGATAACTATTACATTTTGAAGAATACGGTCTTTCTCAGGTAATTGAGAGACATTCATTTTTAAAGGATCGAGGGGATCATCCTGTGAATCTTTGGGCAGGTAATATAGTAAACGGAGGAGCTTCTCATCATTTACTAATGAGTGATAAAATTCAGTTATTGTTTTTACGATTTTCATTCTCCTTTATCCTCCTAAAGAAGAGTGCTATTTTTGAAGGTTTCAATATAGGAAAAAAGGATAATATTGTTTTTTACATTAATTTATTCATACAATTGGCATCACCTTCTTTCATGTAATATAAAAGATTGTCAAAAGAGGTCTACTACTAATTTTTCCTCTATTTATATGAAACCTTCATGATGGGGCTGTAAACTATACAGCCCGATTAGAAAATTTCATAATTTGCATTAATTCACTTATTAGATAAAATCCTCTTCCACATCTTCAATCCCAAAGCTAATCGCTTCAAAATAGGAGATACCTGAAAATGTATTATGTCTGCTAGAGCCCTTAGCCATCTCTTTTAGCTTGTGATGAGAAAGCACGTAATTATCCTGTAAGCGATGGTGCGTATTGCGATTTCTCAATAGTTTCATAATTTGCCTGCTTCTTTTATGACGCTTTTTCGCTTCTTTCATAAATGTTAAATTCTCTTGTTCAAGTAAAAGTTCATCCCTTGTAAAATATCCTTTAGTTATGTAATAGGCAAGCATGTCTAGAATTATAATTGTATGATAGGTTTGAGCAGTTATGCTAAAATAATCATCTAATGTGATCTTTTCCCCTCGATAAACCACTGTTTCTTTTTCTAAAAGCGATTGTATGTATTGAACTCTATCTTCTATAGGAAGCTCCATACGCAATTCAATGATCGAATTAGGTAATTGTAATTTCATATTATTTCTCCTTCTACATATTATGTTGGCTGGTGCAGGGTAAAATCCACTTTTTTCGCCCAAGCCTATTTTTTGCATTTTTTACATTGTGAATGGAGGAGATCTCTACTGCTGTTATTGACACTAAAAAATTCATCTGTAGCAGGGAGAATATCTTTACATTTACTACAGCTTTTCGTTTTTAACTGTAACTTATTAATATAGGTAGCTTTGCGCCATTGTCGATCATTTTCCTGTTTTATTCGTAAACAAATTGTATTAAATTTACTTCCTACTGTTTTAACAGGTATTCCTAAAATTTTTCCTATAGTATAGTAAGAATAGTCTTGAGCAATATAATGAAGTAATTTAATTTGCTCTTTATTTAAAGATTTTTTAATTAATTCATCTAAATCTGCAAATAAGCTAATCACTTCTGTATTTAATTTCAATGAATTGGTCGCACATGCCCCTTGATTAAAGCTGGTATCATCGATAGAGCCTCGAAAAGTTAACAGTTCTTTAATAACGATTACATCTGATAGCACAAGTTGACTATACTTTGTATCCTTATATGTTTGAAAAGCCATCACAACATCCCCTTTTATTTTTCCAAAATTTATGATTTATCCTATTATAATTTAATTTGAAAATAAATCAATATTTTAAATTAATTTATCTATTAAATATTTAAATGAAATAATTTAAAAATTTACAAATTAAAATTGCTTATGCTACTATTGACTATAGTCAATAGATAAGGGAGCGTGTAGAGGTGAAAGTTGGCAAAACGAAAGAATTATTAATTGAACAAATAAAAGCTAAAATTCCTCTGTTAGTTCAACATAATGGGATTTTAGATGAAATTGCCATACAGCTTAACAAATATAACATAAGCATTGGCAATATTATTGAACTGATAAATGATAGCGATAAACTAATAGAGGCACAGCTGGAGGAATTATTATTACTTGGTGAACAGCTTCATTTAAAGTTTGCAGATAGCGACCAAGAGTGGATCAAAGAATGGCTCAATCCTTCAGAAATTAAAGAGCTGCGATTGTACATAAAGGAATCACCTTATGAAGAAATTATCACTTTACCATATACTTTCGAGAATGTTATAAAAACAGGGCACAATGAGTATGTAGCGATTATCCCCAATTCAATTATTGGTAAGCTGTGGATGAGTGGGATCACCATGTATAATCCCAATATTCAGCGACAGGCAAAAAAGAAGAGAGTCAAAAACGAAATAATCGAGGTTATGAATTTAAATCCTAAATCTTTGCGCGAGATTGAAAAACAAACGTTAGATGGAGATTTAATAACTTCAACACTACGCTATAATGCTAAAGTTGGCACTGGGGAGGATGGTGTTGAATTAATTTATGATGAAAGAGAAAAAACGCTCACATTGCTAGAGGGCACACAAATAGATGTTTTAGATGGAGCCCATCGAACCTTTTCTATTTATAATGCCTATATGAAGAAGGTTGATTTGGAAGGGACTATGATTGTGATTTTTTCGAATATGACGGAGGCACAATGTAAAAGAGTCCAGGTCGATATGGCAAAAGCCAATCCAATCCCTAAACCGAGATTACAGGAACTAGCAAAGGATAAATTAGCCGATGAGGTTGTTATGGAATTAAAGGCAGGTGGGGAATTAAAGGGAAGAATTACTTCCAATTCAAATGTTAAATATTCATATGGGGAAGTTGTTACTTTCTCAGAATTGTCGGATGCCATCGATCATAGCTTCCATCTAGAGAATCGTCTAGAAGTCATAGAGGCTGCGAAGGTGATAAATGACTATATGATATATCTTTTCGCCTATTATAAATCAAATTTATCAGATAAAAGCTCTTTAATGTTTAAGAGTAGAATGTTCATAGGTCATATTGAATTAGCAGCTAGTATGTTTGAGTATAAAATTCCCTTTGATAATTTACGTCTTTACCTCAATAAAATGGATTTTTCAATGGATAATCCATTATGGGAGGAAATTGGAATTCTTAAATATGGGAGCATGAGTGCACGTAGCAGAACTAAAATTCAAACAGTATTTCAACATTTACTAAAAGAATGAGGTGTAAAAAATGATACTTAAAGATAATGTTTTTAATAAAGATATTAAAGAGTGGTATTTAACTTCATTAGATATCCAAGAAAATAGTTTAACTACTTATTTATCATTATTTAATAAAGCAACGATTCTCGAAAATCAAAAAAGTAAAGATATATTTGATATGAATAAGGTAGAGCTTGAAGAGTTATTTTACAGCTTGAAATCGCCTAGTCCACAATCGTTAAGTGCGTCGATTGGTTTCATCATTAGATATATTGAATGGGCAATAGCTAATGGCTATTCGAATAATCGCTCACAACGACTTCCTAGCAGTATTACTATGGAATATTGCAGTACATTTGTCTATAAAGCTTCCATTATCCGTTATACGAGAGAGCAATTATTTGGCTATATGAACCTGTTTGATGATCAAAGACATGCTGTATTTCTTCTCTGTTTATTTGAGGGAATTAAGGGGGAAGGCTATAGTGAAATCTTAAATTTAAAAATGGCTGATTTAGAAAATAGCAATGGGGTATACTTGGCAAAACTGACGAATAATAAGGGATATAGCAGGATTATTGAAATTTCAGATGAGCTTTATTGGAGGCTAGAAAAATTAGATAAGGTTTCCTCTACCAGTATGCAGCCAAAACAGGGACAAAAATATTTTTCCGATAGTACTTATATTTTTAAGAAGGCAAATTCAAAGAGTGAGGATATCCAATTAAGGGCATCCTTTGGCAATAGAGCATTGGATTTAGCGAAAGTAATTTTTGATAATAATAATTTGATAGCAAGTACGATACAGGTATCTGGAATGATGTGGTATGTTTGGGAATTGATTCGCCAGAATGAGGTGAAAGTAGTCAATAAAGAAATATTAGAGAAGGTTGCTAGTAAATATGATACTGGGTATGTGGATAAAAATAACCAGTATGTTAGTTACTCCATACTTCGGCATAAAATAGACTTAGATTTTATAAATACAAACTATGGACAGATAAGAATGGACATTTAGAACTGGTTGAATACCAGTTTTTTTTATTTACATATAATACTACATTCTAAATAATTGTAAATATTCTCTAAAAATAGACTTGAAAACGAACAAATGTTCGTGATAGAATGAAAACAAGCTATTTTTGTATGGTGTCGGTCCATACAATTTTAAAGGGGGATGTAAATGAATGTAAGAGAAACGACGGCAGTATTAGAATTGGTACTTTACAATGATCGTGATATTTCCGAGGAGCTTATGAGAGATTTCTACGGGGGTATAACGAATGTAATTTTAAATGATGAAGGAGGACATGCTCTCGAATGCCAATGTATGGATAGTTCAGTAACTAGTTTAATACTGATGGATAAACAGACGGAGGTGGAGGATCAATTAATAACGGGGATAGGTGATAGAAAGTTTATTTATAAAAAGTCATCAAATTGGGAAATCCATTTTGACAGCTTAGTTCAATTAGATGGAGATCAAGAAAATATTTATTGTGTCGTCGAATTTCAACATATTATTTATTTATACAATGGATTTCAACGAAAATCTATTATTGATAAAACAATCACATCTTTGAAAGGACTCAAAGAATATTTAGATATTCACTACCCTGCTTATAAAATTCTCGAAAGGATTTAGAGAGAAACTTTGGGGGAAATCTAAAAAATGAGGTGTTACGCTTGGACAAGCATTTAATGAAAGAACTAGCATCTGAGATTGTCGAGCAATCGAGAGGAAGAATTAGCATGTTAGAGGCTGAAGCACTTGCAATTGTTTCCATCAGTAAGATGAAGAATTGTACATCGACAAACTATAAGGAAAAAGTAATTCAAAAAATAATTAATAACTATGCATAAACCATATGCTTAAAACAATTTGAATGAATTAATTTAAAAATGAAAAGGAGAGATAAACGTGGAAAAAATCTTTTTAACTGAGATGAAACAGGTAATGGAAGATTTTGGGGAAGTATTTAGTATGATCCACCAAGGACAAGTATTCGAAAACGAATCAAATGTAAAGGAATGTATCAATAAATGTAAAAAGCTTCAATTGGAATTGATGGATTCTATTAGATTAATTGAACAAACATTTATGGAATTACAATTGAAGCGTGATCAAGCATTATTAGCTACTGAGTCAGATAGTGAAGCAAAGCTTAGACAGTTAGATGCCCTTTTGTTAGAAATCAATAAAAAAACAACATAGTTGCATCATACTATGAATCATTTAATGAAGGGAATGAGTTAAATGAGTACTGTAAAGAATGAAATTACAAAGGGTTTCAAAGTAGATTGTCTTGCCATGGCATTAGCTTATAAGGAGATGGGTGACTTGAATTTAACGATTGCTAAGGAAATGGATTACCTGGAGTGGGAAGCGATAAAAATCATTGAGTCTTTTTTAGAAAAAATGAATGCACTAGAGATTTGAGAAAATATACATACATACTAAATATAAAAAATACATATTCAATATTTCAAAATATAATTGGAGTTTAACTAGCTTATGAATGAATATAAAGTTGTGTTAATAGTATTCTTTAGCTTACTCTTTTCATTTTTTATGTTAGAAAAAACGGGAGAAGAAATCGTTGATAAGAAAATAGAATTGGAAGCGATTCTTCAGAATACACCAAAAAACATTCATGAGCATGCATTTAAAATGATTCAAAGAGAGGCTGAAAGAATCAGACAGGAAAATCATCTAAGGCAGCTAGAGCAAAATCGAATAAAGCGGAAACAGGAAATTCGAAAAGAGCAATTAAAGCTAAAAAATAGTAGTTTACAAGATCAGAAATGGCTAAATTTTCACGCTACTTACTACGGTAAAGATTGCATAGGATGTAGCGGCATTACTGCTACAGGCATTAATGTACAGAAGACCATCTATTTTAAGGATTTACGCATTGTCGCTGTGGACCCTGCCATTATCCCATTAGGAACTATTGTTGAAATTAAAACGCCTACTGAAAAATTTAAGGCCATTGCTGCTGATAAAGGTGGTGCCATCAGAGGATATCGACTTGATATACTAGTGGAATCTGAAGAGATTTCTGTCCAATATGGCAGGCATGACGTGGAATTACGCATAGTGCACTAATACATCATACATTTAATACATATCATGGGGAGCATCATGTTTTATGCTCCTCTTCTTTTGTTAGAAAAATGAGAAAAATTATGAAACTTTTGAATGTGTACATCCGTATAGTAGGTAATACAATGAAAAGGGGTGAACAACTTGACGCTATTTGGCTATTCACTCGAGCAAATCTTTTTAGTGGTATTAATCTTCGCTGGTCTTGCAACGCTATTATTTATGTTTTTTGGTGATGCTGTCGAAGGCATCGGTGAGGGTCTACCGATTTTTAATCCAAGTGTCATTCTATCTTTCATTACGTTGATGTCAGCAGCTGGATTTATTTTAGAAAAGTTAGCCTTTTTCCCTAGCGTTTGGAATATCTTTGCGGCTGCTATCATCGGAGCAATTTTAAGTGCATTATTTTATTTATTCGTTCTTGTTCCGCTTAGATCAGCGGATGTTTCGTTAGCCTATACGGAAGAATCGCTTGGTGGTCAGCTTGGAAAGGTTATTGTCCCAATTCCAAGTGACGGCTTTGGAGAGGTTGTGATTGAAACATCAAGTGGCATGATTTCTAAGCGAGCAACTGGCTATGACAATGAGGCAATCGACTATGATACGACGGTACTTGTTGTGGAAGTTAAGGAAGGCACACTTTTTGTAAGATCCTATGAGAAGAAATTTGTCTAAAGGAGAGATATTTATATGTCCATGGAAATTTTAATTGTGATAGGAATAGTAGTTTTTATTTTAATCGCACTTGTGGCACTATATGTGACAAAGTATCGAACAGCGGGTCCTGATGAAGCACTGATTGTAACAGGCAGCTATCTTGGCTCAAAAAATGTACATAAGGATGAGTCAGGAAATCGTATTAAAATAATTCGTGGTGGCGGTACATTTGTATTTCCTATTTTCCAGCAAGCACAGCCATTAAGCCTATTATCTAGTAAGCTGGATGTAACAACACCTGAAGTATATACAGAGCAAGGAGTACCAGTGATGGCTGACGGGACTGCTATCATTAAAATCGGCGGGTCAATTTCTGAAATTGCAACCGCAGCAGAGCAGTTTTTAGGGAAGCAAAAAGATGAGCGTGAAAATGAAGCACGTGAAGTATTAGAAGGGCATTTACGTTCTATTTTAGGCTCAATGACAGTGGAGGAGATTTATAAAAATCGTGATAAATTTTCTCAGGAAGTACAACGTGTTGCATCCCAAGACTTAGCAAAAATGGGTCTGACAATTGTATCCTTTACGATTAAGGATGTACGTGATAAAAATGGCTATTTAGAATCTCTTGGTAAGCCTCGAATTGCCCAGGTTAAGCGTGATGCAGATATCGCAACTGCGGATGCAGATAAAGAGACGCGTATTAAACGTGCTGAGGCATCGAAAGAAGCACAAAAGGCTGAGCTTGAGCGTGCAACTGAAATTGCTGAAGCGGAAAAAGAAAATCAATTAAAAGTAGCTGAATTCCGCCGTGAACAGGATATCGCAAAAGCCCGTGCAGACCAAGCGTATGAGCTGGAAACTGCACGTGCAAAGCAGGAAGTTACCGAGCAGGAAATGCAAATTCGCATTATTGAACGTCAAAAGCAAATTGAATTAGAGGAAAAAGAAATTTTACGTCGTGAGAAGCAATACGATTCAGAAGTGAAGAAAAAGGCAGATGCGGATCGTTACGCTGTTGAGCAAAATGCAGCTGCCGAAAAAATGCGTGAGCTCGCACAGGCTGATGCAGAGAAATACCGTATTGAATCATTAGCACAGGCCGAGGCAGAGAAAATTCGTCTGGACGGTCTTGCAAAAGCGGATGCAGAGCGTGCGAAAGGGGAAACGGATGCAGAAATTATTCGTCTGCGTGGTCTTGCAGAAGCGGAGGCGAAACGTAAAATCGCTGAAGCCTTTGAATACTACGGTCAAGCGGCAGTCTTAGATATGATTGTACGCATGATGCCAGAATATGCGAAGGAGCTTGCAAGTCCTCTTGGTAATATTGATAAGATTACAGTTGTCGATACTGGTGGTGGAGAAGGTGGTGGTGCTAACAAGGTAACTTCCTATGCAACAAACCTTATGTCCACTTTACAAGAATCCTTAAAGGAAACTTCAGGGATTGATGTCAAGGAGCTTATTGAAAGCTATGCAGGTAAGCATACATTACGTCCTGAGCTAGAGCAAATTGCAGCAGGCCTAGAAAAAAAGCAGGCACCAGTTATAGCTGAGCAAGAAGAAGTGAAGGAAACTGTCGAGCAATAATGGGAAATAGAGACCTGATGACTAAAGTCATCAGGTCTTTATTGACTATTGCTGTCTGCTGTGATTATCATTATTAGCTGTTTTGTTACTATGAATATGTATAAACGTTCCAGAATAAATATATAAAAGAGTCAGTCAATGAGATATGCGAAGATATAGATAAACTTAGGTTTTCATGCGATTTACTATATTTTAACCCCGTCCTAAATTTAGAACGGGGTTATGCTTGTTTGAGCTTTTAAAATTAAGAAGCTTTATGTCATTTTATGATATATCCTGCTAGAATAAGTTCAAGGACAGTGGCTACTTTTTGTCCTGCCACTCACTAGCAAGCATACCATAAACAACATGGTCTACATAATGATCGTATAGCCATTCTGCAGCACGAATCGTACCTTCTGTAGTAAAGCCTAGTCGTTCAGGAATGGCGCGGCTTTTCTCATTGCCCTCAGCAGCACGGATTTCCACTTTATTGAGTTGTAATACAACAAATGCATATTGTAGTAAGGCCTTAACGGTTTTTGTCATAATCCCATGTCCTTGTGCCCCTTCACTGAGCCAATAGCCGATTGCCGCAATTTTATTACTAGGATTGATGGTATTAAAGCCTGCAATGCCAACAATTTCATCGTGAAAAACGATAACAAACGAAAAGCTAGTCTGTGCCTCCTGCCTCTTTATACACCCTTCAATATAGGCTGATGTATCGGCTTCTTCTTTGGTGAAATCCAACCACGGCAGCCATTCACGCAAATAGGAACGGGACTTGTCTGTTAATGCGAAAACGTTATTTGCATCTTCTAAGGTAATGGTGCGTAAGTATAAATCTGGATTGATTTTTATCATCAATATCTTTCACCTCGTTGTTATTTTAAGGCATCGTGCATAAAGCTCTTCATTTCACGACTAAGAACAGATAACTCTTCAATAATTTCACTGAAATCCTGAACGAGCTGGGCCTGTTCATTGGTAGCGTCATTGATTTGCCCCATATTTTGCTTCAGATTTTCAAGATTTCGATTGATATTTCGTAATGATGCTTCTATGTTTTCAGTGGCGCTGGAGGTTTCGAAGGAAAGCTTTCTGACTTCCTGTGCCACAATGTTAAAGCCAGCGCCATGCTGACCAGCACGAGCTGCCTCAATGGATGCATTTAAACCAAGTAAATTCGTTTGGCGAGAGATGCTTTTTATTAAATCAGTTACTTCATTTGTTTTTTCAGAATCTTCAAGGGCATGCTGTGCTTGTTTGTTAATTTCCTCGCTTGTGGCAGCTAACTCCTCAGAATGTGAGGCAATTGTATGTACTTTGTCCTGTAAACTGTTCACGATAGTATCCATTGTGCTCATATAATCTTCGAGTTTAAGCTCATTGTCAATTGGCAGTCCAAATGCAAGAGCACCTACGACTTTACCATTTTCACGAATTGGGAATGAAAAAGCATTGATGGCCACGCCATACACATCCTTTGGTATTACGACATCCGCATTTTGACCATTAAAAGCAATGAAAACATTTTGATCATTTGTATTTACTTTTTGACCATCTTTATAGCCTGAATCTACTCGTTTGCCTGCTAAATATTTCACAACTATTTGACTTTCTTTCTCAACAACAGCTACAATTGCTTCCTCTTTTAATGCAAGGTGGATATACGGTACTGAAAGGGATAAGGCTTCAATAATTTTCATAAAAATTCCTCCAAGTCTGTGCAACGAAAATAGTCTAGTCATCGAAGCTCATTTTGACAATGGTTGCTAGATGATTACTTTCACTGTAGCACAATAATTGCCAACTCAAAATAGTAAATCTTAATTTTTTATGTAAAAGTCATAGAAGGGAAAATAGAGAAATTGTTTATAGAGAAATTGTCAAATGAAATATAACATTAATAATAAAACTAGAAAAAAATTTGTCGATTTTTTGACGGTCTATCGTGTGTTTTAAAGAAAATTGTATTAGAATAATAGTATTATTGGTTGTACGTTAAGGAGTGAGACAAATGGACTATATTCAAAAGGGAACAAAGGCGTTTCATAAAGCAAATTGGGCTTTATTTTTAGCGGGCTTTATTACCTTTGCCAACCTCTATATTACGCAGCCTTTACTGCCAACGTTTGCAGAGGAGTTCGATGTGTCACCAGCCGTTGCAAGCTTATCGCTATCAGTGACAACTTTTGCGCTATCTATTAGCATGATTATTGTTGGCTCATTATCGGAGGCTTGGGGAAGAAAATCATTAATGACCATTTCGATTTTTGCCGCATCAGTCCTTACCCTAGCTCTTGCCTTTGCCTCTAATTTTGAAATGATTTTAGTGCTACGTGTATTACAGGGAGTCGCTTTTGCAGGTTTGCCAGCCATTGCCATGGCCTATTTAGGAGAGGAGATCAACCCATCCAGTTTGGGTGTGGCCATGGGCTTATACATAAGTGGAAATTCAGTAGGGGGACTTAGTGGACGAGTTATTATCGGAACATTAACGGATCTTTATAATTGGCAGGTAGGCATGATTGTCCTTGGTATAATTAGTCTTCTCATCAGCATTTTATTTGTCTGGATGCTGCCGAATTCCAAGCATTTTACAGCACGACCTTTGCAAATAAAAGCACTAACGACTTCACTTATACAGCATTTAAAGGACCCATCTATGCTTTGTTTGTTTGGCATTAGCTTTGTTTTGATGGGAAGCTTTGTTACGCTGTATAACTATATAGGCTTTAAATTAATGGCACCGCCCTATAATTTAAGTGCGACAATTGTTGGCTGGATATTTATTATCTACTTGGTCGGTACATTCAGTTCTGCCTGGTTTGGTAGTTTAGCTGATCGATATGGACGTCAAAAAATGCTGCTATTGTCAATTGCTATTATGCTGATAGGTGCCATACTTACACTGAATGGCCTTCTAAGTTTGAAGATTATTGGTATTACTATCTTTACATTTGGCTTCTTTGCGGCACACTCAATTGCTAGCGGATGGGTGAGTAAGCGTGCCACACATGATAAGGCACAAGCATCCTCACTTTATTTATTTTTCTATTATTTCGGCTCTAGTGTTGGAGGTACAGTGGGAGGCGTGTTTTGGATGCATTTCGGCTGGATTGGTGTTATTACGATGATTACTGTATTTTTAGCCGTTGCATGCTTACTATCTTTATTATTAAAGGGAACTATTAAAAAACAACATATAGCAGTCGGTCACTAGGAATTATTGTTATTGTGAGGTGCTATTGTGCTAGAACTTATTATCTTTTTTTTAATTATCTTGTTTGCTTCAATTTTGCAAACAAGCTCAGGTTTTGACTTTTCTATTATTGCCACACCGCTATTGTTACTGCTATTTTCGCCACCGGAAGCTATACACATCAATATCCTTTTATCTCTAGTATTTCATTTACATTAATATGGAAGGTCAGACAGGATGTTGATTTTAGTTTGTTAAAGAAAATTGTAATAGGTAGTTTAATTGGCGCACCATTTGGTAGTTTGATATTTTCGATTGTTAATATAACCACTTTTAAATTTATTATTGCTATTACATTAATTGGATTAACAATTCTACTTATTAAAAATTTTTCTATTCAACCAACGACAAAAAGAGATTATGGAGTAGGCTTTTTATCAGGATTATTAACTACAAGTATTGGGATGGCGGGTCCCCCATTATTACTTTATTTTGCAGGTACAATGAAAAGTAAAGAAGTGATGAGAGCTACTACTTTAGCCTAATATATTTTTATCTACTTTATTGGTTTACTCTTCCAATTAACTATGACAGGTACAAGTAAAATAGTTTGGGTTAACACTTTATATGCATTGCCAATTTTACTAATAGGTTTAATTGCAGGGCAAGTTATCTTTAATAGGCTTGACCAAAAGCTTTTTTCAAGATTGATTTATCTTAATTCAGCAGAAGTCTCCTATCTCTACAGGTGGTGAGATGAATGCGGTTAAGGTTCCTTTTCAGTGAATATTCAAACACCTACTGAATGAAGATAAAGCCTCTGGCAGATGTCACGGATTTTCAATGGAATGAATAAAAGGATGTTAGCCTAAAATCTTCGCATCCTGCGAAAGCGGCTAACTGACCTGCCTCGGTAAAAACGCCACGTCCTGTGTCATTACCGAAATGACCGACATCGTGTCGGCCCTCGTGCAGGCCTAGGTACAATTCAAAATCCGGACGCAATTACGCCAAGGCGAAATTGATACAATAATGCTATTTGCTGCAGGTGTTATTCTATTAATTCAAACGATATTTGCTATGTTTTAGGATTAACGTTATGTAAAACTATAAACTATGATTTGTCATAAGCAAACTAATCGGTATAATAAATAGACGAGCTAAAAAGAGGAGAGGAAATTATATGTTTGCACGTTTTAAAAGAATTTATTTTGTCTTTGCTTTGCTTACAGTTGCTTTTATTGTGACAGGTTGTGGAACAGCAAAAGAAGAAGGACAACCCAAGGGAAATAAGGCACAGGAGTCAGAAGAGAAAGTAGATTATTCTTCCGAAGTGAAGGAAAATCCAATTGTGACAATTACGATGGAAAATGACGAAAAAATCGTCATTGAATTAGAGCCTACTACAGCACCTAATACGGTAGCTAATTTTATTTCTTTAGTTAACAAAGCTTTTTATGATGGTCTTATTTTCCATCGAGTTATTCCTGGTTTTATGGTTCAAGGTGGAGATCCTTCAGGTAATGGTACGGGTGGACCAGACTATTCGATAGAAGGTGAGTTTTCTTCTAATGGTCTTAATAATGACTTGAAGCATGAACGTGGTGTTATTTCAATGGCACGTTCGAATGACCCGAATTCTGCGGGATCTCAATTTTTCATTATGGTAGATACAGCATCACATCTTGATGGTCAATATGCTGCTTTTGGCAAAGTGATTGAGGGGATGGAAACAGTAGATACGATTGTTGCTACTGAACGAGATGGTGCAGATAAGCCATTGGAAGATCAGCGAATGAAAAAGGTGGAAGTGGATACAAAGGGCTTTGATTACCCAGCTCCGAAGGTAATCAAATAATAGAAGTGATTAATCTGTAGCTGGTCAATTGGCACTGAGTTAAAGTTTTTGCACTTAATTGAAAGAGTATCAGTGTTTTAATAATGTAAAAAGGTGTGTGAAGAAAGTACTTTGCATACCTTTTTCATTTAAATCAATGTTTTTATTACATCGAAATAAGCCAAATAAAATCTTCATCAACTATTATTTGAATGTCTAGGCCGAGTCTGATCAATTGCTCGGCTTTTAATTGTTTTGTACTGAACCCACGACGGTTCTTTCCAAGTATAACGAAATCTGTTTCCTTTGTAACAGCACCTTGCACAATCCCTCCATATGCCCGCACTTTTTTCGCAGCTTCTGCACGTGTCATAGTGGACAGAGCCCCTGTAAAGACGATTTGTTTATTATAAAATGGATGTATGAAGCATTCAGATGCGTCAGAAAGATAAATGATTTCAGTGTTGTCCATATTTTTGTCCATGTTGATTCTCCTTAAGTGAATGCTAAAGAAATTCACTCCCAATCATCTCATTTCGTACAAACTAAGAAAAGGAAGCATGAAAAATCAATGACGATTTTCCATGCTTCTTTGTATTTATCCCATAATATTATAGCCAGCGTCAATGTAAATTGTTTCGCCTGTAACACCACGTGATAGGTGTGAAAGCATCACAATTGTCATATCTGCTACTTCGTCTTGCTGAACATTACGCTTTAATGGAGCGGTTTCTTCGATTTTGTGTAAAATTGTGTTAAAAGAAGGAACGCCTTTTGCCGCAAGTGTACGAATTGCTCCGGCTGAAATCGCATTGACACGAATATTATCTTTCCCAATATCAGCAGCAAGGTAACGCATTGAAGCCTCTAATGCTGCTTTCGCTACGCCCATTACATTGTAGCCATCAAGTACACGTTCTGCGCCTAAATAGCTCATAGTTACAATTGAACCGCCTTCAGTCATATATGGATGTGCCGCTTTTGCTGCTGAGATAAGGGAATACGCACTAGTATCTTGTGCAAATGCATAGCCGTCACGAGTTGTTTCTAAGAAGCGGTTGTGTAAATCTTCTGCATTGGCAAACGCTACAGAGTGCACAATACCATGAATAACGCCTACTTTTGAACCAATTTCATCAAAAGCAGACTTAGTGCTGTCATCGCTGTTCACGTCACATTGCACAATCAGTGAATCTGATTGTCCGATATTTTCTAATTGCTTTTGTAATTTTTTCAATGAACGTTCTTGACGATATGTGAAAATAACATTTGCGCCGACATCAAATAAACGTTTTGCGATGCCCCAAGCAATACTACGATCATTTGCTACACCCATTACCACAATATTTTTATCTTTTAATTGTAATAAATTATCCATCATTTATACGAACCCCTTTATGAAATAATATCTGTTATTAGTACCAACTACTAAAATCTTATCATACATAAAAAATGGTTGCAATAACAAGATAACAGAGGAATGCAATTTTACAAGAGGCTTTACAAAAAAATACATCTCTATTTTATTTAGAGATGAATCCAATAGCTTGCATTATAATTTTTATGTTAATCTAAGGCGTTTTAAAAGTAAGAAGGCACCCAGCTTTGGATGCCTTCAAAAGTACAAATTGCGTTTCATCTATTCGAATTTTAATGCGTCACCTTCGAATGTTTCATCTGCAACTTTAATAGAGTCAGTTGGGCAGCCTTCGAAAGCGTCTTGCATGTCTTCTAATAGATCTTCTGGAACTTCAGCTGTCCCCATGTTATCATCTAAAATAACGAAGGCAATACCTTCATCATCATAATCATAAATGTCTGGTGCTGCGGCCCCGCATGCGCCACAAGCGATGCATGTATCTTTATCAACTATTGTGAATTTAGCCATTATTATTCTCTCCTTTTACAATGTTCCTACAAAGCTTCATACTCATTTTAAAGATGTTTATCTGACATTTCAACATAAATACTATGAAATTGGAGGAATTTGCGTCTATGTTTCATCAAATTCTATTGCAAATCTTTCAAAAGCTCAATAACGAAAGAACGATTTCTGCTGCTTATCATATATTAAAAGGTAAGCGTTCAGGCCAGACTATACAAGACATTGGGCTATTTCAGCTGCATCCATACTTTGGATTATTGGCAAAGCTGCCGAGACCAACATTTGATGATGCTGTAAAATTATTTTCGCAATATAGTTGGTTAAATATGCAGGAATCAGGTCACTATTCCATGAAAAAGCTAGGTTTACAGCGAGCAGAGCAAACACCTGCTTTTTTATTTGATGGATGGCACTATCGAGGAAATGAGCATATTTTTTTTGCAAGATTGTCTTTAATTGTACAAAGTCTCTCCTATCAAAGTGCTGGAGTTCGTTCTTTTTCCCCGATCAGTAGGGATGTTACGATTCAGTCATGGGTTCGATCATTTTTACTTAAGCAAAATTATCAAAATGGGCATTTACAGGAGCAATTATTAGCAGAATGCGAAAGAGCTCTTGCAGGATTGCCTTTAGCAGAAACCAATAAACAGCTTGTCCTATATCGATTAAGTGGCCATAATTTACCAGGGTGGACGTGGCAGCAGCTTGCTAGTGAGCGTAAAGAAAACGTTTTAGATAGTCAATTAGCATTTATTGAGCTTCTACATACATTATTAAATGAAGTACATCAAAAGGGGTATCCATTGCTTAGTGAAATCGCAGAAGGACTAAGGGTGAAGGCATTAATCACCGATTCTGCACAGCAAACAGCACAATTATATGAACAGGGCTATTCAATTGAGCAGATTGTGCAAATAAGAAAACTTAAACAAAGTACAATTGAGGACCATTTAGTAGAATTAGCCATGTATGAACCGAACTTTTCCATTGGTTCTTTCGTCTCTTATGAGGAAGCAGAAAAGGTTTGGCAAGCCTCGAAACAGTATCAAACAAAGAAGTTAAAAACATTACATGAAGTAGTTGAAGGCATGAGTTATTTCCAATTAAAACTTATCCTTGCGAAAGGAGAAGTGTAAATGGAGCTTGAACAAGCATTGGCCAAATATTTTGGATATACAACATTTCGTCCTGGTCAAAAGGAGGTGATTGAAGCGATTCTTCAAGAAAAAGATGTGATCGCTTTATTACCAACTGGAATGGGGAAGTCACTATGTTATCAATTGTCGGGCTACATTTTGCAAAAACCAGTACTTATTGTTTCTCCCTTACTTTCGTTAATGCAGGATCAGGTTGAAGAGCTTAAACGCTTTGGTGAAAAGAGAGTCGTCGCACTAAACTCTTTTTTAACCATCACTGAAAAACGATACGCCCTGCATTTTTTAGAGCAATATCGATTTATTTTTACTTCACCAGAAATGCTGCTTCAGCCACAAGTGCAGGAAAAACTTTCACAAATGAAGCTAGGTCTTATTGTAGTAGACGAAGCACATTGTATTTCGCAATGGGGCTTTGATTTTCGACCGGATTATTTACGGATTGGTCAATGGTTTTCTCAGGTGAATCGCTCCCCGGTTTTAGCACTGTCAGCAACTGCAACGGATAAGGTCGTAAAAGATATATGTAAAACATTGTCCTTAAATGACCCGTTTGAATTTATGTACGATGTAGATCGCCCTAATATTCATTTAGGTCGTGTTCCCTTTGAGGATAAAGGTGATAAAGCGCAGTGGATATTGCAGCATAT
This sequence comes from Lysinibacillus sp. GW821-FHT14F06, assembly GCF_058803665.1. Lineage (NCBI taxonomy): Bacteria > Bacillati > Bacillota > Bacilli > Caryophanales > Bacillaceae > Lysinibacillus > Lysinibacillus sp. GW821-FHT14F06. Next base: position 411,018 of record NZ_JBXAPF010000001.1, read on the forward strand.
CAAAAAGACGGCAGGACCAGGTATACTATATATGTCCTCAAGAAAGCGTGCAGAACAATACTGTGAGGTGCTGATTCAAGCTGGTATACGTACGGCAGCTTATCATGCTGGCTATGGTGCAGAGGATCGTCAGTTTATCCAGCAGCAATTTATTGATGGCGAACTTGATTGGATTGTGGCAACAAATGCTTTTGGTATGGGGATTAATAAACCAAATATTCGGCAGATCATCCATGAAACGATGCCTGCGAATGTAGAAAATTATATGCAGGAAATAGGTCGTGCAGGTCGTGATGGTCAGCCAGCTTTAGCCATTTTACTATATTGTGAAGGTGACGAGGAGCTTGCGAAATTTGTTGTAACAGGAGATTTACCGTCTTCTGGTCATGTCGAACGCTATCAAGAATTACTACATCAACGTATACAACCATCCCAAATGCTGAAAAGTGGGGAGCTAAGTGAAACGGCCTTTCGTGTGCTAGATTATTGGTTACAGCAAGAAAGTATGGAACAAGTAAAGGCACGATTAAATCAATTGGCATTAGAAAAATATAGGGCTGTTGATGAAATGAAAAAAATTTCTCAGACAAAAGACTGTATTCGCGCACAACTAGTCGGGTATTTTGGGCAAATATTGCAGAAAAAACCGGAAAACTGTTGTGAAAACTGTGGAATCCATTATGATGAAATCAATAAAGTACGCTTGAAGGAAGAAAAGAAAATAGAGATGATGCCATGGGAAAACCGTTTAAAGCAACTCTTATTGGGTTTTTAGGCTACAACTGACGGTCATTTACTTTTTTCGCAAAATTCGTCATAATAGAATGATAGAAAGCGTAGTAAGGTTGGGGGAAGGTCGAATGAGTAAAGAAGATTACCGCGATAAAATTGAAGAGCATCGACAATCATTTGAAGATGAACAAAAGGATCAGCAAACTTTATCAAGAGTTTCCAGAATGAATAAAAATGGAAGTCCTAATAAAAAGCCAAAAAAGACAAAACGTAAAATGCCATTAATGACGATTCTCTTTGTAATCTTTATCCTGATTCCATTTTCAATATTAATCTATTTTATGAAATTTTATGAACCAGGTAAAACGATTGAAGAGGCTGAAAAAAATACTCCTGGAACAGTTTTAGAGATTGATAAATCAGAAAATAAAGGAGATGCCTCTGCGAAAACTGGCAATAATAAAGAAGATGATAAAGCGAATAAGGAAGCAGAGGAACAATCTAAAAAAGACGCTGAAAAATTAGCAGTTGAGCAAAAAGCTGCTCAGGAAGCAAAGAAGGCTGAGGAGGCTAAAAAGGCTGAAGATGCTAGAAAGGCCGAGGAAGCTAAAAAAGCTGAGCAAGCAAAATTAGCGAAACAGCAAGCAGAGGCAGCAAGAAAAGCGGAAGAGGCTAAAAAAGCTGAACAAGCACGTAAGGCTGAAGAGGCAAAGAATGCTGCAAAAGCAAGTACGCATACGGTGAAGGAAAACGAAAATTTATACCGTATTGCCTTGAATCACTACGGTGATGGAAGTGAAGCAACGCTTGCGAAAATCCGTGCAGCAAATGGCATGTCTTCAGATACAGTAATGGTTGGTCAAGTCATTAAATTACCGTAAGAAAAATGGGTGTCATTCTTTGGCAATGAAGTTTTTCTAGTATAAAATAATGGACAAACGTTAACAACAAAAAGGTTGAGGCGTACGTCTGATTTAGTAAAAAGGCGATTCTTCATACAAACGAATCGTCTTTTTGCTTTCGTAAGGAGATGTGAGAGAATGATTTATATTGGACTATTGGTTTTAGTAGTCATTGTGTTCCTGCTCTATATGTGGAAGGTGGCACATGAAAACAATGTCTTACATCATCAATTGCCATTAAAGGGTAAACAGGAAAAGATTCGGCTGTTTTTTATTTCGGATACACATTTACGCAAAATTAATCGCCAGATGATTGAAGGATTAGATAATCAGTTTGATGCGGTTATTATTGGTGGAGATTTTGCTGATGGACGTACACCGATTAAACGTATTCATGACAATTTAAAATTGCTAACCTCTTTAGGCCCGACTTTTTTTGTCTGGGGAAATAATGACAGAGAAGTAGGTGAGGAGCGGCTGAGGAGCATATTAAATGAGCATGATGTCCAAATTATTGCGAATGATGCTGTTCTCTTGTCGAAAAAAAATCGTTTTTGGTTAAGTGCAATTGAAGACACATCGACAAAAAAATATAGCTTTGATAAAGCATTTGAAAAAGTTGATGAGAATGATTTAGTTGTATTTATTTCTCATAATCCTGGTGTTTTTTCGAGAGTACGTGCAAAATTTAGAGCTGATTTAATGATTGGCGGACATTTACATGGCGGGCAAATTAGAATTGGTCCTTATGGTGCTCATCCGAATGGCTCTTATCGGGAGCGTGAAGGTGTCATGACATTAGTAAGTAACGGCTATGGTACAACATTATTACCTTTTAGACTTGGTGCAAAACCACAGTGTCATATTATTGACATTGAAATTTCGGGTAAATAAACAACCAAATTCTGATAGAAGGCGTATAATGAAAATGGAATCTATTTTATACTGTATGAAAGCAGAGGATTAGCATCTTTCGCTAATCGAATTTGATAGGAGTGTCAAGAAATGCAGCAAGCAGATGCCATCATTGTTGGAGGCGGCCCATGTGGATTAGCAGCAGCAATAGCTTTGCAAAATATTGGATTACAGCCAATAGTGATTGAAAAAGGAAACATTGTCAACGCGATTTACAATTATCCTACACATCAAACCTTTTTTAGTACAAGTGAACGTCTAGCTATCGGAGATGTGCCTTTTATTATTGAAGGACGCAAGCCAAAACGAAATCAAGCACTTGTGTATTATCGAGAAGTTGTGCGATTAAAAAATATTCAGGTAAATCGCTTTGAAAAAGTGAATAGCGTGAAGAAAAATGACGCTTTGTTTACAGTTACAACAGATAAAGAAATATATGAAACGCCCTATGTTGTGATAGCAACTGGCTACTATGACAATCCCAATTATTTAAATATTAAGGGAGAGCAATTATCGAAAGTCTTCCATTATTTTAAAGAAGGACACGAATTTTTTGATACGGATGTGTTAGTGATAGGTGGTAAAAATTCAGCGGTGGATGCTGCGCTAGAGTTAAATAAAGCCGGCGCACGTGTAACAGTTGTCTATCGTGGCAATGAGTACTCATCTAGCATCAAGCCATGGGTATTACCAGAATTTGATGGGGTAGTACGAAATGGAGAAGTGAAGATGCACTTCAATACAGATGTGCTAGAAATTCGTGAGCATGAGGTCGTTTTAGAGACAGATGGCCAAGAAGAAATTTTAAAAAATGATTTTGTATTTGCAATGACTGGGTATCATCCGGATCATTCGTTTATTCGAGCTATGGGCGTATTTATTGATGATGAAACAGGTCGTCCATTTGTTACACCAGAGACGATGGAAACGAATATTGAGGGATTATTTATTGCTGGTGTGATTGCAGCAGGAAATAATGCCAATGAGATTTTTATCGAGAATGGTCGCTTCCATGGCGATTGTATTGCACAAACGATTGCTAAAAGAACAAAATAAATTTATGGCTGTATAGGCATGTGGCTTATACAGCTTTTTTAAGTAATTTGAGGTTGAAATTCAGCTAATTGACGATGTATGGAGGTATCCATTTGAGTGGGTTGTACTGGCTTTTAAGTTATTTAATAGGAAACTTTATGACGGCTTTTTTCGTTGGAAAAGCATATGGGATTAACCTTCAAGAAGAAAGAAGTAAAAACTTAGGTGCCCGTAATGCAGGGAGTGTAATTGGCAAAGCGGCATTTGTATGGACATTTTTGGGCGACTCGCTGAAGGGTGTAGCAGTCGTTCTCCTAGGACGTTTATGGCACCTTGACGAGTGGGTAATAAATGTAGGAGTGACCTGTGTTATTATCGGCCATTTATTCCCTGTTTGGTTGAAATTTAATGGTGGAAAAGGAGTAGCTACTTTTATTGGGGTCGGCCTCGCTCTTTCGCCAGGTCTATTTTTCTGGATGATTTTAGGAACTGCACTTATGCTTGCCCTTACTAGAAGTCTAACCCTTGGTATGGTTGGAGGATTTGTCTTATATAGCGCGGCTATTGTCCAAACTGGAAATTTTCAACTATACATACCGATACTCATTGCTATGCTTTGTATGCTGATCAAGCATATACCAAATATTAAGGAATCATTAGAAAAAGGGAAGTGACAAGATGTACTGGTGCAAAATAGCCCATACTGATAAAGAGTTTGAAGCGATTGCTCGTTTAAATTATGAAACCTTTGTGGAGGAAATTCCACAACATGAACCTAATTCTGCAAAAAAGAAGGTCGATCGCTTTCATCAGGAAAATACATATCTCGTTGTCTATAAAGGAAGTGAATTAATCGGGATGGTAGCCTTTCGAGATCAACGACCATTTTCCATTGATGAAAAGATTGGAAAGGTGGAACAATATTTATCACCAGCACAATGTGCCAAGCTTTGCGAAATTCGTTTACTTGCTGTAAAGAAGGCTTATCGAACAGGGCGAGTACTATTAAAATTATCACAAGCTTTGAATGCCTTTGCCTATGAGAAGGGATATACGGCAGCTGTCATTTCTGGCACAACTCGTGAAGAAAAGCTATATAAACAAATAGGATTCAAGCAATTTGCACCTGCTGTCGGGACAAAGGATGCTATGTTTTTACCAATGCTATTAACTAGACAGCAATTTGAACAGTCCTTCCAGCATAGACTTGTAACTGGAGGTCATACATTTTATCCAGGTCCAGTTAAGCAGGAGGGCTCGATAGAATATTCAGATCTATCTCATCGCACCGCTGCATTTCAATCCCTTTATGAACGTGTGACATCTAAGCTCCTGCAACTATCTGAGGCTCACAATGTTGCCATCGTTGTTGGGACTGGTACATTAGCGAATGAAGTGATGCTTGGACAACTAAAAGCACAGCAATTAGGACGAGGAATTATTTTAACAAATGGAGAATTTGGAGAACGTTTACGCAAGCAGGCGGAGCGTTGGACATTGGATTTTGATGTAGTTGAGCAGGAATGGGGGCAAGCTTTTGATTTTGCGAATATTGATGCATTGCTACAAAAGGAATGTTATCAGTGGTTGCTTGCTGTACATGGTGAAACCTCAACAGGTACTTGTAATAACTTAGAGCAGCTTGTGCAGCTAACAAAATGTTACGATATCAAGCTCTGCGTTGATTGTATTAGCACTTTTGGGGCGTTGCCATTCTCTTTAAAGGATTGTTATCTAGCAACAGCTGTGAGTGGCAAGGCAATAGGTGGATTAAGTGGCCTAGCATTTGTTTTTTCACAGAAACATATGAAGCCTTCAACTTCGTTACCAGCTTATTTGGATTTAGCGAACTATCAGCAGGGGGCCATTCCGTTCACATTGCCTGCAACCTTGGTTAGAAATGTAGAAGCGGCACTTCAGGCATATCCAGCACGCTATGAACTGCTACAGCAGCGTTTTGAGACTCTACTGCAGCTACCGTTCATGCACTATAAATTATCAACAACTTATTACCCAATGCTCATCACGTTAAAATGTCCGAAGGCTCTGTCACATTTATGTACAGATTTAACCTTAAATCAACTATTTGTTCATGGAGATAGCCGTTATTTACGTGAAAATGATTTCATTCAGCTATCGGTTATCCAACCAGATTTTGAACAAGCCATTGTTCGACTCCAAGAGATTTTGGGCTATTATCAACAGGTAGTTAAAGCATAAGATACAAGGAGAATGAAATACATTAATTTACATGAAAAAATCTTTTAAGTTAAGTGGAGTACCTGATTTATTGAGCCCTATTAATAATTTTAATCGCGCCTTTTGTCCATTAATACCAGTGGCAAATATAGCGCCTAGGTCTTCTAACATTTTGCCACCGCCTACATAGCCGTAAACACCTTCTGCAATACCATTAAAACAACGGGAAACGAGTATAACAGGAATACCACGTTCTAATAAGCTCTCAATTCCCTTCACAACGGTTGGTGGTACATTGCCCTGTCCAAGTCCTTCTAATACTACGCCATCATATTTACATGCGAGGACAACATCTAGTAAATCGACTTCCATGCCTGCATAGACTTTCAGCATGGCCACTCGTTTTGATAACCCTTGTATATCAACATATTGGCGGCGGATAGGTGCATGATGGAATAATATTCTTGATTTTGTAATAAGGCCGATGGGTCCATATTGAGGTGATTGGAAGGTATTCACAGAACTAGTGCTTGTCTTTGTCGTATTGACAGCGAGATGGACCTCGTCATTCATGACAACAAGCACACCTTTTTCACGCGCTTCTTCATCTACAGCTACACGTACTGCTTCCATTAAATTGTAAATTCCGTCTGCACCAAGTTCATTGGAAGAGCGCATTGCACCCGTTAAGACAATAGGAATCGATAAATCAGTTGTCAGCTCTAAAAAATAAGCTGTTTCTTCTAATGTATCTGTTCCGTGTGTGATCACAACGCCATCAATTGTTTCCACTGATACTTTATCAATTATTAGATTGCGTAATAGTAGCATTTCTTTTGGAGTGATATGTGGTGATGGAAGGTTAAAAGCTTCCGTTTCAATAATCGTTGCTAATGAGTCGAGCTTGCTGCTTTCTTGCATAAGAGGATTTTCCTTATTTGGCATGACAGCACCCTCGTCACTCATTGCCATAGATATTGTGCCACCTGTATGAATTAATAAAATTGTTTTTTTCATAAAAATAATAGCTCCTTTTAAAAAAATTTGTCATTACATGGTATAATAATAGCAGTTTAACTTCAGCTAATAGATATTTTTTGTCGAAAACGGAAGTTTAATGTCATAGGTATTTTCCATCTGAGATTTACAAATGTATTTTCTCAATAGATGTATTTACAGACTTATAAAAATTAACTTAGGTAAAGAATTTAACATCTTGTGAGAGCGCTAATGTGACCAATTTTAGCTGTCCCAAAGCCCTCAAAAGGATGTCATGGTTTTTAAATTATGTCAATGCGAAATTGATGTTGAAAGGAGCCGGCAACATGATCATTTTATTATCAGCTGCCATTGCTCCCGGTCTAGCGCTTTTTAGTTATTTCTATTTGCGCAATCAGATGGCAACGGAGCCAAGAAAAACCTTACTTCAAACGTTTTTGTATGGTGCATTTTTAACATTTCCTATCTTGTTTTTACAATATGTTCTAACAGAGGAAGGGGTTTTTCAATATCTTTATCTACAGGATGTTGTTTTTTCTAGTGTAGTTGAAGAATTTTTTAAATGGTTTGTGCTTTTAATCGCAATCTACAATCATGTTGAATTTGATGATCCCTATGATGGCATACTGTATGGTGCAAGTGTATCGCTTGGTTTTGCAACGGTTGAAAATATATTATATTTATTTTCATTCGGTTTAGATACGGCATTTATGCGAGCTTTATTGCCTGTATCAAGCCATGCCTTGTTCGGTGTTGTAATGGGCTATTATTATGGACGTGCCAAATTCTCGAAGCATGCAAAGACGAATGAAATGATTGCTATGGCGCTTTGTGCACCGGTAGTATTACACATTTTATATAATACAATATTATCATTTAAAGGTTACTGGGTATATTTAATGATACCTTTTATGCTATTTTTATGGTGGTTTGGCCTAAGAAAAGTGAAACTTGCTCACTATCACCTTGTGCAGCATTTGCATATGCATAAAAAAATATAAAGCGTAGAAATCAATAAAAGATTTCTACGCTTTTCTATTTTTTAAATGTATAAAATGAGTCGTTTGTTTCAAGCTATGAAAAAAAAGGAGTGATAATCATGCGTTTATTAAGCATAGTTTTTGCTTTGATACTAGCGATAAGTATATTTACAATTCCGCAAAATGACGCCATTGCATTTACTGAGCAGCAGATTACTCGTGGTGCTTATGGAGATGATGTCATTGAGTTACAAGCAAGGCTACAATACTTAGGGTTTTATAAAAGTAAAATTGATGGCAAATTTGGTTATAACACATATTGGGCTTTGCGAAATTTTCAAGAAAAATATGGTTTACCAGTGGATGGAATTGCTGGGGCTAAAACAAAAAAAACATTATCTGGATATTCTGACTATGATGAAGGATGGGTAAAAGCCCAATTAAATGCAGGCAATCAATTTACCTATTTTGGTGGCGTACCGTTGGAACAGCAGGTTAAGAATACTACTGGCAACAGTGGAGGCGGTGGCGGTAAAAGCAGTGGTAGTAGTAATAATAATGGCACTCAAACACAAGTTCCTCCTAAGTATACAGAAAGAGATTTACAGCTAATAGCAAATGCGGTTTATGGTGAAGCACGGGGGGAGCCTTATGAGGGACAGGTAGCGGTAGCAGCTGTTATTTTAAATCGCTTGGAAAGTCCTGATTTCCCAAATACAATTTCCGGTATCATATTCCAACCTTTAGCGTTTACAGCAGTGGCAGATGGGCAAATTTGGCTAGAGCCAAACCAACGAGCAAAAGAAGCAGTCATTGATGCTATGAATGGCTGGGATCCGTCAGAAAATGCCCTTTATTATTTTAATCCGAAAACAGCTACAAGTAAGTGGATTTGGTCACGACCACAAATTAAACAAATTGGAGAACATATTTTCTGTTCATAGAAAGGAGGAAAATAAATGAAAACCATGCTTGCTATACTTACAGCAGCCGTTATTGGCTTAGGTGCATACAGCATTCATATACATGGAGAAAAGGAAAGCTTACAACGTACCGTACTTGCCCAGTATACTGATAAATTAACGGATGCCTCAGAGAAGTTATCTCATCTACAACGCTCTGTTTCACAATCTCTGTTGTTTCAGGATGATCAAGCCATTCACAATGAGTTAGATTCTGTGTGGCGATTAAGCTCCGATGTTAGATCGTCCATATCGAATATTCCTATTGGTCAGGAACTTTCTAACCAATGGCTAAGTTACTTAGGGCGTCTAGGAGATGAAGCAAAGAAAACAGCTAAAACAGGAGATTACCAAGCGTGGCGTGAAAAAATGCCACAGATCTCTACAAATTTACAATCACTTTCGGATGAATGGTCAGCAGCAACAGTCGATTTTTATAAGAATAACGGTAAAATGGATGTTTGGCTGAGACAAGTAGATCATAAAAATCCAAATACAACATTTGATAATGTTCAAAAAACACTAAAAGATTACAGTGAAAAAGATTTCCCATTGACATTAAGTGAGTCCGATTGGCAGAAAAAAATAGAGCTAAAAGCATTACAAGATTCCGTTATTACGGAAAAGGAAGCATTAGAAAAAGTGAAAAATATGTTCCCTATCATTAAGGATGCCACATTTACAGTGACGAAAAGTAGTGATACAGCACCATATCCGTTTTATCATATCCAATTCCACCAAGGGATTCGTCTAGGATATGTGGACTTAACCGAAAAGGGCGGACATTTATTATCCTATTTAGTTGAGCGACCTGTAGACGAGGCAAGGCTTTCGCAAGATGAGATTATGAAAAAGGCTGAAGAACATTTAAAACGACTTGGTATAAATGATGTGGCATTTGTAGAATCTCGTGAAAACCATCAAGCTTGGCATGTCACATTTGCACGTGTGCACCCTGGCGATAATGCAGTCATTTATGCAGATGGCGTTCAGTTAAAACTAGCGAAGGATACTGGAGAGTTGCTTGGCGCGAATGCAATGGAATATATACAGGAAGAGTCAATTAAACAACAAACTGCAAAACCAATTGACTGGAAAACATTTTTCGACAAGGATGTTAAAGTGGAGGAAGTAAAAAATATTTATACAGATAATGGTCAATTTGAACAGCGTCTTTGTTATGAAGTGATTGCGGTTCGAGATGGTGAATCACCTGAAACCTTCAGGATTGTCATTGATGCAGAAAATCACAATGTTTTAAAGGTGGAATATTTAACTTAATCCAAGAAAAAACTACCAGTTCGTATAGCCAAAATGAGCATCTCATGCGATAATGAAAATATATTTTTGTTCGGGGAGATGCTCATGGAAATAAAAATTGGTACACTTTTACAACTTGAACCTACTTATACAGAGCGTGTTGAAAAATTCCGCTGTAAAGTTGTAGAACAAAAAGATAATATTCTTTACATTGATTATCCGATAAATATTGAAACAAAAAAAACAGCATTTTTAATAGATGGCTCTGAATTTAGAGTAACTTTTCGTACCGAAGACAAACAATCCTTTGCTTTTAATACAGAAGTGATTGGGCGTAAAGCAGGCAACGTACCAATGATTATGTTGCATTGCCCAAAGGCAGAAGAATTTATCAAAATTCAACGTCGTGAGTATGTACGTGTGGAAACGCCTGTAGATGTGGCAATACAGTTTAAGGATTATAAATATCAGCTTGTCACAGAAGACATTAGTGCTGGCGGTTTAGCAGTTATGTTAAAAGGAGAAGTGGCTTTCAAAGACGGTGATGAGGTTAAGATCACAATCGTATTACCATATGCCAATGGGGATGTAAAATATGTTATTACGGAAGCAACTATCGTGCGGATCTTTGAAAAAGATGGCAAAACTATTTCAACGATTCGGTTAATCGATACAGATGATGTCGATCAGCAGCATATCGTACGTTTCTGTTTTGAACGTCAGCTAGTCAATCGACGTAAAGAATTAAACCCCTTTGACTTTTGAAACTAATTTTTGAGCGAGTGACAAATGTTGTTAAATTATGGTGGCATCCCTATTGTCATGGATTTAAGAAAAGCCCTCTGCGAGTTAGAGGGTTTTTTTATCTTTATATGTTACAATATGGTGTGATAGAAAGTAGGGGAATTTATGATGAAAAACATTCAAATTGCGATTGATGGTCCTGCTGGTGCTGGAAAAAGTACAATCGCTAAAATAGTTGCAGAAACTCTTGGATTTACTTATATCGATACAGGTGCAATGTATCGTGCAGTTACGTATAAAGCAATGCAGCAGAACATACATTTAGATGATGAAACAAAATTAGCAGAAATGCTTGCAGCAAGCACAATCGAATTAAATCCATCTCCGCAAGGGCAGCTTGTCTTTTTGGATGGTAATAATGTTTCAGCCGAAATCCGATCAAATGAGGTAACTTCCTCTGTTTCACAAGTAGCCGCTCATGCAAAGGTTCGAGAACTGTTAGTAGCACAGCAGCAAAAACTTGCAGCTAATGGTGGCGTTGTGATGGATGGGCGAGATATTGCTACACATGTGCTAAAAAATGCGGAATTAAAAGTCTTTATGTCTGCTACAGTAGAGGAACGGGCAAGACGCCGTTTAATTGACAATCAAAAGCGCGGGATAGAGTCATCCATTGAAAAGCTTCAGGAAGAAATTGCTCTGCGCGACAAAATTGATAGTGAGCGTGAAGCATCACCACTTATTCAAGCAGAGGATGCTATATTTTTAGATACGACATCATTGTCCATTGACGATGCAGCACAAGCTATTTTAAGATTAGCGCAAGAAAAAATGGTATAAATCCTAAAATTTCAGACATTTTTTGAATTTAAAGGATTTATTTTTGTCTTTGTCTTCAATATCGAATAAAATAGTAAGGGAAGATGCGAAGGAGGGTTACATATGTCTGAAGAAATGAACTATGCAGAACAAACGTTTAACGAAGGTGATATCGTCAAAGGTATTGCGGAGCAGGTTGATGAAAAAGCGGTAACTGTTTCAATTCCAGGTGCACCGTTTGATGGTATCGTACCAATCAGTGAATTATCAAGCTTACACATTGAAAAAGCGTCTGATGTTATCTCTGCTGGAGATGAATTAGAGTTGATGATTACAAAGGTTGAAGAAGAGAACTATGTCTTATCAAAACGTAAAGTTGATGCCTTAAAAGCATGGGATACACTTGAGCAACAATTTGCCGCTGAAGAAGTATTCGAAGCGGAAGTCAAAGATATTGTTAAAGGTGGTCTTGTCGTAGATTTAGGTGTACGTGGCTTCGTACCAGCATCACTTGTAGAAGACTACTTTGTTGACGATTTTGAAGGCTATAAAGGCAAATCACTGAGTTTTAAAATTGTCGAGCTTGATAAGGAGAAAAATCGTTTAATTTTATCACATCGTGCTGTGGTCGAAGCGGAAAAGGCTTCGCAAAAGAAACAAGTCATTAATGATATTCAAGCAGGTGACGTGTTAAACGGAAAAGTTCAACGAATTGCATCATTCGGAGCATTCATTGATCTTGGAGGTATTGATGGCCTTGTGCATATTTCACAAGTGTCGCATGAGCATGTAAGTGATGTGAGTGAGGTTTTATCAGAGGGACAAGAGGTAAAGGTAAAAGTTCTTTCAGTTGATCCAGAAAACGAGCGTATTTCATTGTCTATTAAGGAAACGATTCCTGGACCTTGGTCGAATATCGAGGAGCGTGCCGCTAAAGGAACTGTATTAGATGGCAAAGTAAAACGTCTAACGTCATTTGGTGCATTTGTGGAGGTTTTCCCGGGCGTAGAAGGTTTAGTGCATATTTCGCAAATTGCATATAAGCATATTAATACACCACATGAGGCTTTAAAAGAAGGACAAGAGGTACAAGTAAAAGTACTTGACGTCAATGGTGAGGAAGGGCGTCTAGCTCTAAGCATTAAAGATTTACTTGAAAATCCTGACGCAGAAGAAGTAATTGACTATGAATTACCAGAAGAAAACACAGGCTTCTCTTTTGGTGATGTCATTGGTGATAAATTAAAGAACTTTAAATAATCTAGTCGAGCGAGGATGCATGTTGCGTTCTCGCTTATTTATTGTTGGCGCAGCGGATAGAACTTATAAAGTGACAAATAGAATTTATAAAGTGCAGGATAGAACCTACGCAGTGATGGATAGAATTCATAAAGTGCAGGATAAAACCTTCAAAGTGCAGGATAGAATTCCTAAAATTGGGGATATGATCTTCAAATTGACAGAGTCACGATACATAGCGCTCTATTTAATGGATATGATATGATATAATGGCATTTTTCGTGTATAATAGCGAAAGACAAGAAGTTTGGAAGGATGAAGTACAGATGACGAAACCAGTAGTAGCCATCGTAGGTCGTCCGAACGTAGGTAAGTCGACGATTTTTAATCGTATCGTTGGGGAACGTGTATCGATTGTGGAGGATATCCCAGGAGTAACACGTGACCGTATTTATAGTTCGGCAGAGTGGTTAACACATGACTTTAATATTATTGATACAGGTGGTATCGAGATTGGAGACGAGCCGTTTTTAGAGCAAATTCGCCAACAGGCTGAAATTGCGATTGAAGAAGCTGATGTTATTATTTTTATGACAAACGGTCGTGAGGGTGTAACAGCTGCAGACGAGCAAGTGGCTAAAATTTTATACAAAACAAAGAAACCAGTCGTTTTAGCAGTGAATAAAATTGATAATCCAGATATGCGCGAGATGATTTATGATTTCTATGCACTTGGCTTTGGAGAGCCTTGGCCGATTTCAGGCTCTCATGGCTTGGGCTTAGGGGATTTATTAGATGAATGTGCCAATCACTTCCCGAAAGAGGATGAAGAGCAATATGGGGATGATGTTATTAAATTCTCGCTCATTGGTCGTCCTAATGTAGGGAAATCCTCGTTAGTGAATGCATTTTTAGGGCAGGAACGCGTTATTGTTAGTAATATTGCTGGTACGACGCGCGATGCGATTGACACACCGTATGAGTACGATGGACAAGAATATGTCATTATTGATACAGCGGGTATGCGCAAAAAGGGGAAGGTCTATGAAACGACTGAGAAATATTCTGTGTTGCGCGCCTTACGTGCCATTGAACGCTCCGATGTTGTGCTAGTGGTGCTAAATGCAGAAGAGGGCATACAAGAGCAGGACAAAAAAATTGCCGGCTATGCGCATGAGGCTGGGAAAGCTGTTGTCATAGTTGTGAATAAATGGGATGCAGTTGAAAAAGATGAGAAGACAATGAACGTCTTTACACAACAAATTCGAGAGCACTTCTTATTCTTAGACTACGCACCAATTATTTTTGTATCAGCTAATACGAAACAACGGGTACATCAAATCTTACCGATTATCCAGCGTGTAAGTGAAAATCATTCAATGCGAATTCAATCATCTATTTTAAACGAAGTAATTGAAGATTCTGTGGCACGTAATCCAGCTCCCTCAGATAAAGGTCGCCGTTTACGTATTTACTATGCAACACAGGTTGCAATACAGCCGCCAACGTTTGTGATTTTTGTAAATGAACCTGAATTGATGCATTTCTCTTATGAACGTTTTTTAGAAAACCGTATTCGAGAAACATTTGATTTTGAAGGGACGCCAATTCGTTTAATTACTCGTGCTCGTGCCTAGAAAATTGATACACAGACAGTACGCCTATCCGACGTTTTTTGTTGGATGGCGTCTTTTTACAAAAAAAGGTCAAGCAGTATTGAAAATCTATTACAGGTGCTATGAAAAAGGAGGATTTTGAATGAAAAAAGTTTGTGTGTTAGGTGCAGGTTCATGGGGAACTGCGCTAGCAATGGTACTTGCAGAGAATGGACATGATACGCTTGTATGGACTCATCGAGCTGATCAAGCTGAAGAAATAAACAGCGTGCATACGAATAAAAAATATTTACCAGAAACAATATTACCAATAAATTTGCATGCTACAAGTGATATTGCTCAGGCAGTTGCTCATTCAGAAATAATTATAGTTGCTGTACCTACAAAGGCCATTCGAGAAGTGTGTGAAAAAATAGTAGTATCTCTCGATAAAAAAATTCTATTTGTTCACGTTTCAAAGGGAATAGAGCCAGATTCACTAAAAAGAATTTCAGAAATTCTAGCAGAGAGTCTTCCAGCTGAATTCATAGAGGAAATTGTTGTGCTTTCTGGTCCGAGTCATGCAGAGGAGGTTGTCTTACATCATCCAACAACTGTGACAGCAGCCTGCGCTAATATTGGGGCAGCTGAAAAAGTACAGGACCTATTTATGAATCAGTTTTTCCGTGTTTACACAAATGAAGATGTTATCGGCGTAGAAATTGGTGGCGCACTAAAAAATGTTATTGCATTAGCTGCAGGGATTACAGATGGTTTAAGTTATGGTGATAATGCTAAAGCAGCACTGATTACTCGAGGATTAGCTGAAATTACACGCCTTGGTGTTAAAATGGGGGGGAATCCCTTTACATTCGCAGGACTCACAGGCATGGGTGATTTGATTGTAACGTGTACAAGTGTACATTCCCGAAATTGGCGCGCAGGTCATTTGCTTGGAAAAGGGATGAAGCTGCAAGAGGTCCTTGATCAAATGGGCATGGTGGTAGAAGGTGTGCGTACAACGAAGGCAGCCTATCAATTAGCAGAGAAATATAATGTTGCCATGCCGATATCAACAGAACTGTATAGTGTGCTCTTTAATGATGTAGAACCAAAAATAGCTGTTGATGCATTAATGATGCGTATGAAAAAGCGAGAAATTGATGAGATTTCATAAATTCAATCGTTAAATAGTTTTGTCATAATATAGACATAAATAAGGTGTCCCAGCGGTAATGCTGTGACACTTTTATTGTGTGCTTATCAAAAGGTTGTCCATTTGATGATAGTTAGTGGCCAACTATTTCTTTTTAACGAAAGCACATAGTATAATAATCTTTGATTGTTTTGTGACATTAAAGAAAGGTGGTTGTCTTAAATGGGTCCGTTAGCACATATGCCTGCCTTAGATGTAATGTGGGTATCATTTTATTGTATCGGCTTTATGATTATCTCGGTCGGTTTAATTTATTTAGCACGTCATAAGATTTCAAATGTTTTTTTACGTACAATCGTAAATTTATCAGCATACATATTGTTTGGGCTTGGTACTTTCTTAATGGTATTGATTGTTGCCACATGGCCAGCATAAAAAATAATGAGGTGGAAGTGACATGAAGAAATTAAGTGCTATTGTAATGGTGCTTGCAACCGCGATCCTTCTAGTAGGGTGTGTAACTCCTGAAGACGAGAAGAGGGCTAAAGTAGTCCCGGATGTAGATCAATTAGCAGCGGTTCAGCGTGCAGTGGATGAATATCGTGAAGCAACTGGTGGGCTAGTTCCTATTAAAAATAGTGAGCTGGATACTGATATTTATATAAAATATTTAATTGATTTTGAGAAACTTATGCCGAAATATCTTACACAAATTCCTGGGAATGCCTATGAAAAAGGTGGTATTTTCCAATATATTATTTGGGATCCTGAGAATAAGGCACAAGTTAAATTAGTCGATTTAAATGCAGCGGAGCGTATCCGTGAGATTAATATTCGTAAAATGTCATCTCAATATTTACCGATAAAAGGAAATACTGCAGATAATGTGTTTCAAATTGACTTTCAAAAATTAGGCTATAAAAAAGATGTTACTGTAAAAAGTCCTTATTCCGGTGCCGAATTACCTTTATTTATGACAGGTGATGGTGAAATGCATGTCGACTACTCAATTGATTTAGGACAACTGCTAAAAGGAGACAATCCTGATGTGAAACCTGGTGAAGATATTCGTCAGCTGCTTATTGATAAATATCCAGTGGTACCAGCGTATTCTGTGCCATATACGGTTGATGAAAATGGTGAACCAACCTATTTTATGGAAGCCTATGATAGTGATGCAAAAAAGGCTAGAGAAAAAGCGATAGAAAAGGTCAAGAAAGAGGCCGAATCTCAAACTAAAAAAGAATAGTTGATAAGCTCCTTACATTTGTAGGGGGCTTTTTCATATTTGTCTAAGGACTTGCATATAGTGAAAAAGCGTAGATAAAGGAGGCAGAAACCTTGAGTGAAGCAGTATTTAGAGAAATTGCAGAGCGCACAAATGGCGATGTTTATATTGGTGTTGTCGGTCCAGTACGTGTAGGTAAATCTACATTTGTAAAAAAGGTTATGGAAGCAGTTGTATTACCGAATATTGTGGATGAAACGGAAAGAATGCGAGCACAAGATGAATTGCCGCAAAGCTCACCGGGGCCAGTCATTATGACTGCTGAGCCGAAGTTTGTGCCTGCCCAAGCAACACGTATTGCGGTCGGTGAAGATGAAATGACATTCCAAATTCGTTTAGCAGATTGCGTTGGCTATATTATTGATGGGACAAAGGGATATGAGGACGAAAATGGTCCAAAATATGTGCATACACCTTGGCACACAGATCCAATTCCTTTCCAGGAAGCGGCGAAAATTGGTACAGATAAAGTAATTCGAGATCATGCCAACATTGGAATAGTTGTCACAACGGATGGAACAGTGAATGGTATTAGTCGTCGTGCAGCTGAGAAGGCAGAGGAAGAGATAGTAGCGCAACTTACTGATATTGGAAAACCCTTTGTCATTGTGTTAAATTGTCAAATGCCAGCAAGAGAGGAGACAGTTCAGCTCCGAAATGAATTATTTGAGCGTTATAATGTCCCTGTAATTGCGATTTCAATTGATCAAATGCGCGAAACTGATGTTCAATATATCCTGCAAGAGGCGTTATTTGAATTTCCAATCCGTACAATAGAAGTAGAAAAGCCCGATTGGTTAGATGTTTTAGATGCATCACATCCATTGAATGTGGCCCTTATTGATTCGATGGAAGAAGTATTATCCTCAGTTATGAGAATTCGAGATGTACAACAGGCGTCAGATGCCTTTAAAGCCATTGATTATATCGATCAAAGTGAAGTGGTGCATGTAGACTCTGGGGCTGGGACCGCGGTTATACGAGTATCATTACAGGGAGAGCTATATAAATCAGTGTGTAATGAATGGCTAGAAGAACCAATTGAAACAAAGAAAGATTGGCTACTATTTATTAAAGAAGCGGCTGAGGCAAAGGAAGCACAAAAACGTTTTAAATCAGCTATTAACGATGCTGATTCCACTGGCTATGGTGTAACTTTGCCGATGATGCAGGAATTTGAGCCAACAGCACCTGAGCTCATTAAGCAAAATAATTTCTTTGGTGTCCGTATGAAAGCAAAGGCACCATCTTATCATATCATTCGAGTAGACATGGAATCTGAATTTGCTCCGTTAATTGGCTCTGAATTCCATAGTCAACAGTTACTTAAGGATTTAAATCATGCTTATTTACATGATCGTGATGCATTGTGGAATACACAGCTTTTCGGAACCCCATTGCATGAAGTGTTAAAAGAAGGAATACGCTATAAAATGGATGCTGTTCCACCTACAGCCAAAAAGCGTATGCGTCAAACAATCGAACGAATGGTGAACGAGGGTGACAGAGGATTAGTTACGTTTATTTTGTAGAAATAAAAAGAAAAATAAAGCGCAAAAAATTAGTGCAGGGCTTTTCGTTTTTATGCGAAAAGTCCTGTTATTTTTGTTTTTTGGGTGAAAAACTGACTTTTTGGTTATAATCATGAATGAATACAGTTGCGTCGCGGTTTTCTATGTGTTACTCTTTTTACAGAATTGGTTCATGACCCTTTGAGAGGAGGTGAATGGTGTGAATAAAACAGAATTAGTAAACTCTGTTGCTGAAGCTGCAGGTCTTTCTAAAAAAGACGCTTCTAAAGCAGTTGAAGCTGTATTTGATACAATTCAAGATGCTCTTGCAAAGGGTGACAAAGTACAATTAATTGGTTTTGGTAACTTTGAAGTACGTGAACGTGCGGCTCGTAAAGGTCGTAACCCACAAACTGGTAAAGAAATCGAAATCGCTGCTAGCAAGGTACCTGCTTTCAAACCAGGTAAACAGCTCAAAGACGCTGTAAAATAATACACGTCTAGTAGTTACATAGAGCAGTCTTCATGTAATCGAACATGGAGGCTGCTCTTTTTAACTTTTACTGAGGGCTTACAATGATATGCAAGATAATTATTAATACATAGTGGATTTGAAAAGGGATGTTTTATTGTAAATGAAGCATTCTAGATAGTATATGCATAATTCAAGAATATGCTCTTTCCCAAAATTTCAGAATGGTTTCATTGCTCGGTAAGTATTGGAAATTTTTTAATCAGGTATGTCGTTTTGCGCTAACCTTTTGGATATGCTACGATGCATAGGGAAATGTGTAATGTTTTGATACGCAGGAGGTTTTTTACGAATGTCGAATGTTAATTTATTGAAAATAGAAGAAGCAGTAAAAATGATATTAGAAGCTGTAGGAGAAGATGTAAATCGTGAAGGTTTACTGGATACACCAAAACGAGTTGCTAAAATGTATGCTGAAATGTTTAGTGGCTTACATGAAGATGCAAGAGATTATTTTAAAACAGTTTTCCATGAAGATCATGAGGAATTAGTGCTTGTGAAGGACATCCCATTTTATTCAATGTGTGAGCATCACTTGGTTCCTTTTTACGGAAAAGCTCATGTGGCATACATACCTAACGATGGAGTAGTTGCAGGCCTAAGTAAATTAGGGCGTGCAGTTGAAACAATTGCTCGTCGTCCGCAATTACAAGAGCGTATAACTTCCTCTGTAGCTGACACGATTATGGAAATGCTATCTCCAAAAGGAGTTTATGTGGTGATTGAAGCGGAACATATGTGCATGACGATGCGTGGATTAAAGAAGCCTGGCGCTAAGACTGTGACATCGGTTGCACGTGGCATTTATGAGGAAGATGAAGTAAAACGAAGAGAAGTATTGTCATTTATTCAAATGTCTTAAATTGCATGTCTAATTATGTTATGATGGACTAAGAATTTGTCGGATTTAAGGAGTGTACAAATAATGTCACAAGATTATATTGTTATTCAAGCAGAGGAAGATGGCGTGCATGTAATCGGTTTAACGCGTGGGACAGATACAAAATTCCACCATTCTGAAAAATTAGATGCAGGCGAAGTGATGATTGCTCAATTTACTGAACATACATCTGCTATGAAAATTCGTGGAAAAGCGCAAATTCATACAGCTCATGGTGTTATTCATAGTGAGGCTAAAAAATAAAAACTGTATGTCTATTATGGGACACATATAACTTGCTTAGATGTGTAAACTTAGTATTGTTTTAATCCGATTTTAAAGGCAGTTGGATTTCAACTATTTTGATGGTGAAAAGCTTGTTGCCTAATATGTTGATGGAAGCGAAATTTTTTTATGACAAATCGTCGCGTATGCTATAATGACTCAGTAAGCAAACGTTAGGAGATAAAAGTAACTAACGTATTTGAAAGTGAATGGAGTAAGGTCTATGAATGCAACATACATTCAAAATTCAATTGCACAATTAAAAACAGAGATTTTCATGGATGTTCGTCATAGAACTTTGCAAAAATACACAGGGGCGCCTGTGCTTGATGAAAATCAATTGTTTTACTTGTTAGTTCCTTTTTTGAATGGTGAGAAGTGGCAGCAGGAGCAAAGAGAAGCTGCAATTACAGTTGGAATTGTGTACGCAGCCCTTGCGGCGCACGATCATATAAAAGAATTAGATGCCACATCTAAAGAACAGCAGCTAACCGTTTTAGCTGGAGATTTTTATAGTGGGCGCTATTATGAGATTTTAGCGATGTCTGGAAATGTCGCTTTAATTCGAAATTTGTCACAAGGCATTGTCGCACGCTGTGAACACCAAATAAAGGTGTATGAGGCGACAAAAAGATCGATTGAACAATGGATTGCTTCAATGAGCACTATAGAATCAGGGTTAATCGCCAAATTTTTTGAGCTTTATTCATTCGAAAAGTATATTCCAATAGTGGAAAAAAGCTTAATTATTTTACGTTTAGAGAGAGAATGGGTGGCTTATCATCGTGGACAAGTGTCTTTAATGAGCAAGGCACTTGAAGAGAGTGCAAGGTATGATGGCACAACCTATTACAGTGTCATCCAGGATAAAGTTGTGCAATTAAAAAAAGAGCTATTACAGGATATTACTGAGGCATCGTTTATACAAGGTGATGTGAAACAGGCTCTACAAGCACGCGTAGAGGCATCTATTGCTTCTACTAATGGATAAGAGAGGTTTTCAAAATGGCTAAGACGAAAGAAGAGCACGTTCACGAAGTATTTGAAAGTATTTCGGATAACTACGACAAAATGAATGGCGTTATTAGTTTTCAGATGCATGTTGGCTGGCGTAATGATACGATGAAACACATGGCTGTAAAACCTGGATCAAAGGCACTGGATGTTTGTTGTGGGACAGCAGATTGGACAATTGCCTTGGCACATGCTGTTGGTGAAAATGGAGAAGTAAAGGGGCTTGATTTCAGTAAAAACATGCTGAAAGTTGGGGAGCAAAAGGTTAAGCCATATCCTCAAATCGAGCTTATACATGGGAATGCCATGGAACTGCCTTTTCCAGACAATACATTTGATTATGTGACGATTGGTTTTGGTCTTCGTAATGTTCCTGATTATTTACAGGTGCTCAAAGAAATGAATCGTGTTGTAAAACCAGGAGGAATGGTTGTTTGCTTAGAGACATCACAATCAGAAATTCCAGGCTATCGACAATTATTCCGTTTTTATTTTAAATATATAATGCCGATATTTGGTAAAATATTTGCGAAAAGCTATAAAGAATATTCTTGGCTACAGGAATCTGCAAATGATTTCCCAGGTATGAAAAAGTTAGCGGCAATGTTTCAACAGGCAGGTTTAGAAAAAGTAACGTACAAAGCATACAGTGGCGGTGCTTCGGCAATGCATATGGGCTTTAAAAAGGTACGTTAATGGGGGAAGGTTTTCACGCGTGGAAAAGATGAAGTTAAAACTACTCTATTCCGATTTGAAATCAGATATCGATATCATTGAACAAGAACTAGAAAAAGCAGTGAACTCTTCTTCCTATTTGATCAATGATGCTTCTCTCCATTTATTACAAGCTGGTGGCAAACGGATACGGCCAATTTTTGTATTGCTTGGTGCAAAATTTGGGGACTATGATATCCAGAAAATGAAGGATGTTGCTGTGCCTTTAGAGCTTATTCATATGGCATCACTTGTGCATGATGATGTTATTGATGATTCCAATATGCGAAGAGGACGCCCGACTGTCAAATCCCAATGGAATAATAGAGTAGCAATGTACACGGGCGATTTTATTTTTGCACGTGCACTAGAATATATAACGAAGCTTGAAGACCCATTAGTTCATCAAATTTTAGCGCGAACAATGGTGGAGATTTGTAACGGAGAGGTCATTCAAATCGAGGATAAGTTTAGATTAGATCAGGGTTTAAAGGATTATTTTAGACGTATTAAACGCAAAACGGCATTGCTGATTTCTTCAAGTTGTGAGCTCGGTGCAGTAGCAGCAGGTGTCGATACTAAAACAGTAAGACATTTGAAACGCTTCGGCTATTTTGTAGGTATGAGCTTCCAAATTATAGACGATGTTTTAGATATTATGGCGACGGATAAAGAATTAGGCAAGCCAGCAGGTAGTGATTTACTACAAGGAAATATTACCTTACCGATTTTATTATTAAAGGATGATCCAGAGATGCAGTCTTACCTTGTAAAGGTATTTGCGGGTACATTAACTGAGATAGATAGACAAAATATGTTACGGTATGTGCGTAAATCTCGTGCGATTGAGCAAGCTAATCATATGAGTGATAAATATTTGAAAAAAGCCTTGCAGGAAATTGATGCTTTACCAAAACATCCCGTTAAGAAAAAACTGCGTGATGTTGCTTTGTTTATGGGCAAGCGTAAATTCTAGCTTTTTGTTGTACAAAAGCTCATTTTTTGTTAATATTTATCGGTAGGTGTAAAACCTGTTAGACGAATTTAAGGAGTGTTTTTAACATGGCAATCGAAAAAACTTTTTTAATGGTTAAGCCTGATGGCGTAGAACGTCAAGTAGTAGGAGATATCGTAGACCGTTTCGAACGTCGCGGTTTTATAATGAAAGGTGCTAAATTAATGGTAATTCCTCAAGAATTAGCAGAAAAGCACTATGCGGAGCACGCTGAGCGTCCATTCTTTGGTGAATTAGTAGAATTCATCACTTCTGGTCCTGTATTCGCAATGGTATGGGAAGGCGAAAACGTAATCAAGCTTGCTCGTACTATGATGGGTGCAACTAAACCTGAAGAATCTAACCCAGGTACAATCCGTGGTGACTACGCAACAACTGTTTCTCACAACATCATCCACGGTTCTGACTCTCTTGCTTCTGCAGAGCGCGAAATTGGCTTATTCTTCGGTGAAGATTTAGTTTAATTTCTGAACTAAAGTAGAGTAGCGAAAAAAACTACGAATAGAACTTAATAAAAAAATCATCTATTTTTCTGATGTAACTTTTACCTTCTAACAAAATGTTAGGGGGTTTTTTGTTTGTCAAAATCAATTAATAAAGTGAACGCAAACATTGATTTAAACTTATTGACTATCAAAGCTGAAAAAGAAAGAAATGATGAAAAAAATCAATAACTCAATAGTTAAAATGGATACTTTTGGTGAGTTGGACAACAGAAATATAACAATTAAACACGCAAGACAAATTTTTAAATCAACAATGGCGACTAAACGGATTAAGACCAAGGACAATTGATAGTTATAACTATAATTTTAAGCGTTTTGTTGAAGTTACTAAAGTTGAATATCTTCACGAAATCAACAATGAAAAAATTTATCAATATTTATTAAGTTTCAAAAATGCAAAGGACACTTCTCTACATGGTCGTTTAAAGCAAATTAAAGCTGTTTTAAGCAAGTGTCACGATAATGGCTGATATAATCAAGTTTTGGACAAACATCAAAATAAATGCAAATACAAGCGTTAAGGAAGCTGCTACAGAAAGAGAACTGGCACTCTTGTTGTCACTTTTGGATAAATCAATGTATTCGAATTAAAACATTGGGAGCGTTAAGAGAACAGAATATTGATTTTGATAATATGCTTTTGAAATTACAAGCAGAGATAATGAAATCGCATAGACCATTAATTCTCCCTTTAGATGATGAAATGTGTACTTTATTAAGAGTATTGATTTCAATAAACGATGATGTCAGGAAGGAATATAGAGAAAAGAATGAATATATTTGCACCTGCTTAAAACGAAAACATACCGAAAAATTACGAATACGGCCAATATTCGTGGAGGATGGCATGGAAGGAAAGGCTTTCAAATCAAATTCCCTAATGAATCATGGGAATAAGGAAATCTAAATTTAGTTTCTGAATCCGACTTAACAAAAAGGAATGAAGCAATTTATTTGCCAACAGATGAAGAAAATAACCAAATGGTGAATGATGAGTTGGGTATTGAATAGTAAATAGTCATGCAACAAATATGTTTAAGTCTTAGTGGATGAATAAGGGCTTGAGGAGGAATGAGGTTTCCTCCCAAGCTTTTTGTTTTACGTAAAACTTTTTATTTTTTAACCTAGTTTTAATCTTCGCTCTGTATAATCTATCCATGTGAAAACAACATCAATCGAAAGGAGCAACATAGATGCAACGAAAAACAAAGCAAACCCTCAAACTTATAGTGATAATCGTCTTGTTCATGCAAACGCTATTTGGGAGTTTGCCAGCAATGGCAATCGAGAATTTACCGCCATTGCAAACCACCACGATGACAATGACTTCTCCAGATAGTGCCACTATCACGCAACAAGCAACGACAGCAGATAGTGTGATTATTTATGTTAATGCAACAAATGGATCGGGAGGCGATGGCGAGAATTGGGGAAAAGCCTATAACGATTTACAACTAGCACTTGAAAAAGCATCCAATAAATTAAATGCAGGTGCAACAGTGGTACAAATTTGGCTAGCACAAGGAACATATACACCCACAAAAGAAATGGGTATGCCAGGTGAACCACGTACAGTCAGTTTCCAATTGCGAAATAATGTAGCTATCTATGGAGGCTTTAAAGGCACAGAAACCATTGTCACCGCACGAGATTGGCGGAAGAATCCAACCATTTTAAGTGGCGATATTGGCACACAGGGCGATAATACAGATAATGCTTATCATGTCTTTTATCATGCAGGCTTAAATTTGAATGATAAAGCCATTTTAGATGGGGTGACAATCAAAGATGGAAACGCAAATGATAGTGCTAGACCGCATAATGTAGGGGGTGGTATGTACAATCTTAGCAGTAGTCCGACCTTAAAAAATATCGTATTTGAGAACAACCAGGCAACACTTGGTGGGGGAATGTACAATGGTCCTGGCAGTAAAACAACACTAACCAATGCAACATTTCATAACAATCGTGCAACAGGCGAAGGAGGAGCCATATACAATGAAGGAGATGGCACAAGTGTAGCTTTAATTAATTCGCTAGTGTATGCAAACGAAGCATCGTCAGGAAGCGCTGTGTATAATCAGAAAGGCTTCATGTTCCCTTCTGTTCTCGGACTAATCAATGTCACGATGAATGGCAATAACACCACAGGAACGGAGAAAGCGACTATTTATGGTGGAGTAGCTACTATTCAGAACAGTATTATTGTAGGTAATACTAACGAACCACCATTCCTTAAAACGACGCCTATTATTAACAATAGTTTATTAGATGTAAATGAAAGCACAAGCATGGTAGCTAAATTGCACAAAACAAAAACAGATATCGGAACTGAAATGTATACGCTAGAGCAGATATTCATTGATTCTACTCAACAAGACTATCGACTACGGGCAAAATCTCCAGCGATTGATACGGGGAATAAAGACGACTATTTGATATTCACAAACGCAACTGAAGACCTTGCGGGTAACCATCGTCAAGTAGGTGCAATTGACTTAGGTGCATATGAGGCATTCCCTTATGATGTGACTTATGAAGAAAATGGCGCAACAGCAGGAGATGTACCATTTGATAAAATGACTTATAACCAAGGGCAGCCTGTAACTATACAAAATAAGGGCACTTTAGAACGAGCAGGCCATACATTTGCAGGGTGGAATACACGAGCAGACGGTCAAGGGCAGGACTATGTGGAAAACACATCTTTTACAATGGGGACAGAAAAGCTTAAATTGTATGCCAAGTGGACACCTAATAGTTATAATGTAACTTTTGATTCAAATGATGGCAGTGCCATAACAATGCAACAAGTGATGTATAATACGCAGGCAAGTACACCAACTGCGCCAAGCAAACAAGGACATACATTTGTCGGTTGGTATAAGGATATGGCATTCACAGCACCATGGAATTTCGCAACAGATATCGTCACAGAAGCCATCACATTGTATGCAAAATGGACAATGAACCCAACATACACTGTCACGTATGATAAAAATGGAGCAACAGGTGGCACTGTGCCACAAGATAATAAGACATATGAAGAAAAGGATAATGTAACAGTACAAGGCAATAGCGGTCAACTTGTCAGAACGAATTATATGTTTAAGGGCTGGAACACGTCAGCAGATGGGAAAGGTGCATTCTATACAGCCAACGCCACATTTGGAATGGGTCAGACGAATATCACACTGTATGCCGAGTGGATAGCGAAGCCACCAACAACAGGTGGGGATGGTAATCTGATAACGCCACCTACATCAAATGATAATGATTATTCACCACCATCAACTGTGAAAATCACCCTGCATACAAATGGTGGCACAGTGTTAGCACCAATGGAATGGACGTATAATACGAAAATAAAAAATTTACCTGTGCCAATAAGAGAAGGCTATCGCTTTAATGGCTGGTATCGAGACGAAGCATTCAGAAAGCCATGGACAGAGGATACGGTTATACGAGAAAATATCTCACTTTACGCTAAATGGACGGCATTGCCTGTGGAAAAACAGACACCATCAAAAGAACCACAGCCAACAAAGCCAAGCGTTACATTCAGTGACATCAACAAAAATCATTGGGCAAAAGACATGATTGAGGAACTAGCGACACGAGGTATTATCAAAGGCTATGCAGATGGGTCTTTCCATCCGAATGAATTTATCAGTCGTATGCATGTGGCAGTATTACTAACAAGAGCCTTTCCATTTGACCAAGTACGAGAAGCTACGGATTTCTCCGATGTACCGTCAACACTTCCATATTACGAAGCGATCACGATATTACAACAAGCAGGCATAGTGGATGGGTCAAACGGCAATTTTCGTCCAAATGAAAACATGACAAGGGCACAATTAGCGAAAATCCTTGTTGGCGTGCTTGGACTAAAACCAAAAGGCACAAGTTCATTTGCAGATGTGGATAGCACCCATTGGAGTACAGGCTATATTGCAGTGTTAGAGCGTGAAGGGATTGCCTTAGGCGATAATGGTAATTTCCGACCAAATGAGCCAGTAACAAGAGCGCAATTTGTGGCGTTTTTATATCGGATTATACAAATTGAAAGATAATCATATGAAAAAGTTGATAAAAGAGCTGACAAATATATTTTATTTATAACCGTTTTCAAGATAAGAAGAACATTGATTACTTTTATAGTAATTGATGTTTTTTTGAGTTCATGAATACTTTTAAACGTAACGAGTTACATTTTTGAGTACGAAAGTTACATGTTTGGCTATGTCAGTTACGGATTTAGTCATGCTGGTTACATCAGTTTTTACACGAAATATTAATTGTGAAATACATTCTTAATTTAAGAAAAGTCTTGAAAAGGTTGATATATCAAAGTTTATAGCACTATTACCTTTATATAATACTCATACTATTACTTACAATAGATAATAAATATATATGGGTTACATCGATTAGCGTTTATGTATCACGCAATGAATTAATCTAATGAAGGTTAGTTACTCAATATTATTTGAGTAACTAGCCTCATGTTGTTGAATACTATTATGTCCATGAAATCAAGGTGACAATTTAAAAAGTATAGCCCTTTTTCAAAACGAGGGGTTGATCTACGTTC